>JBBRQW010000168.1:0-1855 GCA_038225765.1 Caulobacterales bacterium | reverse complement strand
TTTATCAGCCTCGCTGACATGGTCGCCGCCGCTCTTTCGCCAAGCGCGCCCGCGATCGGCGCGGGCCGGGCCTCCTGGGTGGACCCCAGCCCGATGCCGGGGTTTCGCCTGGCGTTCGGTTTTACCCTCTTCTACGTCAGCCTGATCGTGCTTCTGCCCCTGGCGGCCCTGGCGGCGCGGCCGTGGGAGCATGGCGTCGGCGGCTTTTTCGCCGCGATCATTGAGCACCGCACCCTGGCGGCGTTGAGGCTGAGCTTCGTGGCCGCCGGCCTGGCGGCCCTGGCCAGCACGGTTTTCGGCCTGGCCGTCGCCTGGGCCCTGACGCGCTATGAGTTTCCCTTCCGGCGGGTGGTGGACGCCCTGGTCGATCTGCCGTTCGCCCTGCCGACGGCGGTGGCGGGGATCGCCCTGGCCACCCTCTATAGCCCCAATGGCGCGATCGGCGCCGCCCTGGCCCACCTTGGGCTGAAGATCGCCTATACCCCGGCGGCGGTGTTCGTGGCCCTGCTGGCGGTGGGCCTGCCGTTCGTGGTGCGCGCCGTCCAGCCGGTGCTGGAGGATCTGGACGCCGCCTGGGAAGAGGCGGCCCAGACCCTGGGCGCCAACCCGGCGCAGATCGCCGCGCGGATCGTTCTGCCGGCCCTGGCGCCGGCGCTGCTGACCGGCTTCGCCATGGCCTTCGCGCGGGGGGCCGGGGAATATGGGTCGGTGATCTTCATCGCCGGCAACATGCCGGGCGTCTCCGAAATCGCCCCCCTGGTCATCGTCACCAAGCTGGAACAGTACGATTATGCCGGGGCCGCGGCGGTGGGGCTGGCCATGCTTTTCATCTCCCTGCTCGCCCTGGCGGCGATCAACCTCACCCAGATGGTGTTTTCCCGGCGGGGCGAACCATGATCGGCGTCGCCGCCCGCCGCCCGGTGGACCGGTTCGGCCCGGCCGCCGTCCTGACGGTGGCGCTGGCCTGGCTGGCGCTGGTGATCGGCGCGCCCATGGCCACGGTGTTCGTGGAGGCCGCCGCCAAGGGGGCCGGCGCCTTCCTGGGCGCCTTCAGCGATCCCGACGCCCAGGCCGCCATCCGCCTGACCCTGTTGGTGGCGGCCATCGCCGTGCCGCTGAACGCGACGTTCGGCCTGGCGGCGGCGTGGTCCATCGCCAAGTTCAACTTCAGGGGCAAGTCCCTGCTTCTGACCCTCATCGACCTGCCGCTTTCCCTCTCGCCGGTGGTGTCGGGCCTGGTGTGGGTGTTGCTGTTCGGCGCGCGGGGCTGGTTTGGGCCGATGCTGGAAGCCGGCGGCGTCAAGATCGTCTTCGCCCTGCCCGGCATCGTGCTTGGAACCATCCTGGTCACCGTGCCCCTCGTCGCCCGCGAACTCATCCCCTTGATGGCGGCGCAGGGAACGGACGAGGAACTGGCCGCCACCACCCTGGGGGCGGGCGGTTGGACCGTCCTGCGGCGCGTGACCTTGCCCAATGTGCGCTGGGCGCTGCTTCATGGCGTGTTGCTGTGCAACGCCCGCGCCATGGGCGAGTTCGGCGCCGTGTCGGTGCTGTCGGGGCACATCCGCGGACTGACCGAAACCCTGCCTCTGCATGTGGAGGCGGTCTACAACGAATACGATTTCGTCGGCGCCTTCGCCTGCGCCTCGCTGCTGGCGGGCCTGGCCATGGTCACCCTGGCGGCCAAGACCGTGCTGGAGCGCTCCGGCCAGTTGGCCGCCCTCAAAGGGAGCGCGGCATGACCCTCGCCGTCGATGGGATCTACAAGCGGTTCGGCCGCTTCCCGGCTCTGGCCGGCGTGTCGTTGGAGGCGCGGGACGGTGAGTTCCTGACCCTGCTGGGGCCTTCGGGGTCG
>JBBRQW010000167.1:0-2375 GCA_038225765.1 Caulobacterales bacterium | reverse complement strand
GTTGAAGATCTCCAGAAGCTGCTGGCGATCGGCGATCTTCACCGCCAGATGGGCGGCGATGTTGTCGGCCAGCTTGCCCGGCTCGGCGATCTGGGGGATGGCGGCCAGGGCCTCGGGCGGAATCTTCTTGTTCAGTTTGACGTAGTTTTCGAACTGATCGATCACCGCCCGTGACAGGGCCTCGGCCTCGTGCGGCTCGCCCGCCTCCTCGGCGATGGCGGCGATCTCGGCCTCGTAGAATTCTTCGCGGGGCGTGAACTTCAAGACCGCGGCGCGCGTCTTGCCCTCCACCAGCACCTTGACCGTGCCGTCGGGCAGCTTGAGCAGCTGCAGGACGCTGGCCAGGACCCCGATCTCGAAGATGTCTCCGGGGGCCGGATCGTCCTCGTCGCGGTCCTTCTGGGTGACCAGCAGAATCTGCTTGTCGGCCTTCATCACCTCTTCCAAGGCGCGCACCGATTTCTCGCGGCCGACGAACAGGGGCACCACCATATGCGGGAAGACGACGATGTCGCGCAGGGGCAGCACGGGAAGGGTCTTGATCTGGGACATGATACTTTCACTCCTACAGGCGGGCGCGCCACTCCATACGCGCCCCGCGCCTTCGCGGATCGGGTGGGTCTGGCGATCCTTTAGCTCCCCAGCCTGCGCCGAGTCGGATCGCCCGTCCGCCGCTTCGATGCGGCGGGGTTCGAAGTTTATGTGGATGCTTTGGGGGCGCGGTTCAAGCCGGGCGCATACAGCCGCGCGTAACGCTCCCGGAGCACCGCCTTTTGCACCTTGCCCATGGCGTTGCGGGGCACGTCATCGGCGAAGACGACGCGCCGGGGGTGTTTGAAGCGGGCCAGATCCTGGGCGAGGCCGGCGAGGACGGCGGCTTCGGTGAGGCCGGCGCCGGCCCGCGCCACGACCACGGCGGTGACCGCTTCGCCGAGATCGGGGTGCGGCAAGCCGATGACGGCGCTTTCGGCGACGCCCGGCAGGGCGTCGATCGCGCTCTCCACCTCCTTGGGATAGACGTTGAGGCCGCCGGCGATGATGAGATCCTTGTCCCGCCCGACGATGGTCAGGTAGCCATCGGGGTCGATCGCCCCCAGGTCGCCGGTGATGAACCAGCCGTCGGGGCGGAAGGCTCGCGCCGTCCCCGCCGGGTTGCGCCAATAGCCGGCAAAGACATTGGGGCCCTTGACCTCGACGGCGCCGATTTCCCCCGCCCGCAGGGCTTCGCCCGTCGGGCCGGCGAGGCGCAGGCTCACCCCCGGCAGGGCGAAACCCACCGTGCCGGCGCGGCGCTGGCCGTCGTAGGGGTTGGAGGCGTTCATGCCGGTCTCGGTCAGGCCGTAGCGCTCGAGGATGGCGTGGCCAGCGCGGCGGGCGAAGGCCTGGTGGGTTTGGGCCAGCAGCGGGGCCGAGCCGGAAATGAATAGCCTCATGCCGGCGGCGGCCTCGCGGGTCAGGCCCGGATGGGCGAGCAGCCGGGTGTAGAAGGTGGGCACGCCCATCAGGGCGGTGGCGCGCGGCATGGCGGCGATCACCGCTTCGGCATCGAAGCGCGGCTGCAGGATCATCGCGGCGCCGGCCATCAAGGCGACATGGGTGGCGATGAACAGGCCATGGACGTGATAGGTCGGCAGGGCGTGGATCAGCACGTCGGCGGCGGTGGAGCGCCAAAGGCTGGTCAGAGCCCGGGCGTTGGAGACCAGATTGCCGTGGCTGAGCATGGCCCCTTTCGAGCGGCCGGTGGTGCCGGAGGTGTAGCAGATGGCGGCCAGGTCGGCGGGGCCGCGTTCCACGGTCTCGAAATCCGCCGACGCGCTGGCCGCCAGGGCCGCCAGCGTCCCCTCCCCGGCCCCGTCCAGCGTCTCGACCCGCGCGCCGGTGGCCAGCGCGACCACGTCGCCCCGCCGCGCCGGGCCCACGACAATCAGGGCCGGCTCGGCGTCGGCGAGAAAGAAGGAAAGCTCGGCGAGCGTGTAGGCGGGATTAAGCGGCAGGAAGACCGCGCCGGCGCGGATCGTCGCCAGATAGAGGATCAGATTGGCGGCCGACTTTTCCACCTGGGCCGCGACCCGGTCGCCGGGTTTGACGCCGAGGGCGATCAGGGTGTTGGCGTAGCGGGCGGTCTCGCGTTTAAGCTCGGCGTAGGTGAAGGCTCGCGCCTCGATCTCCGTGGCCGGCGCGTCATCGGCGCCGGCCGCGAAGAGGGCGTCGAAGAGGGGGTTGGGCATCTTCATACTAGGCTCCAAACCCAATCAGATGGTTGATGTCGGTGGGCAAATCAGGATTCCGAGGGTCATCTCGGTTCTTGGAGGTGATCATGAGCGCGTTGTTTTGGCTGACGGATGAGCAGTGGGCGGCGATAGAGCCGCATCTGC
>JBBRQW010000166.1:0-2419 GCA_038225765.1 Caulobacterales bacterium | reverse complement strand
CGCGCCACCGGGTCGATCCAGCACGGCGATTGACCGGCGGCGCGCGGCGGGCGATCAGTCGGCGCTCAGTCGCAGCTGAAAGCGCCATGCCCGCCGTCCCCTCGCCCGTCACCGCCCGCAACGCCCTGGTCATCCTGGCGGCGATCGTCATCTCGGTGGTGGCGTTCGCCGCCGTGGCCCTGATCGTCGCCGACAACGCCGGCGGTTTCATCGGCAAGCTGGCTACCTACGAGCCCAGGCTGAACCGCCTGATCGCCGACGCCGCCGCGCGGCTGGGCATCCGCGCGCCGGGCACCGTCGATCAGCTAGTCGGCCAACTCGATCCCACCCCCTATCTGGGCACGGTGGCCCAGGCCCTGCAGGGCTTCGCCTCCAGCGCCGTGCTGGTGCTGGTCTATCTGGGCTTCATCATCGCCTCGCGCCACGCCTTCGAGCGCAAGATGGTCAGGCTCTTTCAGACGCGGGAGGATCGCCACGAGGGATTGCAGGTCTTCCTGCGGGTGCGCGACGCGGTGGAGCGCTATCTGTGGATCCAGACCGTGACCGGGGCGATGATCGCGGCCATCGGCTGGCTGCTGATGATGGCGGTGGGCCTGGAGAACGCCCTGTTCTGGGCCTTCCTGATCTTCATCCTCAACTACATTCCCATCGTCGGCGCGGCGGTGGCGATCTTTCTGCCGGCCCTGTTCGCCCTGGTTCAGTTCGACGGCTACGGCCAGGCGGCGCTGGTGCTGGGCGGCCTGTTCGCCGTCACCTTCCTGATCGGCAACATCCTCTTGCCGCGCATGCAGGGCGACAGCCTCAACATGGACCCCCTGGTGGTGCTGATGAGCCTGGGTTTCTGGGGCGCGATCTGGGGACTGCCGGGCATGTTCCTCTCGACGCCGCTGACCGTGCTGACCATGGTCATCCTGGCCCAGTTCGAGGGCTCCCGCTGGATCGCCGTCCTGCTGTCGGCCGACGGCGACCCGGAGGGCATGGGGCGGGAAGGGGAGAAGGCGACGGGCGAGGAGGGGCCCGAGCGGCCAAAAACCGCTCCGGCGTGACGGCGACGTATCGACCGGTTCAAATGAGCCTCGATTGCCGCTAGGGTGGCGCGCATGCCGAAAAACAGCGCCGCTCCCGCCGATTCAGCGTTCACGCTCGAAGGGTTGATCCCCGGCTTCACCGCCGGCGGGGACGGCGGGGCGGCCGGCGCGCCGCCGGGGGTGTCGGCGGCGCAGGAGGCGTTCCTGGAGCGGGTGCTGGAGGATTTCCGGCCCGAGGAGCTGCCCGGCGTGGCGGCGCCCGATTTCGCCGCCGTGCTGGCCGATTTCTGGCGCTTCGGGGCCGCCGCCACCGATGTGGCGGGGGCCGGCGATTCGCCGGCGGTGCGCCTGATCCGCGCCCGGGGCGTGGGCGAGCGCGACCTGAAGATGGACGTGCTGGAGATCGTCCAGCCCGACGCCCCCTTCCTGGTCGACAGCGTGATGGCCGAGATCGGCGAATCGGGGGCCGAGGTCCGGGCCATGTTCCACCCGATTGTCGATCAGGGCGGGGTCCCGGTGTCGATGATCCAGGTGTGGCTGGCCCCGGTGGGCGAGGAGCGGCGCGCCGGGGTGATCGACCGGCTGCTCACCGCTCTTGCCGACGTGCGCGCGGCGGTGGCCGACTTCCCGGCCATGCTGGCCCTGCTGGCGCGCTCGATCGAGGAGCTGGCGGCGGCGGCGCCGGGCGATCCGGCCATCCTGGCCGAGGATCTGGACTTCCTGCGCTGGATCGACGCCGGGCATTTCGTCTTCCTGGGCGCGCGCATCTACGACTATCCGCGCACCGCCGACGGCGGCTACGCGGCCGAGGAGCCGCTCTACGAGCCGGAGGGCAGCCTGGGCGTCCTGCGCGATCAGGCGCTGATGGTCCTGCGCCGGGCCAGCGAGCCGGCGGTGTTGTCGGGGGCCCTGCGCCAGCGCCTGGAGGCGGCCGAGCCGGTGGTGGTGGCCAAGGCCAATATCCGCTCCAAGGTCCACCGGCGGGTCTACATGGACTACATCGGGGTGCGCCGCTACGGCGCCGACGGCAAGCCCGCCGGCGAGGTGCGGTTCGTCGGCCTGTTCACCGCCCAGGCCTATGACGAGCCGGCGCGGGTGACGCCGCTCTTGCGGCGCAAGCTGGAGCGGGTGATGACGGCCACCGGCTACGCGCCGGGCAGCCACAACGCCCTGCGCCTGGCCAATATCCTGGAAACCTATCCCCGCGACGAACTGTTTCAGATCGCCGCCCCCGAACTGCTCGCCACCTCCCTGGGCATTCTGCACCTGTTCGACCGGCCGAGGGTCAAGCTGTTCGTGCGCCGCGACCCCTTCGACCGCTTCTATTCGGTCCTGCTCTACGTGCCGCGCGAGCGCTACGACGGGCGGCTGCGCGCGCGGGCCGGCGAGAT
>JBBRQW010000165.1:0-2570 GCA_038225765.1 Caulobacterales bacterium | reverse complement strand
CGCTCGCCCAGCGCGTTGAGGTCAACGACAGCGTGGTTCGGATCATTGGATCAAAGTCCGACCTGTTGCGGACGCTTGCCGCCACAGGCGGTTCCGGAACGCTGCCGGGCGCAGTGCCCAGCTTTGTTCCGAAGTGGCGGACGGGGTGGGATTCGAACCCACGGTGGGCGTGAACCCACGGCGGTTTTCAAGACCGCTGCCTTCAACCACTCGGCCACCCGTCCGGCGGGCGTATCTAGCAGGGCGTGGCGGCGAGACTCCAGCTTAGGCCCCTTAACCTCGTTTCAAAGCTTTGCCTTCACGCTCGGTCCCCAGGCGGGAGCGGCGGCGTCATGGTCTGTGTCTGGACGGGAGTTGGGCGAGGCGGCCGGAACGCGGCGCTCGTCGTGGCGGCGGCGCTCGGCCTGGCGGCCTGCGCGACCGGCCGGATGACCGCGCGCGCGCCGATCGGGCCGAATGGCGTGAACGGAACCCTGCGGCCCTACGAGGTGGGCGGTGTCTGGTACAGGCCCGGGCCGCAACCCCACTACGACAAGATCGGTCTCGCCTCCTGGTATGGCCAACAACTCCACCACCGCACCACCGCCGACGGGGAGGCGTTCGACATGGACGTCGCTTCGGCCGCCCATCCCACCCTGCCTCTACCGAGCTGGGTCGAGGTGACCAATCTCGACAATGGCCGGCGCATCCGGGTGAGGGTGAACGATCGCGGCCCGTTCGGCGGCGGGCGGATCATCGATCTGTCGCGCCGGGGCGCCAAGGATCTGGACTTCTACAACAGGGGCGTGGCGCGGGTGCGGGTTCGCTACCTCGGCCCGGCGCCCTTGGCTTCTCGGAGCGGCTGAGCGGCCGCGGTAGCCTGCGTTCCTATCGCCGCCGCCGGGTTTTCCGAACGCTAGGATGGCGCCGGCCTCCTAGACAATTGGCCCGATCGGGCCAATGTGCCGACCCATGGCGCGGGGATTGCTGATTACGTTCGAGGGCGGGGAGGGGGCGGGGAAATCGACCCAGGCCGCCCGCTTGGCGCCCCGGATCGCGGCGCTCGGCCGCGAGGTGGTGACGACGCGCGAGCCGGGCGGATCGAGCGGCGCCGAAGCGATCCGCGGCCTGCTGGTCCAGGGCGACGCCGACCGCTGGTCGCCGATGACCGAAACCCTGCTGATGTATGCGGCGCGCCGTGACCACATCGAGCGGGTCATAGAGCCGGCCCTGGTGCGCGGCGCGGTGGTGATCTGCGACCGGTTCGCCGATTCCACCCGCGCCTATCAAGGAGCCGGCGGCGGAGCGTCGGATGGATTGATCGCGGCGCTGGAAGCTCACGTGCTCGGCGCGGCGCGGCCCGATCTGACGCTGATCTTCGATCTGCCCGTCGAGACCGGGCTGGCTCGGGCGGCGAAGCGCGCCGGCGCGGAGACGCGGTTCGAAGCCAAGGGCGTGGAATTTCACTCTCGCCTGCGCCAGGCCTTCCTCGCCATCGCCCGCGCCGAGCCGGAGCGGTGCGTGGTGATCGACGCGGCGGCGGACGTGGACGCGGTGTCGGGCGCGGTGTGGACGGCCGTGGCCGGGCGGCTGGCGCCGGCATGAACCCGGACATTCCCCATCCCCGCGCGGTGTTCGCCCATGAGGGCGGCGAGGCGGTCGAGCGGTCGTTCCTGGACGCCCTGGAGCGCGGCCGGCTGCACCATGCCTGGCTGCTGACCGGGCCCGAGGGGATCGGCAAGGCGACCTTCGCCTATCGCGCCGCGCGCCGGTTGCTGGGCGCCGCGCCCAATCCGGCGCTCGGGCTCCTGGGTTCGAACCCGGACGACAAAGTCTCCCGGCAAATCATGGCCCGCGCCCATACGGATCTGCTCGTCCTTCAGCGAGACACCGAGGACGGCAAGATGCGCAAGGGCATAGCCGTGGACGACGCCCGCGCCCTCGCGGAGTTCTTCGCCAAGACGCCCGCCACCGCTCCCTACCGGGTCGCCATCGTCGACGCCGCCGACGATCTGAACGCCAATGCCGCCAACGCGGTCTTGAAGTCTCTTGAGGAACCGCCGGAGCGGGGCGTGGTGCTGCTGGTCTCCCATGCGCCCGGGAGCCTCCTGCCGACCCTGCGCTCGCGGTGCCGCCGCCTGCGGTTTGTCCCGCCGCCGGAGGAGGCCGCCGCCGCCTGGGTGGTGGAAAGGGCGGGAGTGGCCAATGACGAGGCGCGGCGGCTGCTCGCCATGGCCGGCGGCGCGCCCGGCCGCGCCTGGCGGCTGGCGGTCGCCGGCGCCCTCGACGCGGATCGCACCGCGCGCGATCTCCTGGCGGCGCTTCCGCGGGCCGAAAATGTCGCGATGGTCGCCCTGGCCGAAGGGTTTCGCGGTGCGGGGGGCGCGGCGCGATTCGATCTGTTGATGGATCGCCTGGCCGACCAGGTTCACGCCATGGCCAGTGTCGAGGCCGTGAACGGAGAGAGGAAGAATGGGCGGGGAGGGGGGACGCTCGATTCCTGGGCCGATGTCTGGGAATTGCTGATCGAGCTGCCACGCGCGGCCGAAGCGGTGAATCTCGACCGCGCCGACGTCTTTTTCACCGCCCTT
>JBBRQW010000164.1:0-2581 GCA_038225765.1 Caulobacterales bacterium | reverse complement strand
GTCGAAAACGCCTTCTGCCGCATCAAAGACTTCCGCCGCGTCGCCACCCGATACGACAAGCTCGCCGCCAACTTCCTATCCGCCGTCGCCCTCGCCTCGCTCCTCACTTACTGGCTGTGAATGAGTCTGGAGCCTAGGATCGACCGCGCGCCCCGCCATGATATCGGCCTCGCC
Source organism: Caulobacterales bacterium (assembly GCA_038225765.1). Lineage (GTDB taxonomy): Bacteria > Pseudomonadota > Alphaproteobacteria > Caulobacterales > Caulobacteraceae > Acaudatibacter. The sequence goes on along the minus strand of JBBRQW010000164.1, from coordinate 2,407 downwards.
GGTCGCCTTGTCGCCGGACCGGAGCTTGGCAACCCCGCGGACGAATAGGAACCTCGGATCGTTGGCGCGCAACGCCAGCGCCGCGTCTTCATCTTTGACGGAGTCGGCGTAGCGGCCGAGCTTGAACAGCACCACGGCGCGGGAATCGAGAATGTACTCATCGTGCGGCTTCAGCATGATGGCGCGGTCACAGTCGGCGAGCGCCCGGTCGAGGGCCACGCCCTGCCTGGCCCTGAGCCAGCAGCGGCTGTTGAGCGTGTCCGCGTCGTTTGGATCGAGCTGGATCGCCCGATTGTAGTCGGCGAGCGCAAGGTCGAGTTGGCCCTTTTGGCCAAAGGCGGTTGCCCGGCCGATATAGATGTCCGCAAAATCGGGATGAAGGCGCTCGGCCTCTTGAAAGTCGGCGATCGCACGATCCGGTTCGTTCTTGGCGAGCCAGACATAACCGCGGCCCAGGAAAGCTCTCGCATCGACGCGATTGATTTCAATCGCTTTGTCGTAGTCGGCGAGGGCCAGGTCATTGTCCCCGTGCAGGCGGTACGCGTTCGCCCGGCCGGTGTAGATGTCTCCCGTGTTTTTTGACTCGCGCAGAACATCGGTGAGGTCGGCGATCGCCTTCAGGTATTCTCCCTTGTAGGCAAAGGCGTTCGCGCGAGCGAGCGATGCCGGGCCATATTCTGGCGCGAAGTGGAGCGCCCGGTCCGCGTCGGCAATGGCGCGATCGTAGTTCTTTTCGGCGAGCCACGCCTTCGCACGCTCGGCGAGCGCGGCCACATCGCGCGGATTGAAGTGAATCGCTTCGTCGAAGTCGGCCATCGCCCGCGCCCTGTCGCCCTTCGCCCACCAGGCGGCCCCGCGTTTTTGAAAGCTGGCGGCCCATTCCGGGGCCAAGCGAATAGCGGCGTTAAAGTCGATGATCGCCTGGTCGGCGTTCCCCTGGTTAAGCCAAGCGACTCCGCGGTTGTGATAGGCGACCGCCAGAGGCTCCGGGTTGTTGCCGCCGGCGCGGATTATCGCCGAGCATGACGCAATCAGCGTTTCGGCGCTGGCGCTGGCGGCGCCTTTGCCGGCGCAGAGGTTCCAATGATCGTCACTTGGCGTGGGACGCGCCGGCAGCGGCAGCGCCAGGGCGAGCGCTAGCAGACAGGCGGCGTGTGAAACCTGAAATTGAATCGCGAACCCCCACCTTGACTTCCGAAACCGCAAACGATGGTGCTCGGATGCGGTCTTTGCGGCTCCCATGGCAGGCCAGATCGATACTCCGCGCGCCGGTTCAATACAATCCACCGAGCGCGTCGGGCGGTTTGGGCGGCCGGTCGGCGGATGGCGGCGGGGTCGATGGGGGCATGACACCGCCGAGCGGCGTGATGGCGAAGGGCTGGTCGCCGCCCGGCGCGGCGATCCCGGTTGGGATGGGCCGAGGCTTGGGCTCGGTGCCCGGCCGGAAGGCTTCGCGGTTGGGCCCGACCATGGCGAACTTGGCGCCCGCGGGCGCCTTGAACTCCAGCGGCGGCAGATCCTTGATGGCTTCCTGCATGAATTCGATGAAGATCGGCACGGCGGCCACCGCCCCGGTTTCGCCTTTCCCCAGTGACCGGTTGTCGTCGAAGCCGACGAACACCCCGACCACGATCTGCGGCGAAAAGCCCATGAACCAGGCGCTGCGGAAATCGTTGGTGGTTCCGGTCTTGCCGCCGATCGGCCGGCCCAGCACCGCCGCCGCCGCGCCGGTGCCGCGGATCACCACCCCTTCGAGCATGGAGTCGATCTGATAGGCGGTGATCGGATCGATGAACTGTTGCCCGGCGGGCGGGATGTCGGGCCCGTCGTCGCCGGTGAAGGCCCCTTCGCAGCCGGGGCAGTCGCGCCGGTCGGCGCGGTAGATCGCCTTGCCGTCGCGGTCGTTCACCAGCTCGATCAGATGGGGCGTCACCTTGCGCCCGCCGTTCACGAACGACGAATAGGCGCCGGCCATACGAAACGGCGTCGTCTCGCCGGCCCCCAGGGCCATGGCCAGGACCGGGTCCATCCTATCGACCACGCCGAACCGTTCGGCGGTGGCGACGATCTTCTTCATGCCCACTTGCTGGGCGATGCGCACCGTCATGGTGTTGAGCGACAGCTCCAGGCCGCGGCGAAAGACCAGGGGGCCGCGGTAGCGGTTCTTCTCGTAGTTCTCCGGGCGCCAGGCCTGGCCGTTGAAGCCGCGCAGGGTGATCGGGGCGTCCAGAACGATGCTGGCGGGGGTGAAGCCGCCGCTCTCCAGGGCCGTGGCGTAGACGAAGGGTTTGAACGACGAGCCCGGCTGGCGATAGGCCTGGGTGGCGCGGTTGAAGTTGGAGAGGGAGTAGCTGTAGCCGCCGACCATGGCCAGGACGCGGCCCGAATAGGGGTCCATGGCCACCAG
>JBBRQW010000163.1:0-2920 GCA_038225765.1 Caulobacterales bacterium | reverse complement strand
TCGCAGGCGGCGAGCGAGCGGCTCACCTCATAAGCGAAGTCCACATGGCCGGGGGTGTCCATGAGGTTGAGGACATAGGTCTCGCCGTCGTCGGCGCGGTAGTTCAGGCGCACCGTCTGGGCCTTGATGGTGATGCCGCGCTCGCGCTCCAGGTCCATGGAATCGAGCACCTGCTCCTTCATCTCCCGCGCCGTGAGGCCGCCGGTCTCCTGGATCAGGCGGTCGGACAGGGTCGATTTGCCGTGGTCGATGTGGGCCACGATGGCGAAGTTGCGGATGCGGGCGAGCGGCGTCGTCATGGGCGCGGCTGTAGCACGGTTCCGCCAAGGCGGGAGATCGCCGGGCCCGCGCCCGCGTTCAGCCCCCGTTAACGGCCATGGCCGCAAACAAGCCCGACTCGTCGCGCACCGTCACCGGCGAACCGCAAGCCTACCCTTGTAGAGGGATTGTTCATGGACCGCCGCTCGCTCATCGTCGCCGGCCTGGCGTCGATCGCCGCCGGGCCCGCCCTGGCTCAACCCACGGATGAAGGGGAGGGCGCCCCTTACCGCGACTCCGCCCCGCCGCGAGCGCCGCCGGCCGGCCCAGGGGGACCCCCCGCCCAGACCTATACCGACGACGAACTGGTCAACCGGGTGTCCGATTTCCTGGGGGTCACCGCCGAGTCGGCCGGGGGGGCCATCGAGCGGGCGTTCAGGGACAACGGCCGGCCCACCGGCTATATCGCCGGCGAGGAGGGCTCGGCGGCCTTCGGGGTCGGCCTGCGTTACGGCCGGGGCCTGCTCTATATGAAGAATCGCCCGCCTCGGGAGGTGTTCTGGCAGGGGCCCTCGCTCGGCTTCGACGCCGGCGGCAACGCCAGCCGGGTGTTCACCCTGTGCTACGATCTGCAGTATCCCGACGCCCTCTACCGGCGCTTTCCCGGCGTCGAGGGCTCGGCCTATCTCATCGGCGGGCTCGGCGTGAACTATCAACGCGCCGAGGGCATCATTCTGGCCCCCATCCGCGCCGGCCTCGGCCTGCGGCTGGGCGTCAACATGGGATACCTCTCCTACAGCCGCAAACGGAACTGGCTGCCATTGTAGGCGCTCCTCAAGCCTCCAGTTCGATGTCCCAGTAGAGATAGTCCAGCCAGCTTTCGTGCAGGTGGCCGGGGGGGAAGCGGCGGCCGTGGTCCTGGAGTTCGTACATGGTCGGCCGGCGGGGGTGGCGGCGCGGGTGCATGGCCGCCTCGCGCGGGGTGCGCCCGCCCTTGGCCAGGTTGCAGCGGGCGCAGGCGGTGACGATGTTCTCCCAGGTGGTGCGGCCGCCGCGCGAGCGGGGGGTCAGATGGTCGAAGGTCAGGTCCTCGCCCCGGCCGCAATACTGGCAGGCGAAGGCGTCGCGCAGGAAGAGGTTGAACCGGGTGAAGGCCGGCGGCCGGTCCTGGGCCACATAGTTCTTCAGCGACACCACGCTGGGCAGGCGCATCTCGAAGGACGGCGAATGAACCAGGCGGTCATAGGTGGAGACCACATCGACGCGGCCCAGGAACACCGCCTTGATGGCCTCCTGCCACGGCCACAGCGACAGGGGATAGTAGGACAGCGGCCGATAGTCGGCGTTCAGCACCAGGGCGGGCGCGCCAGAGGGCGGGCGGCTAAGCACCTGCAAGGCCGCCTCCATCGCCGAAGCTCGGCGTCGTCGAAGTTTCCCGCGCCGGTGGACTGAAGGCGGTTCTCCTTGTCGTTAGGCGCTCTCCGAAGGGCGCGCGCGGCGACTCATAGAGGATGTTCGGCCACATCTCCATGACGGACAAGGGCGGGCCGCGCAATCGGGTGAGCGAGGGTCATCAGCCGATCGTCACCGAAGGCAAAATAGTTCAACCACGAAGGCACGAAGGACACCAAGTCAGCGCCAAGGAAAAATTTAGCGCTTCGCGCGAAGCGCGGTCCTTCTCCTTCGTGTCATCCTTGGTGCTCTTGGTGGGCTTCGTGGTAAAAAACCGCTTCACCGATTGCCGTGAATTCGGGCGGTTCGATGTGTGATTTTCGATGGGAGCGCGGCGAGAGCGATGGCTCGATCGCCGCGGGGGCGGGCGTTTGAGAGGGGCCGGCTTTACGCCGCCCCTCTCAAAGCTCTGGCCCTGTCATCGGTCGCCTGAGGCTTAGCCGCCGACAATGGCGGTGGCGCCGGCGACGATGGCGCCGAGGCTGACCAGGAAGACGCCGATCGAACGATCGACAAAGCGGCCGAAGGTGGAAATTTTGAACTGGGACATGACAAGCCCTCCGTTTTGGGTTGAACCTCTGTGGGGAGAGAGGCTGTCCGATCTGGACATTGCTTAGATAGCATCTATCTGAACGTTGTCAAGATAATCTTTACGTCGTTCGGATTTAGTTTTACGGTGAGCGCAATGAGGGAAACTGGAAGCGCCATGGCCCACGCACACGAAGCATCGGACCGCCCCTATCACCACGGCGACCTGTCACGGGCGCTGGTTCAGGCGGGACGCCGGATTTTGGAGAACGAGGGACCGGCCGCCCTGTCGCTCCGCGCGGTGGCCCGCGAGGCCGGAGTCAGTCCCGCCGCCCCCTACCACCACTTCAAGGACAAGTGCGATCTGATGAACGCGGTCTCCACCGAAGGCTGGATGGAGCTGGGCGCGGCGGTGGCCAAGGCCAGGAGCCAGGCCCCCGACGGCCGCGCCGCCATGACCAACATCGGCGTCGCCTATGTCTGTTTCGCCCGCGACAACCCGGCCCTCTACCGGATCATGTACGATTCGGCCTGCGACCGCGAAACCATGGGCGACCACCCCAAGGAGGCCGACAGCGGCTGGCGCCATGTGCGCGAGGCGCTGATCGACGCCGGGGCCGATCCCGCCGACGAGCGGGAACTGGAGCTGGCCACCATCGGCGCCTGGTGCGCCGCCCACGGG
>JBBRQW010000162.1:0-3043 GCA_038225765.1 Caulobacterales bacterium | reverse complement strand
GGGGGCGCTTTCACCGGCGCGGCTATGATCGGCGGCGCGGGCGGGGCCGGCTTGGGCCGTTCCACCGGCGCGATGTAGAGCGGTGGCGGGGCCGGGATGTTGGGCGCCACCACGGCCGGAGGCCGGGGCTGAACCGGCGGCGGAGGCGGCAGGTTCTTGGGCGGCGGGGGAGGCGGCGGAGGCGGGGGCGGAGGCGGAGGCGGATGGATCAGCTGGGCGTTGGTCTTCTCGTCGGCATAGGACTTGAGGGTGGTGTGGAACTTCCACTGGTAGAGATAGTAGCCGATGATGCCGTGGAACAGGGCCGCGAAGGCGATGGCGGCCCAGACGCCATTGTTACGGCGCGGGCGCGGGATATCGAACGGGTTGTGCGCCGGATGGGCGAGATCGGGGCCTTGAGCGGTCGCGGCGGGCGTCTCGGTCATTTCTTCAGCCCGGACTTGTCTTCGCCCACCAGGGCCACGCTGTAAAAGCCGTTATCCTGGAGCTTGTTCATCACCGCCATGAAATCCTGATAAGGCAAATCCTCGTCGCCGCGGATGAAGATGCGCTCCTTGGACGGATCGCGGACGCCGACCGCCGCCTTGAGGTCGGCCCCCAGGGTGTCGAGATCGGAAGCGTTGTCCTGGATAAAGACGCGGCCATCCTTCTTGACCGAAATATAGACCGGCGTCGGCGGGCTCTTTGCCGGCTTGGCCGCCGCCGGCGGCAGTTTCACCTTGATCGTCACGCTGGCCAGAGGGGCCGCCACCATGAAGATGATGAGCAGCACCAACATGACGTCCACGAACGGCGTGACGTTGATCGAGGCGTTCTGGGCGACGTCGTAGCGGCCGCCGCTTGGCCCTGAGAGTTTCGCGGCCATCCGCCTTACGCTCCCTTGTCGAGCTGCCGGGAGATGGCGTTGATCAGCTCGGCGACGAAGCCCTCGGACCGGGCCCCGTAACTGGTGATCTGGGTCTGGAAGTAGTTGTAGAACACCACCGCCGGAATGGCCGTGAACAGGCCGATGCCGGTGGCCAGCAGGGCCTGGGCGATACCGGGGGCCACCACCGCCAGGTTGGTGGTGTTGGTGTTGGCGATGCCGATGAAGGAATTCATGATCCCGTAGACGGTGCCGAACAGGCCGATGAAGGGGGCGTTGGCGCCCACCGAAGCCAGGAACTGCATGCCGCCGGAAAGGCGCCGGGCCAGCGAGGACTGCACCGCCCCGATCGCCGTGGAGGCGCGGGTGATGGTCGAATCCCGGTGCTCGCCGGCCACCTGCAGGCCGGCCTGCCGGGACAGCTCGACCTCGGAAGCGGCGGAGGCGGCCATGTCGGCCATCGGGTTGCCGGCGAATTCCTCGGATTCGGCGATGGTGCCCATGTCGTTGATGGACTTGGCGCCGCGGAACGACTCCAGGAAGCGGTCGGAGCTGGTCTTGAGAGAGCGGAATTCGAAGAGCTTGATGATCAGCAGCATCCAGGAGAGGATCGAGCAGGCCAGCAGGCCCAACATCACGATCTTCACCACCAGGTCGGCCTGCTGGAACATCACGATCGGGGTCAGCTTGCCGTTGGCCGAGCCACCGACCTTCAAGCCTTCGGCGCTTACCGGCGCCGCGGCGTCCGGGGCGGCGGCGGGCGCGGCCGCCGCGTCGGCCGGCGCCGCGGCTGGGGCGGCGGCCGGAGCGGCCGGCTGGGCGTGGGCGGGAGCGCTGGCGAGCAGCGCGATGGCGCCGACCAGAGCGATGAGGGGAGAGGTTCGTTTGAAGTCGAGCATCTGGCGCCAGTTCCTGCTTGATCGAGCAAATTGGGCTCGGGGCTGGCGCCCGAATGTGCGCTTCACCCCAATTCTTACCGCCATGTTAGACTTGGCGTGAGGGTTCTTTGGCAACCCCTTTTTGCATCGTCAAGTGACCTTCGCGAGCGTCGTGGCCGTCAGGTCGCCGAGGGAACGGCGTTCATATTGCAACGCAGCATGCCGTGTCGGTTGACCCTTCGAGCCATTCTGCCCCGGGAAACAGCCGGCAAATTTCGCAATGCACAATCGCATGGCGCGGCATGATTTCGCAGCCACGAGCGCGGCGGCGGCGGATTCAAGGCGCGGGAGAACGCGATCGAACGGGCGCGGAAGCAAGGGGCGTGGTGCCTGGGGGTGGAATCGAACCACCGACACGCGGATTTTCAGTCCGCTGCTCTACCCCTGAGCTACCCAGGCGGGAGATTTCAGGAGGGCCGTCTATAGGCAAGGCGCTTGTGGGTGTCCAGAAGCGAGCGCCTCAGTTCCCGCCGTCCTCGGCGACGGGGGCGCTGTCTTCCTCGTCTTCGTCGGTGGTGGCCGCAATGGCGTAGCGGCCGGCCAACCAGCGGTGCAGATCGACGTCGGCGCAGCGGCGCGAACAGAACGGCCGATAGGCCGCCGCCGGCGGCTTGCCGCAGAGGGGACAGGCCGGCGCCGTCATCGCCGGACGACCTCGACCTCGCCGCGCGCCCGGCCTTCCTCGCCGCGCACCGTCAGGCGGGCGCCCAGGCGCTCCACCAAGGCGGCGAGCCCCGGCGCGGCGGCTTGGGCGACATCCCTCGCCGCCACCGCCTCGAACCGGCCCCCGCCGTCGGCGACCGCTTCGCGCTCCAGGGCCCGGACCAGGGCCAGGGCCAGGGTCAGAACGCTGGGCGCGCCGGCGCCATCGGTCAGAATGTCCAGCGTCGGGCGGGCGCGGCGCGGCACGGTCAGCTCAAGGGTCCCAAAACGGCTGATCGGGCCGAAGGCGACGCCGGGGTTGTCGGGCCCGAACGCCGCTCTGGCCGCGGCCAGCAGGGCCGGCCCGTCGTGCCCCCGGCCGATCAGGTCGATCACCACCAGGCCGCCCAGCCCCTTGAGGCGCAGCACCCGCGCGGCGACTCCCAGGGCGGCGAAGTTGGCGGCGCGGGCGGCGCGCTTGGCTTCGCCGCCCGGCCGGGCCCCGAGGTCCACGTCGATGGCGACCAGGGCGCGGGTCGGCTCGATGGCCAGCGACCCGCCGCCCGGCAGGGCGAACACGCCGGCCAGGGCTTCGTCC
>JBBRQW010000161.1:0-3057 GCA_038225765.1 Caulobacterales bacterium | reverse complement strand
GCGCCCTCAACCGGGGCTTGGCGCTGACCCACGGCGATATCGTGGTGGCCCTGGACGCCGACACCCTCTTCCCGCCCGACACCCTGCCCAGGCTGGCGCGATGGTTCGCCGATCCGCGTGTGGGCGCGGTGGCCGGCAACGCCATCGTCGGCAACCGGCTGAACCTGATCACCCGCTGGCAGGCGCTTGAATACATCACCGCCCAGAACCTCGAACGCCGCGCCCTGGCCGCCCTGGGCGCGGTGACGGTGGTGCCCGGCGCGGTGGGGGCGTGGCGACGGGCGGCGCTGACGCAGCTCGGCGGCTATCCCGCCGACACCCTGGCCGAGGACCAGGACCTGACCCTGGCCTTCCAGCGGGCCGGCTGGCGGGTGGAGTTCGATTCCTCGGCGAGAGCCTACACCGAGGCCCCCGACACGGTGCGCGGCCTTCTCAACCAGCGCTTCCGCTGGTCGTTCGGCACCCTGCAATGCCTGTGGAAGCATCGCGCCGGCCTGTTCAACCCCAAACGCCCGGTGCTCGGCTTCGTCGCCCTGCCCCAGATCTGGCTCTTCCAGATCGTCCTCACCGTCGCCGCGCCGTTAGTGGATTTGGCCATCGTCTCCAGCCTGGCCTGGGCCCTTTACAGCCGCGCCTACCATCCGGTGGAATGGTCGCCGGACGACTTCTTCCGCTCCCTCTTCTACTGGGCCGCCTTCATCTTCCTGGACCTGTCGGCCGGCGCCCTTGGCATGGCGCTTGAGCGCAAAGCCCCGTGGCGCGACCTGATCTGGCTGCCCATCCAGCGCTTCGGCTATCGCCAGCTGATGTATTTCGTGGTGGTCAAGTCGGTGGCCGCCGCCATCCGCGGCTACCGCGTCGGCTGGGGCAAGCTGGAGCGCCGCGCGACGGCCGTGGTGGGCCGGGCCGCCTGAGCGACATCCACGCCGATACCCGACGCGCGGCGGATACTTTCCCGCTTCCCAGCCGGCCGGATGCGTTCTAGAGGTGTATCCGGGCTCAGGTTGGGAAAAGACACACCTAATATACAACGTGGCGGCGGTGTTTCGGCTTGCCGTCAAGCGCGGAAGTTATCGTGGCGCCGGCCCAGGCCGTGCGCCTCGGGGAACGGGTCATGCGATTTTCGATCGGCTGTTGCGCATTGCTGCTGATGGCGGCGCCGGCTCTGGCGTCGGCCGGGTGCCCTCCGCGTCAAAACTGCCAGTCCAGCGCGCCGGCCCGTCAGGTTCAGTCGCGCCCGGCGCCGCAGGCCATGCCACGCCCCGCTCAGGCGCCGAGCGTGACGATGCGCCAGCCCTCCGCGGGCGGCGGCCGACCCTCCTATCCTCAGAATGGTTTTCGCCCCGGCGGCCAGCCGGCAGAGAGGCCCTATCAGCCGAGGGGCTTTGCCCCCCCGCAATCGCCGCAGCGGGGATTTGGCGGCCGACAACCCTTACAGGGTCAAGGCCAGGAGCAGCGCCGGTACGGCAGTGGTGGGCCCGCTTCGCCCCGATCGAACGACAGGACCGCCCAGTTCGGCGTACGTCGTTTCGGCGGCCCCGGAAGGACCGCCGACGCGTGGCGGGGCCGGCCGGCCGTCCCGCCAGGCGGCGCCCATCGCGCCGCCGACCGAGCCAGCCAGTCACGGGCCGCCTTCGCGCGGCCGCCCAGAAGCCGTGGCGGCGGCCGGTTCTTCTATCGCGGCCACAGCTACGCGCGCTTCGCCGTCCGCCCCTATGCGTGGCCCAGAGGCTACTATTATCGGCGCTATGGGGTCGGCGGCTACCTGCCGCCCGTCTATTGGACACCGGACTATTTCATCGAGGACTACGGCTACTACGGTCTGGCGCCGCCACCGCCCGCCTACCAGTGGATACGCTACGGACCGGACCTCGCCTTAATCAGCCTGGACGACGGTTCGATCGCCCAGATGATCTATGGGGTGTTCGACGACTCCAGCGGCGCCGCGGACGCCGGCTATCCGCAGGACGGCGGATATGGCGCCTATGGTCCCGACAACGGATATGGGCCGGAGAACGGATATGGTCCCGGCAGCGGATATGGGCCCGATGGCGGATATGGACCCGATGGCGGACCGCCGCCTGACGGCTATCCCGATCGCCCGCCCGAAGGGTTGGAAGAGCGGGGGTAAAGGCCGATCAGCGAGCGCCGACCGGCCGCTGGCCCCGCCGTAGCCGCCACCCGAACGCTGCCGACCGGAGCGACGCCGCGTCTCGACCTGCAACCTTGCCCGGAATAACGGGGCGGCGAATGGTCCGGCGATGTTACCCGGTGCGATGAATCCGGCCGGCGGCACGACATGACGAGGGACAAAATTCGGCCGATCGGTAAGCCCGTTGCCCCCGTCCGACCCCATCCCTATAACCGCCGCGCCCCTGCTCCCGCGATCGAAAGCGCCTTTTGATGGACCTTCACGAACACCAGGCCAAGGCCGTCCTCGCCGAGTTCGGAGCTCCGGTCCCGCGTGGCTTTCCGGCGTTCACCGTCGATGAAGCGGTGGCGGCGGCGGAGCGGCTCGGCGGGCCAGTGTGGGTGGTGAAGGCGCAGATCCACGCCGGCGGGCGGGGCAAGGGCGGCGGCGTCAAGGTGGTCAAATCCCTGGCGGACGTGCGGGGCGAGGCGGCGCGGATGCTGGGCATGACCCTCGTCACCCATCAGACCGGGCCGGCCGGCAAGCTTGTGCGGCGGCTCTATATCGAGGAAGGAGCAGCCATAGAACGCGAACTCTACCTCTCGCTTCTGGTCGATCGGGAGACCAGCCGGGTGTCGGTGGTCGCCTCCACGGCGGGCGGCATGGATATCGAGGAGGTGGCGCGCGACACGCCCGAAAAGATCGTCACCCTGTCCATCGACCCGGCCACCGGCCCCTGGCCGCATCACGCCCTGACTCTGGCGGGGGCGTTGAACCTCACGGGCGATGCGGCCAAACAACTCCGCGACCTTCTGCCGGCCCTCTACAAGGCCTTCGTGGCCAAGGACATGAGCCTGCTGGAGATCAACCCCCTGATCGTCACCGGCGAGAGCCGGCTGTTGGTGCTCGACGCCAAGATGTCGATC
>JBBRQW010000160.1:0-3076 GCA_038225765.1 Caulobacterales bacterium | reverse complement strand
CAGTATGGGGACGAGGTCGGGGTCGCGGCGGGCGATGGCCGGCTGGCAGGCGCAGATGCCGAAGCCGGCGCGCAGGGCGGCGAGCTGGGCCAGGTCGCTGTCGGTGCGCAGGGCGAAAAGGTCGCGGGAAACCTCGAAACCCAGGGTCTTCAGCGCCTCCAGGGGCGGGGCGAGGCGGTCGTAGCCGATCAGGGCGTGCCCCGCGAGGTCGTCCAGGGTTCGTGGTTCGCCGTGCTTTCGCACATACCGGCGGTGAGCATAAAAACTCAGGTGAACCGATCCGACGCGTCGGGCGAACAGGGCGCCCTGGGTGGGCCTGGCCATGCGCACGGCGATGTCGGCGTCGCGGCGCAGCAGATCCTCCTGGCGGTTGGAGAGCGCCAGTTCAATGGCCACCTCGCCGTGACGTTCGCGAAACGCGGTGAGGATCGGCGGCAGCACCTCGGCGCCGACGATATCGCTGGCGGTCACCCGCACCGCGCCGCGCACGGACTGGGCGTCGCCGGAAGCGGTGCGGATCAAGGTCTCCGCCGCCGCGGCCATCGCCTCCGCGTGAGGGCGGAGCGACCGGGCCGCCTCGGTGGCGCGAAGGCCGCCGGGCGAGCGGGTGAACAGGGCCGCCCCGCCCAGGGCCTTTTCCAACGCCTCGATGTGACGACCCACGGTCGGCTGGGCGAGGCCCAGGGCGCGGGCGGCGCCGGACAGGCTGCCGGCGCCCAGCACGGCGAGAAAGGAGCGGTAGAGATCCCAGGCGGGCCCGGCGTCATCCATGCAAATTCGTATAGTCGACGCACGAGATTGGTCCATTGTCGAATAGTTCGGGCGCCCTCATCTTGCGGCCAGCCAAGGAGACCGACCATGACCCACGCCCCCCACAAGACCGCCCTCGTCATCGGCGCCACCGGCTCGTTCGGCGGCCACGCCGCCTGCGCCCTGATCAAGCACGGCTGGACGATCCGCGCCCTGGCCCGCGATCCGGCCGCGGCCAAGATCAAGGCCGGCCGGCGCATGCCCATCGAATGGGTGAAGGGCGACGCCATGAACGGCGCCGACGTCGCGGCCGCCGCCGCCGGAGCGCGGGTCATTGTCCACGCGGCCAATCCGCCCGGCTACCGAAACTGGCGCGGCCTGGCGCTGCCGATGCTGGCGGCGACGATCGCCGCCGCGAAGGCGGCGGACGCGCGGATCGTCTTTCCGGGTAACGTCTACAACTATGCCCCAACCGCGGGCGCCCGCATCGCCGAGGACGCGCCCCAGGCGCCGGCGACGCGCAAGGGCCAAATCCGGGTCGAAATGGAAGAGATATTGCGCCAGGCCGCCGGCGAGGGCACCAGGGTGCTGATCGTCAGGGCCGGGGACTATTTCGGCCCGGCCGCGCCCAACAGCGGTCTCGGCTGGCTGACCACCCGCCGAGGCGGGCGGGTGCGCTCGGTCTATGCCGCCGGGCCAGCCGAGGTCGGCCACGCCTGGGCCTACCTGCCCGATCTGGCCGAAACCACGGCGCGGCTCCTGGACCGCGAGGCGGAGCTGGCGGATTTCGACTCGTTCCATTTCGCCGGTCACTGGCTGACGCGGAGCGACGAGATGGCCGCGTCGATCCGGCGCGCCGCCGGACGCCCCGACCTGCCGATCAGGCCCTTTCCCTATCCCCTGATCTGGGCTCTCTCGCCGTTCGTGGAGACGTTCCGCGAACTCCTGGAGATGCGCTATCTGTGGCGGGGGCCCATTGGCCTGAACGGGGACAAACTGGAGGCCTTCCTCGGCGGCCTCCCGGCGACGGGCCTGGACGCCGCGGTGCGCGCGACCCTGGCGGACATGGGTTGCCTGGAAGAAGCGCCGCGCGGTGTCGGGGCGCTGGCGCCGGCTTAGAGGGTCGCTCGGCCGAACGATGGCTGGCTCTCGCCCGGATTTTCTGGAATGAAGCTGCCGTCGGGCGTGGGTTCCGGCGCGAGGGGCGCGGCCATGCACGGCTTTTCGATCTCCGAGGCGGCCTTCACCGGCTTTCGCATCGTTCGCGAGCGTCCCCGGGCGGTGGTCTTCTGGGCGCTGATCCAGTTCGCGGTTTCCCTGATCGGCGGCGCGACGCTGGTCGCCATCGCCGGCCCCGATCTGATGCGGCTGCGAGCCCTGGGGGCGGCGGCCGGCGTGAAGGACGGTGGCGATGCCCTCGCCCTGCTTGGCCGCCTCGCCCCGGCCTATGGCCTGATGTTCCTCTTTGTCCTGGCGTTCAGCCCGCTGCTCTACGCCGCCATGAACCGGGCCGTGATGAAGCCGGCCGATGACCGCTTTGGCTATTTCCGCCTGGGCGCCGACGAGGTCCGCCAGTTCCTCCTGATGCTGCTGACCTTCGCGGTGGTCCTGGGCGGCTATCTGGCGGTGATCCTGGTCGCCTTGGTGGTGACGACGATCGTGGCCCTGGCGGCCAAGCCGGCGGCGGGCCTGGCGGCCGTGCTCATCGGCCTGGCCGCCGCCGGCGCGGCGATTTTCCTCGCGGTGCGGCTCTCCCTCGCCTCGGCCCAGACCTTCGCCACCGGCAAGGTGAATTTGTTCGGGTCCTGGGCCCTCACCCGGGGCCGCTTCTGGCCCATCCTGGGAACCTATGTCCTTACCGGCGCCTTCGCCGGCGTGGTCTATGTGCTGTGGTTCGTATTGAGTTTCGCCCTCGTCGCGGTGATCGGCGGGATGGGCGCGCTGGCCGTCAATCTGCAACCCGACCTGAGTTCCCTGGCCGCCTTCCTGAGCCCGGCCGCCCTGGCCAGGACCGTCCTGGGGGCGATCGTCACCGCGCTTTTGTGGCCGGTGCTGGGCGCGCCGCCGGCGGTCATCTACCAGCGGCTCGGTCCGCCCCCGGCGGCCGGAGCGACGGCTTGACCGACGCCCTGCTCGCCACGCCGATCGCCGTCCAGATCGGCAAGGAGTCGCCGGTATCGCGCCGTCAGGTGACCGCCGCGGTGATCGGCAACGCCCTGGAATTCTACGACTTCACCACCTACGCCTTCTTCGCCCTGGAAATCGGTCGCGCCTTCTTTCCCGGCCGCTCGCCGTTCATCAGCCTGATCCTCTCCCTGGCCACCTT
>JBBRQW010000159.1:0-3112 GCA_038225765.1 Caulobacterales bacterium | reverse complement strand
GTGCATTCGGGCCTCACCGCCGAGGCGGCGGTGGAGCGGGTGCGTTCCGAGCACCGGGCGGGCCTGGGCCAGGCGCGCGATCCCTATCTTCGCGAGCGGGTCCACGACCTCGAGGATCTCAACGACCGGCTTTTGCGCCATCTGACCGGTGACGGCGGCAACGGGCGCCGCCTGCCCGACAATGCCGTGCTGATCGCCCGAAACCTGGGGCCCGCCGATCTTCTGGAATACGACCGGGCCCGGCTGCGGGGCCTGCTTCTGGAGGAGGGCTCGTCGGCCAGCCACGCGGCCATCGTCGCGCGGGCGCTCGACATTCCTTGCGTCGGCCGCCTGGCGGGCCTGCGCGACCGGGTCAACGAGGGCGATCCGGTGGTCGTCGACGCCGAGGTCGGCGAGGCCTATCTGCGCCCGCGCCCCGACGTGGTGAAGGCGGTCACCGCGCGCATCGGCCTGCGGGCCGAAAAGCGGGCCGAGTTCGCCAGGCTGCGCGACACCCCGGCGTTCACCCGCGATGGTGTCAAGATCGCCCTTCTGATGAACGCCGGGCTGGCGGTCGATCTCGACAATCTGGCCGAAACGGGGGCGGAGGGGATCGGCCTCTTCCGAACCGAATTCCAGTTCATGGTCTCGGAGGATCTGCCACGCCAGGGCGCCCAGGCGGCCCTCTACGCGCGCGTACTGGAGGCGGCGGGCGATCGGCCAGTGACCTTCCGCACCCTGGATCTCGGCGGCGACAAGGTGCTCCCCTATCTGCAGGCCGAGCGGGAGGACAATCCAGCCCTCGGCTGGCGGGCGGTGCGCATGGGTCTGGACCGCCCGGGCCTGCTGCGCATGCAGCTCCGGGCCCTGATCGTGGCGGTGGCGGGCCGGCCCTTGCGGGTGATGTTTCCCCTGGTCGCCAGCATCGAGGAGTTTCGCGCCGCCCGCGCCCTGGTCGATCGGGAGGTGGCCTGGGCGCTGCGCCGAGGTCGCCCCGCCCCCTCACGGCTGGAGGTGGGCGCCATGGTCGAGGCGCCGTCGCTGCTGTGGCATCTGGACGCCCTGCTGCCGCTGACCGATTTCGTCTCGGTGGGAACCAATGACCTGATGCAGTATCTGTTCGCCGCCGATCGGGGCAATCCGCGGGTCTCCGATCGCTACGACCCCCTATCCACCCCCGCGCTGCGAGCCCTCAAGGCAATCTGGGAGGCCTGCGCTCAAACCGGCACGCCGGTTTCAGTGTGCGGCGAGATGGCCGGCCGGCCGCTCGAGGCGTTCGTCCTGTTGGCCCTCGGCTTCGAGCGGCTCTCCATGCCGCCGGCCGGGATCGGGCCGGTCAAACAGATGGTGCTGTCCTGCGATCGCGAGGCGGCCCGTCGAGCCGTTGATGCCCTGCTCAAAAGCACCGCCGGCTCGGTGCGCGGCGAAATTGAAGCCCTGGTCAGAAAACTTGGCGTCGCGGTTTAGGCCATTGAATTCGCGAAACCCCGCCGCCGTCGAAGGGCGGGCTTGACGGCGCGCCCCTAGACTCTAATTCATGGGCGTGTGGCCGCCTGAGGACGCGGTTTGAGTCGGGGGATGCGAGTCGCCATGCCGTTGGTCACCGACACGGTCGCGGATGTCCAACGCCTCGCACGGGTGAATGACGATCTCGCGCCTCTGCGACCGGCAAGGATCGTCCTGGCGCAAGACGGCGATGTCGGCGCGGCCCTGCGCGCGGCGCGCGAGGCCCTTGGCCTTGCCGTCGAGGATATCGCCCAGGCGACCCGCGTTCGGGCCGCCTACATCGCCGCCCTCGAAAGGTTCGACCTGGAGGCGCTTCCCTCGCGCCCGTTCACGGTAGGCTTCGTGCGCGCCTACGCCCGCTCGCTGGGCCTCGAGCCCGAGTCGGTGGTGGCCCGCTTTCGGGCCGAGGCGCCGTGGGTCGATGACGCCCTGCGACCGCCGGGCGGCCTGCACCCGCAAGGCCTCCGTCGCTTCGGATGGATCGCCGCCCTGGCCTTTCTCGTGCTTGGCGGATTCATGACGTGGAACATCGCCCGTCGCGCCGGCGCCGCGCCAAGCCGCGCGAACGCCGCCGCCGTCGGCGCGCCGGCGCCGAGGATCCCGGCGATCGCCGGGCCGGCGCATCTGGGCGCGCCCCTACCCACGCCGCCGGAAGCCGCGGCGCCCCCGGCCTATGAGACGCCTGGCCTGCCGCCGGCGACGGCCGTCGATGGCGCGGTCGCCGGCCCTCCCGCCGCCGTCGAGGCGGTGGGCAGGCCGTTCGTCGCCGCCGGGACGATCTATGGCGCCGCCGCCCCCGGCTCGGCGGTGATTCTGCAGGCCCGGAAACCCGCCTCGCTGATCGTTCGTGGAACGAGCGGCGCGGTCTATTTCGCCCGCCAACTGGCGGCCGGCGAGGCCTGGCGGGCGCCGGTCGTGGCCGGGCTGACCGTCGATGTCAGCGAGCCCGCCTCGGTCGAGGTGTTCGCCGGCGGCGTCTCCCGCGGCCCGCTCACCCAGGCCCAGACGCCGCTCTCCAACCTCGGCGGCTGAACAGGGAATCTTGAGATCGCGCTTGGGCGCGCGTGGTTTAGGCCCTATCTTCGAGACCACGATGACCGTGCAAGACCACACCCGCCTGCGCCCCTGGCGCTCCATCGACCGGCGCAAGTCGCGGCAAATCCATGTTGGCGCGGTGCCGGTAGGGGGCGATGCGCCGATCACCGTCCAGTCGATGACCAACACCATCACCGGCGACGCGGCGGCCACCATCGCCCAGATTCGCCAGCTGGAGGAGGCCGGCGCCGACATCGTGCGCGTCTCCTGCCCCGACGAGGAGGCCACCGCCGCCTTCAAGACCATCGCCAAGGCGGTGCGGGTCCCCTTGGTGGCGGACATCCATTTCCACTACAAGCGCGGCATCGAGGCGGCCAAGGCGGGCGCGGCCTGCCTGCGTATCAATCCCGGCAATATCGGCTCGCCCTCGCGGGTGCGCGAGGTCATCCAGGCCGCCCGCGACCACGGCTGCTCCATGCGCATCGGCGTCAACGCCGGCTCGCTGGAGCGCGAATTGCTGGAGCGCTACGGCGAGCCGTGCCCGCCGGCCATGGTCGAAAGCGCCCTGGGCCACGCCCGCATCCTGCAGGAT
>JBBRQW010000158.1:0-3134 GCA_038225765.1 Caulobacterales bacterium | reverse complement strand
TTCGAGATCCCGCGCATGTTCGATCGCGGTTTGCGAGCGCTCGCCCGAAGGGGCGGCGGCTTGACGCGGCGTGGCCGGTTTGGCGGCGAGATAGGCGCCGAAGGCCGAGCCCGGATCGTCCAGGGCTTCCAGGGCGTCCCCCAAAGCGGTCAAGGCCTCGGCCCGCCGGGCGTCGCGCAGATCGGGTCGGCTGAGCAGCCGCTTCAGGCGCTCGGCCGCCAAGCCGGCCTGCCCTTCCGCGAGGCAAACTCTGGCCAGCACGACTTGCGGGGTGGTCGAATCCGGGTCAAGGGCGAGGGCGCGATCGGCGAATGCTCGCGCGGCCGGGAAATCGCCCCGGCGGGCGGCGATGGCGGCCAAAAGAGAGGGTGGCTCGACCGCGGCGGCGCGGATGTCCGCCGCCTCATGCGCGTGGCGGGCGGCCTCGGCGAATTCATTGACTTCCAGGAACGCGGAGGTGGCGGCGAGTTGGACGGCATAGGACGCCGGATCGAGGCTCAGGGCGCGTCGCGCCGCGTCCAGCGCCTCCCAAGGCCGCCCGAACCGGCGCAGCAGGCGGCTGAACTCGGTCCACGCCTCGGGTAGGGTGGGCGCCACCTCGGTGACCCGCTGCGCCAGCGCCGCGGCGTCACGCAGCCGGCCGTCCGCTTCGAGGCCTTCGATGACCAGCCGCAGGATCAGAACATCCTCATGGCCCTCGCCCAGGGCCTTGATGGCCAGGTCGATTGCATGGCTGCGCGTCTCGGGACGGTCGGCCGCCGCCTCGATTTCGGCGAGATGCCGAGACCGCGCGCTCACTCTCGCGCCCGAGAATCGTAGCCGAAGCGGCTCACCCACGGCGCCAGGATGGGGAGAACCGGCGCCAACTCGTCGCGATAGGCGCGCCAGCGCCCCACGCTTTCGGCGTTGAGCCCGCGCGCCAGTTGCGCCCCGCTGGGCGTTGCCACGGCCCCGGCCCGTCCGGCGAAGTCCGCCAAGCCTGGCCGCCAGTCGAGGCCAACGAAGTCGCACAAGGTGTGCGTTTCGCCGTCGAAGTCTTCCACCAGGGCTTCATAGCTCTGCACCCGCAGATCGAGGTCGAGCTTCGACTGGTAAATTTCCATCAGGCTCATGACGGCGTCGTAGAGCGTGGCCGCGCCGAGCGGCGTCATCAGTTCGACGGTGGTCTGATTGACCGCGAATTGGCGACGAAAGGCGCTCAAGACCACGTCGCGCGGGTCGCGCCGCAGGAAGATCACCTTGGCCTCCGGGAACAGTTTCACGACCATAGGCAGGGCCAGACTGTTCATCGGCTGCTTGTCTATGAACACCCTGCCGGCCACCCCGGCGCCGGCGGCGGCCACGTTGGCCCAATAGAGCGCCCGATGGCGCTCGATGTCGTCCCGGCCGATCATTGCCAACCGCGCCAGGTCTTGTGGCCGCCCCATGAATTCGCGGGTCGCTTCGCCCAGGGTGTCCCGCTCATCGAGGGTGACGGCGTCGCCGTGGCCCGTCAGCGCCTGGCCCAGCATGGTCGTGCCGGACCTGGGGAAGCCGATCAGGAAGATATGCCCCTTGGCCTCATGGGGCTGGGCCGGGATCGGCGCGCGCCGCCAATCGGCGCGATCGGCCGCCGCGAAATAGACGGCCAGCCGCCTGGCGGCGGACAGCGAAGTCTCCATGCCCGGTCCGCCATACCGTGCGCCGTGGAGGGATTTGAACTGTTCGCCCGCCGCTTCATAGGCGCCAAAGGCGTCGGCGGGCCGTTTCAGCCGGTCGAACAGGTCGCCCAGGGCGGTCTGGGCCAGCGCGCGTTCATGCGGGCTTGTCCGCCGCGAGTCGGCGATCAGCCCCCGCAGGCGACGCTCGGCCGCCGCCGGCTCGCCTTGCGCCGCTTCGGCTTCGGCCAGCGCGGTCAAGGCCACGGGGTGTTCGGGGTCGATGGCCAGGGTCCGCCCCGCGATCGCCCGCGCCCGCGCCCAATCGCCCGTCCGGCACGCAAGGTTCGAAAGGGCGCTAAGGGCCTGGACATGGCCCGGTTCGATCTCGACGGCCCGCTCGTCGGATTGGCGCGCGCCGGAAAAGTCGCCGTGATTTTCCAGCGTCCAGCCGCGGTTGTAGTGCGCCGCCGCAAAGTTCGGCTCGATGGCGATGGCGGTGTCCAGCCTGGCCAGCGCCTCGGCATATCGCCCTCTTCTGGCCAGACAGAGGCCCAGCGCGGAGAGAAGCGAAAAGTCGCCCGGCGCGTCGGCGAGCGCCGCTTCGAAATCGGCGATCGCCTCGTCCAGGCGGCCGTCCCGCTGGCCCCGCACGCCGCGCAGCCGACGCAATTGGGGATGGTCAAGCCCCTGGCCGAAGGCGGCGTCCACTTCGGCGAAAGCGCGCGCCCAGTCCCCGGCCCGCGTCGCCGCGCCGATCCGGGGCAGGATCGCCGCGAGGCGCGGATCGGGGGCGGCGGGAAGGTCTCGCGAATCGGTGGGTTCATAGCCGAACCGCGCCACCCACGGCTCCAGCGTGGCCAGCATCGGCGCGAGCCAGCGCCGATATCGGCGCCATTGGCCGACGCCCTTCGCATTGAGGCCGCGCGCCACCTGGGGCGCGCTGGGGGTGTTGGAAAGGGCCCTCGCGCGGGTGGGGAAGGCGTGGACGGCCGGATCCCAATCCAAGCCGATGAAACGCAGCGTCTCGGCCGTTACACCCTCGAAATCGGCGACCAGGTCCTCGTGGCGCAGGTCATGGATGTCGAGCGGCAACTTGGCGCGATAGACATCCGCCAACTTCATGATCTGATCGTAGTAGGCGGCCGCGGTGTCCAAGGTCAGGAACTCGTACATGGCTGCATTGAGCCGGAAGTGCCGGCGAAAACAGCTCAGGACCACGTCTCGCGGATCGCGGCGGGCGAACAGGATCTTGGCCCGCGGAAACAACTTGGCGATCGCCGGCAGGTTCACGGTGTGCAGCGGCAGCTTGTCGATCAGCACCTTGCCGGAAATGTCCTCGGCGAAACCCTCACGCACCTGGTCCCAATAGGCGCCACGGCGGATGTCGGCCTCGGCCGCGCCAAGATTCGCCAGGCGGCGCAGGCCGTCGTCGTCGGCCAGGAAGTCGCCGGCGGCCTGGTTCAGGAAGATCTTTTCCTCCATCGCCACCACGTC
>JBBRQW010000157.1:0-3233 GCA_038225765.1 Caulobacterales bacterium | reverse complement strand
CCAGGTCAGGCTCACCCCGCCGGCGAACTGGTCGCTGAAATGGGTGTCGAAATAGTCGTCGTCGATGTCGCGGCCCTGGTTCTGGCTGTCGGCGTTGACGAGGTCGGGGCGCAGGAAGCCGCGGATGTCGTCGATGTGCGACCAGGCGAGCGACGCCGTCGTGTCCCAAAGTCCCAGTGGCGTGGCGTGAATATAGCCCAGCACTCCGTGGTAGCGAGTCTCGTCGATCGCCGCGTCCAGGGGATTGTAATTGGCGTCGAGCGGCGTGAGCGTGGTCAGCGCCGTTCCTTCGCGCTCCACCGGGCTCGGCGGGACCGAGCGCAGGACATCGACGCCGGCGTCGAACCTCAGGGCGCCGCCGGCCAGGGCCCCGCCGGCCCGATAAAGCAAGTGTCCTTCGCCGACGTATTCCCGCGGGTCCGAATAGCCGTCGCGCCTGGCGGAAAGGGCGATCGACTCCTGAAAGCCGGCGACGGCGGGCAGGGCGAGGGAGGCCGAGCCACGCCAGGAATCGAAGGTCCCGTAGCCGGCGGTCGCTTCCTGCGCCGCCTGACCGGCCGGGTAGTGGATGACCTGGATCACCCCGACAAAGGCGGTGGCGCCGTAGATCACCGGGGCCGAGCCCTTGAGCACCTCGATGCGCTCCACGTCGGTGAGGTCGAGATCGGGGATGGCCGGATTGAACGCCCCGCCGAGCGGCACGCCGTCCACCACCAGCAGGAAGGCGTCGAATTCGTGCAGGCCCCAGAAGGACGGCACGGCGCTGGCCGGCCCGGCGTCGCCGCCGGGAGGCGCCTCCACCCCCGCCACCCCCGAAAGGGCGGTGCGCAGGTCGGTGATGTGGCGCGCCCGCAGATCCTCGCCGCGAATGACCGTGATGTAGGCCGGAACCCGGTCGGCCGGCTCGGGCACCCGCGTCGCGGTGACCTCGATCTCACCGACCGTGGTGGGCGTCTGCGCCCGCGCCACGCAGGCCTCAAGGACGCAGGCCGCGACGGTCGCCGCCAATCCCAGTGAACGCACCTTGATCCCCCACATTCGCTACCGGCCGCCCGACGCCCCCTCCTCACGGGGAGACCTTCCGCGCGCCCGCTTAAGGCGCGTGACGGAGGGGGCGCAAGACCGCGCAACGCTTCGATCGATTAAGCCTTCGCAACCCTAAAACCGCGCCCTACCGCTTGCGCCCGATGGCCACGGAGCCGGTGGCGGCGACCACCCAGACAGGAATGCTGCGGCCGGCCGCGGTGACCCAGATCACGCCGCCGGTGGACGAGCCGTCGCCGAAGAAGACGATCACCCGGCCGCCGGGCGAGCCTAGGCCCACGCCCGGCGGGGTGACGGCGGGGTACATGCCGGTGATCCCGAGCGCCCGGCCGCCGGCCCCGACCGCCGCCGCCACCGGCCCGTCGCGGGCCAGGGCGCCGGCGTGCGCCTCGCGCAGGCGCTCGCCGACCACGCTCACCGTCTGGTGCTGGGCGTAGACCAGCATTTGCGGCTGCAAATTCGTGAGCAGGAGCAGACTGACCAGGGTGGTGACCGCCACCGCCGCCAGGATTTCGATCAGGGTCACCCGCTTGGCGCGCTCTGCCAGTTGCCGACGTCGGTCGCCGCGCCGGTCCCGCCGTCGGCGTTGTCCGCGCCCAGGGAATAGATATCGATCTCGCCGTGCTTGCCGGGGTTCTGATAGTGATAGGGGTGTCCCCACGGATCGAGCGGGATCGCCTTCGAGTAGGGGCCGTTCCAGCCGCTCGCCGATGGCGGGGCGACGGTTAGGGCGGCCAAGCCCTCCGTCTGGCTCGGATAGCGGCCGACATCAGCCTGGAACTCATCCAGCGCGCTTTCGGTGGAGACGATCTGGATCTTGGCGGTGTGGGTTTTCGCCTTGGCTAGCTGGTTGAGAACCTGCGGCCCGACGATCGCCATCAGCAGGCCGATGATGGCGATCACCACCAGCATTTCCAGGAGGGTGAAGCCGTCGTCGCGGCGGCGGGGAAGGGAAGGTCGGGTCATGTTGGTGCGAGCGCCAGATCGTTGAAGCCAAGGATCGCGGACATGATGGACGCGATCACGGTGGCGACCACCGCCCCCATGAACACGGTGATCGCCGGGGTGAGGATAGCGATTATCCGCCCGATCGTCGAGCGGACCTGTCGATCGAGCACGTCGGCCAGGCGGTTCAGCATCTTGCCGAGCTGCGCGGTCTCCTCGCCGGTGCGCAGGAAGCTGAGCGCCATGGGCGGGAAGACGCCGGTTGCCGCCAGGGGGCCCGAGAGGCCGCCGCCCTCCTTGAGGCCCGCCGCCACCTTGGCGATCTCGCCGGCCATATGGCTGTTGGAGATCGACCGCTGGGCGATGGACAGGGCGGTGGGGAGGGGCACCCCGCCCTCGACGAGGCTGCCCAGGGTGCGGGCGAAGACGGCCGTCTGGGCGTTGACCACCAGGGGCCCGATCTGCGGCGCGGCCAGCAGCGAGCGATCGAAGGCGGCGCGCACGCCGGGGCGCTTCAGCCATTGGCGCACCCCGAAAACCGCCGCGATGATGGCGATCAGCCCGAGCCATCCGTAGTGGCGAACGGTGTCGCTGGCCCCCATGACGATGCGCGTGACCACCGGCAGCTTGGCCCGGTTGTCGGAAAACATGCCCTCGAACTGCGGCACCACGAAGAACAGCATGACCATGACCACGCCGGTGGCCACCACCATCAGCATGGCCGGATAGACCAGGGACGAGACCACCGTCTGGCGCAGGGCCTCGGCGCGGTCCAGGCTCTCGGCCAGGCGGGTCAGGGCGGCGCCCAGGCGCCCGTCCGCCTCCCCCGCCTCGGCCATGGCCGAGGCCATGGGAGGAAACAGGCCCTTGGATTCGGCCATGGCGCGCGACAGGGGTGCGCCTTCCTTGACCCGCGCGTGCAACTTGGCGAACACCGCCTTGACGGCGGGATTAAGGATGTTCTCCACCACCACGCCCAACGAGCGGTCGAGGGTCAGGCCGGCGTCCAGGAGCACGGCCAGTTCGCCGGTGGCGTTGATGGCCGCCTGGCGGGTGCGGCCGTTGGATTTGAGGAAGGTCGCCTTGGCCTCGGCGTCGCCGCTCGCCTCCACCGTCTCGATGGGGATCAGGTTCAGGCGGCGAAGTTGCTGGACGACCTCGGCCCGGCTCGCCCCTTCCAGGGCGCCCGAGCGCACGGCCCCGCCGGCGGTGGCGGCGCGATAGCGGTAGAGAGCCATCAGCCT
>JBBRQW010000156.1:0-3365 GCA_038225765.1 Caulobacterales bacterium | reverse complement strand
GGCGTGACCACCGCCGGCGGCAATAACATCTGCTCCGCCGGTTGCGGCGCCGTCTTCAAGCTCAGCCCCCTCGGCGTCGTGACCGTCCTCCATGGCTTTAGCGGGAGCGACGGCGGCCGGCCCTATGGCAAGTTGATCGCCGACGTGGCGGGAAACCTCTACGGCACGACCGCGCTTGGCGGCGCCCATGGCCACGGCGTCGTCTTCAAGCTGACGCCGGGCGGCGTGGAAACGGTGCTCTATGCCTTCGCCGGCGGAAACGATGGCGCGGCGCCGACCGCCGGCGTGATCATGGATGGGGCCGGCAATTTATATGGCACGACCACCTTCGGCGGCGGAACCGACGGAGGCACGGTCTTCAAGCTCGCGCCGGACGGAACCGAGACCGTGCTTCATGCCTTCACCCGCTTCGCCCACCACGATGGGTTCAATCCGTACGGCGGCGTGATCATGGACAAGCACGGCGCCCTCTTCGGCGCCGCCGCCAACCACGGCCCAAAATTCAAGTCGGGCCGGATTTTCAAGATCGCGCCCAACGGCAAATTTTCGGTCCTCTATTCTTTCACCGGCGGCGCCGATGGCGGCGTCGCGGCGAGCGGCTTGATCATGGACAAGCAGGGAAACCTCTATGGCGTGACGGGTCACGGCGGCGCCCCGTGCGATTGTGGCGTGGTGTTCAAGCTCGCGCCGGACGGCACGGAGACGGTGCTACATAACTTCACCCCCCCACCATATGGCTCGGATGGCTGGGCCCCCGCGGCCGCCCTGATCATGGACAAGGAGGGCGTCCTCTTCGGAACCACCTATAACGGCGGCCTTTTTGGCAAGGGGACCTCTTCCAGCTCTCGCCCGATGGGACCGAGACCGTCCTGCACAGCTTCGCCGGAAACCAGGACCTTCCTCACGACGGCTCGCTCCCGACGGCGAGCCTGGTTCTCTACATGAACAAGCTCTATGGCGTGACCACCGCCGACGGGACCGGCACTGGTTGCGAGGGCGGTTGCGGCGTCGTGTTCGCGGTGAAGCGGGCGAAATAGCCCCCCTTCACCGATACTCCGCCTCCTCCGCCTCCCGCCGGCCGCCGGCGACGGTGACGATGAAGCCGGCCACCACGTCCAGCAGCACCGTCAGGGTGATCAAAAAGAAGGTCGAGGTGGCGCAGGCGGGGGCGAGCAGCAGCTCGACCAGGCAGGCCACGAAGAGGGCCATGGCGAGCGAGTGATTGACCAGGGCGATGCGCCGGCTGGCGCCCGCCTTCAGAAGCTCGATGAACAGCACCACCAGGGCGGCGGCCACCGTCAGGTCGGCGGCGCTCACCGGCCACACGCCGCCCGGCGCGGTGGTGAGGGTGAAGAGCGGCGCGGTCAGGCGGGCGTGGGCGTCGTGGGTCTTCAATCCCCCACCCAAGGTCAGGAAGTAGAGATTATAGGCCGCCACCGGCAGGATGGGCAGCGGCGCGGCGGCGAGGAGGCGCATGGCCCCCCGCCTAGCGGCTTTAGGTTAACGGGTTGGAACGGCCGCCCTCGATCTCCTCGACGGCGCCGGGGTCGCGGGCGCGGGCGCGCAGCCACAGCAGGCCGGCGAGGTCGGGCAGGGCCGGCCACAGGCGCCCCCAGTTGGTGTATTTCGACCGGCCGCCGAGCCGCGGGCGATGGCTCACCGGCGCGAAGGCGACTTCATAGCCCTCGCGCAGGAAGAGGGCCGGGAGGTAGCGGTGCATGTGATCGAAATAGGGCAGGCGCAGGAAGGCGTCGCGACGGAAAGCCTTGAGGCCGCAGCCGGTGTCGGCCGCCCCGTCGTTCAGCAGCCGGCGGCGGACGGCGTTGGCGAGGCGCGAGGCCCAGCGCTTGGCCGCCGGATCGCGCCGGCTCACCCGCTCGCCGGCGACAAGGCCCAGGCTCGCCGGCCCGGCCGCCAGGGCGCGGGCCAGGGCCGGGGCGTCGGCCGGGTCGTTCTGGCCGTCGCCGTCCAGCATCACCACGAGGGGCGCGCGGGCGGCCAGCACCCCGGTGCGAATGGCCCGGCTCTGGCCAGCGTTGCGCCGGTGGGCGAGCACCCGAAGCCGCGGGATTTCCCCGGCCAGGGCGGCGAGGCGGGCGGCCGTGGCGTCGCGACTTGCGTCATCGACGAAGACGATCTCGAACGCCTGGCCGGCGAAGGCGGCGGCGATCTCGCGAGCCAGCGGCGCGGCGGCCTCCTCCTCGTTGAAGAGCGGCGCGACGATGGAGATTTCGGGCGGCGCGGGCGAACTCATGCTTCCTCATAGCGGAAAAGCGCGCCGGCCGAAGATCGTGCTAGCTTGATCCCATGACTTTCGACGACCGCCTGGACGGCTGGGGACGAGGCTGGCGCGGCCCGCTGCTGGCGGCGGCGGTCGCCCTCATCGCCGGCCTGCCGGGCCTGATCGCCCTGCCGCCGCTCGATCGCGACGAGGCGCGCTTCGCCCAGGCTTCGGCGCAGATGCTGGAGAGCGGCGACTTCGTCACCATCCATTTCCAGGATACGCCACGCTTCAAGAAACCGGTGGGGATCTATTGGCTGCAGGCCGCCGCCGTCGCCACCCTGAGCCATGTCGAGGGTCGCCAGATCTGGGCCTGGCGCATTCCCTCGCTGCTGGGGGCCATGCTGGCCGCCGCCGCCTGCGCCTGGGGGGCGGGCGCCTTCCTCAGGCCCGGCGGGGCGCTCATGGCCGGGGCCATGCTGGGGGCGAGCCTGCTGCTCGCCACCGAGGCGGCGATCGCCGCCACCGACGCGGTGCTGTGCGGCGCGGTGACCCTGGCCATGGCGGCCCTGGCGCGGCTCTATCTGGCCGGGCGCGGCGGCCCCCCGGCCGGGCGGCGGGTCAAGGCCCTGTTCTGGGCCGCCCTTTCCCTCTCGGTGCTGGTCAAGGGGCCGATCGGGCCCATGGTCGTCGCCCTGACCGTGGCGTCCCTGTGCCTGTGGGATCGGCGGGCGGCGTGGCTGAAGAGCCTCGGCTGGGGCTGGGGCCTCATCCTGCTCATCGCCGTGGTCGGCCCCTGGGCCACGGCCATCACCGTGGCCACCGACGGGGCCTTCTGGGGGGCGGCGATCGGCGGCGACCTGGCCCCCAAGCTCCTGGGTGAGCAGGAGGCCCACGGCGCGCCGCCCGGCTTCTACCTGCTGCTTCTGCCCCTGCTCCTCTTTCCCGCCTGCCTGCTGCTGCCGGCCGGGGCGGCGGCGGCCTGGCGGGCCCGCGCCGAACCGGCCGTCCGCTTCGCCCTGTGCTGGCTCGTCCCGTCCTGGCTGGTGTTCGAGGCCGCGCCGACCAAGCTCGTCCACTACCCCTTGCCGCTCTACGGCGCCCTGGCCTGGCTGATGGCCCGCGCCCTGGCGCAGCCGGTGGG
>JBBRQW010000155.1:0-3466 GCA_038225765.1 Caulobacterales bacterium | reverse complement strand
TGATCACCCACGACTTTCGCCTGGCCACCTGGTTCGTGGTCGGCGGCGCGGCCCTGGCGCTCGCCGTCGGCCTGATCGTCGAGCGCCGGGTCGCGCCCCTTCCCGCCGTCACCGGCGGCCTCGCCCTCGTTTTCGGCGGCGCCAGCCTCTTCCTGCACCGCGCCGACATCCTGCAGATGAAGATGACCATCGTCGATGGCCTCCTGGGGGCGGTGCTGTTCGGCGGCCTGGCGCTGGGCAAGAACCCGCTCAAATACATCCTGGGCGGGGCCTTTCACCTCGCCGACCGCGCCTGGGCGGTGCTGGCCATCCGCTACGGCGTCTTCTGGTGGGCCTGCGCCCTGGCCAACGAGGTCGTCCGCCGCACCCAGAGCCAGGAGACCTGGGCCGTCTTCCGCGTCGCCGTGCTGATCGCCGCCGTGGTCTTCGCCCTCGCCCAGACCCCCTTCCTGCTCAAGCACAGCCGCGCCCCCGAAGAGGTGGAAACCCCCGAGCCGCCCGATCCGGGGTTTTAGCCGGGCGCGAACCGTCCACGGAGGGTCTGTCTTCAAACTGACGTGAAACTCGACTAAGCGTTTGGCGTCGCGGGGTGATGAGGGACGGCGCCATGGCCAAGGGCAAATCGAAGTTCGCCGGCGAAGGCCTGGGCGCCTCGGCGACCCATCTGCTGCATCGCTCGCTGCAACTGGCGCTGGATTTCCACGCCGAGGCGGCGGGGCCGGCCGCCCTGACCCAGCGCCAGTTCACCGTCCTGGCCGCCGCCGGCGTCGCCGAGGGGGGAACCCAGAACGATCTGGTGCGGGCGACGGGGATCGACCGCTCGACCCTGGCCGACCTGGTCGCCCGCCTGCTCGCCAAGGGCCTTCTGGAGCGCGAACGCTCGGCTGTCGACGCCCGCGCCAACACCGTTCGCCTCTCGGCCGCCGGCCGCGCCGCTCTGGAAGCCGCCGCCGCCCCCGCCGCCGCCGCCGACGCCCGCCTGCTGGCCCTCCTCGCCCCCAAGAAGCGCGACACCTTCCTGAAGATCCTCGCCGCCCTCGCCGCCGCCGCCGACGATCCGGCGGCGGCCAAGCCGGTCAAGGCCAAGGCCGGCAAGAAGAAAAAAAAGAAGGCCAAAAAGGCGAAGGACATCGGGGCGTAAGCGCCCCCGACGCCCCCTCCGTCACGGCGCTGAAGAAGCGCCGCGCCACCTCCCCCGCTTCGCTACGCTCGCATGGGAGGAAAGAGGAAAAGTTGCCCCTCATCCTTTCCTCCCCCGCGCCTCTTCGCGGGGGAGGTGGCGCGCGATGCCCGTTTGCATCGCGTGACGGAGGGGGCGTCCGACCGCCGCCGCCCCTCCATCCCTACCGATACGCCGCCTCCGACCCTCCCCGCGGCGATCCCCCAACGCCCGGCGACGCGAAACCCGGCCGCTTGATATTTGGCGACGGAAACCGGACAGTCCCAAGCCGTCCGCGAGGCTCGCGGCTCATCCTTGAGGGAGGAAGATCGATGTCACGGATCCGGCGGGTTTTCGGCAAGGCGCTGGCGGTGGCGGCGTTCGCCCTCATCGTCGCGGTTCCGCTCGCCGCCGCCGCCTCGCAGCCGCGGGACGTGATTTACAACTTTACCGGCGGCGCCGAGGGCGGCGTTCCCTATGGCGGACTGATCCGGGACGCGGCGGGCAATTTCTACGGCGCGACTTCTCAGGGCGGCGGCGCTTGCAATTGCGGCGTCGTCTTCAAACTCAGTCCCCTCGGCGCGGCGACCGCGCTCTATACCTTTACCGGCGGGAGCGACGGCGGCAGGCCCTTTACCAAACTGATCGCGGACGCGGCGGGAAACCTTTACGGCACGGCTTCGCAAGGCGGCGCCCACAATTCCGGGGTCGTCTTCAAACTGACCCCAGCCGGTCAAGAAACGGTGCTCTATTCCTTCGCCGGCGGAAGCGACGGGGCAATCCCTTACGACGGCCTGACCGTGGACGGGGCCGGCAATATCTACGGCACGACCCAAAACGGCGGCCCGGCCAACGTCGGCACGGTCTTCAAGCTCGCGCCGGACGGCGCCGAGACCGTGCTTCATGCCTTCAACGGCGGCCGCGATGGAAATTATCCGATGGGCGTTGTGATGGACAAGGACGGCAATCTCTACGGTAATTCTATTGGCCGGCCCAACAAGCCAACGGGCAGGATTTTCAAGATCGCGCCCAATGGCAAATTTTCGGTTCTCTATTTCTTTAGCGGCGGCACCGATGGCGGCTTCCCGCGTGGCGGCTTGATCATGGACAAGCAGGGCGTCGTCTTCGGCGCCACGACCAACGGCGGCGGCGCGTGCGATTGTGGCGTGGTGTTCGAGCTCGGGCCGGGCGCCAGGCAGACGGTGCTGCATACTTTCGCCGGCCCTGATGGCTCTATACCACAGGGCAGTCTGATCATCGACAATCACGGCGACCTCTACGGCGTCACCCATTTCGGCGGCGCTTTCGGCGAGGGGACCGTCTTCCAGCTTTCGCTGGGTGGGACCCTGACCGTCCTGCATAGCTTCGCCGGGAGCCAGGACAGTCCTCCCGATGGCGAGCGACCTACGGGGGGCCTGATCCGGTACATGAACAAGCTTTATGGCACGACCAACGGCGGCGGGAGCGGCGTTGGTTGTTCCGGCGGCTGCGGCGTCGTGTTCGAGGTGAAGAAGGCGAAATAGCCGGCGGCGGGCGGGGGCGATTCGCTGGACGGCCGGGGCGGGGACCGCCGCCAAATCCGCCAAGAAGAAAAAAAGGAAGGCTACGAGGCGAAGGACGTCCCGGGGTAGGACTCGCGCCGCCGCTCCCTCCGTCGCGGAATGAAAACGGAGTTCCTTCCCCCCTTGCGGGGGAAGGTGGCGCGCGAGCGCCGGATGGGGGGTGGTTCCCCGGCGCTGGTTCGTTGGCGCACCCCCACCCCCAACCCCTCCCCGCAAGGGGGAGTGGAGCGTGACGGATGGGGCGTCCGAACGCCGCCGCCCCTCCACGCTCTACCCATACGCCGCCTCCTCCACCCTTGCGCCGGCCACCCGCGGCGCGGCGACTCGAATCCTGGGCCGCTTGATATTCGGCGCCGGAAACCGGACAGTCCCCAAAGCTTCCGCGAGGCGCGCGGCTCATGCCGAGGGAGGAAGATTGATGTCACGGATCGGGCGGGTTTTCGGCAAGGCGCTGGCGGGGGCCGCCCTCGCCCTCATCGTCGCGCTGCCGCTCGCCGCCGCCGCGCAGGGACGGCCGAGGGAAGTCATCTACAACTTCACCGGCGGCGCCGAGGGCGGCGTGCCCGTCGCCGGCCTGGTCCGGGACGCGGCGGGCAATTTCTATGGCGTGACCACCGCCGGCGGCAATAACATCTGCTCCGCCGGTTGCGGCGCCGTCTTCAAGCTCAGCCCCCTCGGCGTCGTGACCGTCCTCCATGGCTTTAGCGGGAGCGACGGCGGCCGGCCCTATGGCAAGTTGATCGCC
>JBBRQW010000154.1:0-3699 GCA_038225765.1 Caulobacterales bacterium | reverse complement strand
GTCCTCAACGGCGCGAGCACCGACGCCGCCGCTTCGATCCATGGCGCCACGTCCGGGGTCTCGGCGGCCGCCCTGGCCACGATCACCAATTTCGGGTCGATTTCCGAAAGCAGCTTCGGCGGCGTGGCGGTTTCGTTGGCGGCGGGGGGGCGGGTCTTCAACGAGCAATCCGGCACGATCGACGGCACGACCGGCGTCTTGCTGGCCGGCGTCGCCGGCACGGTCGATAACTATGGCAAGATCACCGGCGGCGCCGCGGCGGTTTCGTTGGCGGCCGGAGGAGCGGCTTTCAACCAGCAGGGCGCCACGATCGCCGCGGACACGCTCGGCGTCTCGGCCGCCGCCCTGGCCACGATCTTCAACAGCGGGTCCATCTCCGGCACCTCGGGGGCGGGAGTGAGTCTGGCGGCGGGCGGATTGGTCGAGAACGACCTGGGCGGCTCGATCACGGGCAGGACGGGCGTCTCGATCGCCGGCGCCGCCGGCACGGTCGATAACTTCGCGACTATAGCCGCGACCGGCGGCACGGCGGTATCGTTGGCAGCGGGCGGCTTCGTCGAGAACTTTCTGGGCGGCTCGATCACGGGCAGGCTGGGCGTCTCGATCGTCGCCGCCGCCGGCACGGTCGAGAACTATGGGAAGATCGCCGCCAACGCCTACTCCGGCGTGGCCTTGAGCGCGGGGGGCAAGGTAATCAACGGCCAATCCGGCTCGATCGGCGGTAACTTCGGCGTCTACGTCCGCGGCGCCTATGGAACGGTGGACAATTACGGGACGATCACCGCGGCCACGGGATTCGCGATCGACCTGCTGGCCGGTGGAACCATCGTCAACGGGTCGGCCGACGACACCACCGCCTCGCTCTTGGGCCGCAACAGCGGCGCCTATGTCAATGGCGCGGCCGGGACGGTCACCAACTTCGGGGCCATCGCCTCCACCGCCGGCAACGGCGTCTCCCTGCAAGCCGGCGGCGCGGTCGCCAACGGTACGCGCTTCGACACGGCGGCGTCGATCCGAGGCGATCAGAACGGAGTCTACGCCAAGACCCTGGCCACGGTCAGCAATTTCGGCACGATTCAGGGCCTCTACCGCGACGGGGCGCACCTGATCGCCGGCGGCGCGGTGACCAACGGCTCGATCCTCGACACGGCGGCGCTGGTGGCGGGCTACAGCGGCGTCTTCGCCCAGGGCGCGGCGGCGACGGTGACCAATTTCGGCGTGATCGAGGGGATGGCGCGATACGGCGAGGGGGTTTTCGTCGTCGCCGGCGGGACGGTGGTCAACGGGGCGGCGGGCGACACCTCGGCCCTGATCGAAGGGGCCAACGACGGCGTCACGGCAGGCGCGACGGCGAGCGTGAAAAACTTCGGCTCGATCTTCGCCGGCTATTCCAACGGCGTCGAGCTTACGCAGGGCGGATCGGTGACCAACGGCGCGGTCACCGACGCCAAGGCGTCGATCGAGGGGGTGAACGGGGTGGTCGCCAAGGGCGGGGCCGGCGCGGTGGCCAATTTCGGCGACATCGTCGGGGCGGGGGCCTCGCACGGCAATGTGGGCGTCGAACTGGCGGCGGGCGGCAGCCTCGCCAACGGCGCGGCGACGCGCATCCGGGCCACGATCGAAGGCTATACCGCCGTCCAGATCCTGGGCGCGGCGGGCGCGGTGGTCAATTATGGAACCCTTCAGGGCGACGGCGTGGCGGCGGTCGAGGCAGGGGTCTATCTGGGCGCCGGCGGGACGGTGACCAACGGCGGCAGCGGCGACCGCTCCGCCCTTATCGAAGGGGCGAGCGGCGTCATCGCGGCCGGCGGCGCCACGGTGACCAACTTCGGCACGATCGCCGGGGCGGTGGGGACGGCGGTGCAATTCACCGACGCCAGCGATGTCCTGGTCGTCATGGTCGGCTCGACCTTCGTCGGAGCGGTGCTGGGCGGCGGCGGGACGCTCGAACTGGATTCCGGAACGGGAACCTTCACCGGCAATCTGGCCATTGGCAGCGTAACGGTGTCGGGGAGCATGGCGGCCACGATCTTCCAAAACTTCGACACGGTGGAGGTCGGGGCGGCGGCGAGCTTTGTTTCGTCCGGGGCGGTGACCATCGCGGTCGGCCAGAGCGTGATCGACGCCGGCGCGCTCACCCTCGGCGGGGCAAAGGCGGCGGTCGCCAACGACGGAACAATCGAGGCGCTGAGCGGGACCCTGACGGTGAAAGGCGCGGTCTCTGGCAAGGGGCAAGCCATCGTCACCGGCGGGACCCTCGATTTCACGTCGAGCTTCAACCAGAACGTCACCTTCGCCGGGGCCGCCGGAACCCTCGAACTGGCCAATTCGCAAAGCTACGGCGGAACCATCGCCGGCTTCTCCAAGAGCGGCGGGACATTCATCGATCTAGCCGACATCGGCTTCACCGGCGCGGGCGAGGCGACCTATTCCGGAAACAAGAAGGGCGGCGTGCTCACCGTCACCGACGGGACCCACACCGCCCACATCAACCTCAAGGGCAACTATCTCAGTTCCACCTTCATCGCCGCCAGCGACGGCCACGGCGGGACCCTCGTCCACGACCCGAAGGCCCCGGCTGCCGCCCCCTCCCCACACCCCTTCATCGCCGCCATGGCCGGGCTGGGGGCCGGCGCGCCGGGGCTGGAGAGCGCCTGGGCCTGGCGCCTCCACGCCCCGCCGACGTTGCTGGCGCCGCGCGCCGCGATCGCCTGACGACCCGGCGCAGCGGCAAAGCCTTGGGGAACCTATCGGCGCCTTGCCCCATTACCCCCTCAGCCGGCGGCTTCGCGCCGGACGGAGACCTGACCTGATGAAGAGACTACCCATGATCGCCGCCGCCATCGGGCTGATCGTCGCCGCCCCGGCGGCCATGGCCCAACCGGACAAGGGATCGAACAAACCGGCCCAACAGACCGCCCAGCACCGCGCCGACAAGAACGCGCGCCAGGACGTCAAACAGAAGGTTCGCCGAACCACGACCCGCAAGGTCACCAAACAGGTCGAGAGACGCCACAACCCGGTGACGACAAAGCCGGGCAAGGTGGTGCGCCGGGTGGATGTTACAAGCTATCGCCGGGCGGTGCAGGCCCCGCGCCGCTTTCGGATAGCCCGGCCCTGGATCGCGCCGCGCGGCTTCACCTATCGCCGCTTCGGCCTGGGCGAGCGGGTTCCCACGGCCCTGCTGGCCGCCAGCTTCTTCCTCTCGGACTTCGGCGCCTATGGCCTTCAGTCGCCGCCCTATGGCTATGTCTGGGTGCGCGACGGCGCCGACGCCGTGCTGGTGGACCGTTCAACCGGCGAGGTGGTCCAGGCCCAGTACGGCCTCCTCTACTAAGGCACGGTCGCTGGGGTGAGGCGGCGAGGCTCTAACCGCGCCGATCCAGCACGAAATCCACCGCCTGGCCGAGGCATCGGCCACGCGGGCCGAAAGGGGACAGGTGGGCCTTGGTCTGGGCGGTCAGCAGGGCGATGCGCTGCTTGGCCGCCTCGACGCCCAGCAGGGTGACGTAGTTGGCCTTGCCGCGCGCCGCGTCCTTGCCGCCCGCCGCCTTGCCCAGGGAGGCGACATCGCCCTCGGCGTCCAGAACGTCATCGACGATCTGATAGGCGAGGCCGACGTCGCGGCCGAAGGCCAGCAGGGCGGCGCGCTCGGCCTCCTTGGGCGCCGCCATGGCCAGGGGCAGTTCGAAGGCGCAG
>JBBRQW010000153.1:0-3753 GCA_038225765.1 Caulobacterales bacterium | reverse complement strand
GCGGGATCGGCCACCGCCGAGACGTCGGCCTCCATGCGCATGGCGCACGACGGGTCGCTCTGCCACGCCGGCTTGGCGTAGAAGATGCTGCAGCCGCTGCCGGCCCCCGACCACGCCGTCTCGCCCCAGCCGCGGGCGCTGCCGTCTCTGACCAGGTGGGTGCCGCCGACCGCGATCACATGCGGCGAGGTGGCCGGGAACTGGGCCCCGTAGCCGCTGTCGCCGGTGCTCGCCGTGACGGCGACGCCGACATGATTATAGGACGGCTCGAAGGTCTGCGAGCCGCTTTCGCCGCCACCATAGCTGTTGCTGATGACGTGGGCGCCCTTGGCCGCCGCCGTATTCACCGCCGCCGCCAGATGGCCGAAGGAAGCGCTGTTGGCTTCGACGAGAATGAGCTTGCAGTTGGGGCACATGGCGCTGGCCATGTCGAGATCGAGGGCGCTTTCCTGGGCCCAGCCGGTGTTCTGCGCGGGATAGTTCTTCGGTTTGCCCTTCTGGTTGAGCTTGGCGAAGCAGCCGTTGGCCGTGGTGCAGGGCGGCAGGCCGAACTGGGCGCGATAGACCGCCAGATCCGCCTCGGCGTTGGTGTAACCATAGGCGTCAACGATAGCGATGGTCGTGGATGAACTGCCCGAGGAGGTGGCGCCATAGGCCGAAGTCAGGTCGCTGGGACCGTAGCCGCGCGGCGTCGCATTGGGCGAAACGCTCGTCGCCAGGGGGGCGCCCCGGCTATCGGTCACCACCTGGGCGAAGCAGCGCGCCGTTTGCGGGGCCAGTATTCGAGAACAGGCCGCGACATGATAGACATTCCCCGACTTCTCGACGACGGGGCCGGCCGAAGCGATCGTCACCCCGCCGATAAGAATTCCGGCGGACAACAGCCCCGCCGACACAATACGATTCATAAGTAGACCTCCCGCGTTCTGGCGACGAAGCTTCGCCGCCTGCCATGGCCTGCCCCGGTCCCCATCGGCGTGGCCGACGCCTTAGCTGGCGAGGTCAATCGTGGTTTTGAGGGGAGAGCCGCGAATTCAACCCTTACCCGGCCTCGCCCACGCCGTCTCGATTTATTTTCGACAATCGCCTACCCCATCGGGCGCCCACCCCATCGGGCCAAGCCGGAAACGGTGGGCGGCGAGGGGTTCGAACCCC
The DNA here is from genome assembly GCA_038225765.1 of Caulobacterales bacterium. GTDB lineage: Bacteria > Pseudomonadota > Alphaproteobacteria > Caulobacterales > Caulobacteraceae > Acaudatibacter. The sequence continues at coordinate 2,598 of JBBRQW010000153.1, read as the reverse complement.
CGACCTCCTGGGTGTAAACCAGGCGCTCTGACCAACTGAGCTAGCCGCCCCGCGGGTCACTCTCTCCCGCAAGGGGAGACCGGAGTTTTCAGTTCAGGGCCTTTTTCAGGCTCTCGCCGATCCGGAACCTGGCCGTGGTCGAGGCGGCGCGATTGACCTTGGCCCCGGTCTTGGGATTGCGCGAAACGCCGGCGGCGCGGCGGATCGGCACGAAGCTGCCAAAACCGACCAGGCGGATCGGCTTGCCGCCCTTGAGCGAGGCGGTGACGGTGGCAACGAAGGCCTCCAGGGCGTCCCGGGCCTGGGGGCGGCTGATCCCAGCCCGTTCGGCGATCTCGGCGACGAGTTCAGCCTTGGTCATCGTCCTCTCCCCAGCCCACTTGGAAGAGGCGATTATGCTCCCTCGCGCGATCCAGGCAAGAGCGGCGGGGAAAAAGGCGGCGAGGAAAAAGCCGGATCGACCCGGCTTCCGTCACCCGACGCGAGAAGGGTTCCTTCCCCCCTCGCGGGGGAAGGTGGCGCGCGAGCGTCGGATGGGGGTGCTTCCCCGGCGCCCGCGCGTTGGCGCACCCCCACCCCCAACCCCCTCCCCGCAAGGGGGAGGGGAGTACCGAGCGGCCGCAACGTTCAATGCGTGATCGCCAGGCCGCCGACGGTGTCGTCGGGGACCGGCGGGACGATCACCGCGGCCTCGTCTTCCTCGCGCCAGTCGATCGGGATGAGCGGGCCGGTGAGGGCCAGGGCCAGAACTTCGTCCACCGTGGCCACCGGGATGATTTCCAGGCCGGCCTTCACGTTCTCCGGCACCTCGGCCAGATCCTTGGCGTTGTCGGCCGGGATCAGCACCGTCTTCAGCCCCGAGCGCAGGGCCGCCAGCAGCTTCTCCTTGAGGCCGCCGATCGGCAGCACCCGGCCGCGCAGGGTGATCTCGCCGGTCATGGCCAGGTCCTTGCGCACCGGCACGCCGGTGAGGACTGAGATGATGGCCACCGCCATGGCCACCCCCGCCGACGGGCCGTCCTTGGGCGTCGCGCCCTCGGGGACGTGGACGTGGACGTCGGTCCTGTCGAAGGCGGTGGGCTTGATGCCGAACCGGGGCGCCCGGGCGCGCACATAGGAGGCGGCGGCGGAGATGGATTCCTTCATCACCTCCTTCAAATTGCCGGTGATCGACATCCGCCCCTTGCCGCTCATCTTGAGCGCCTCGATGGTCAGAATGTCGCCGCCGAACTCGGTCCAGGCCAGGCCGGTGACGATGCCCACCTGATCCTCCTCGTCGGTGGCCCCGTGGTGAAACTTGCGCACCCCGGCGTATCGGGCCAGCCGTTCGTCGTCGATGGTGACGGCGATCAGCTGTTCCTTGGCCATGTCGCGCACCGCCTTGCGGGCGAGGTTGCCCATCTCGCGCTCCAGCGCCCGCACCCCGGCCTCGCGGGTGTAGTAGCGGATGAGGTCGCGGATGGCGGCGTCGGGCACCGTCCACTCGCCCGCCTTCAGGCCATGATCCTTGGCCAGTTTGGGCAGCAGGTGACGGCGCGCGATCTCCACCTTCTCGTCCTCGGTGTAGCCGGGGATGCGGATGATCTCCATGCGGTCCATCAGCGGCTGGGGCATGTTGAGGGTGTTGGCGGTGGTGACGAACATCACGTTGGAAAGATCGTAATCCACCTCCAGGTAGTGGTCGTTGAAGTTGGCGTTCTGTTCGGGATCGAGCACCTCCAGCAGGGCGCTGGAGGGATCGCCGCGCCAGTCGGCCCCCATCTTCTCGATCTCGTCCAGCAGGAAGAAGGTGTTGGTGGTCTTGGCCTTCTTCATCGACTGGATGATCTTGCCGGGCATGGAGCCGATGTAGGTGCGCCGGTGGCCGCGGATTTCGGCTTCGTCGCGCACCCCGCCCAGGGAGAGGCGCACGAACTCCCGGCCCGTCGCCTTGGCGATCGAGCGGCCGAGCGAGGTCTTGCCAACGCCGGGGGGCCCGACCAGGCACAGGATCGGGCCTTTCAGGGCGCCGGTGCGGGCCTGGACGGCGAGGTATTCGAGGATGCGTTCCTTGACCTTCTCCAGGCCGTAGTGATCCTCCTCCAAGATCTCCTCGGCGCGGACGATGTCGATCGGCTTGGCCTTGGCCTTGCCCCACGGAATCGACAACAGCCAGTCGAGGTAGTTGCGCACCACGGTGGATTCGGCCGACATCGGGCTCATGTTGCGCAGCTTTTTCAGCTCCGCCTCGGCCTTTGAGCGGGCCTCCTTGGAAAGCTTCACCTTCTTGATGCGTTTTTCCAGCTCGACCAGTTCGTCGCGGGCGTCGTCCTGTTCGCCCAGCTCGCGCTGGATCGCCTTCATCTGCTCGTTCAAGTAGTATTCGCGCTGGGTCTTCTCCATCTGGCGCTTGACCCGGCCGCGGATCTTCTTTTCCACCTGCAGGACGCTGATCTCGCCCTCCATCAGGGCGAACACCTTCTCCAGCCGCTTGCCGACGTTGAAGATCTCCAGAAGCTGCTGGCGATCGGCGATCTTCACCGCCAGATGGGCGGCGATGTTGTCGGCCAGCTTGCCCGGCTCGGCGATCTGGGGGATGGCGGCCAGGGCCTCGGGCGG
>JBBRQW010000152.1:0-3947 GCA_038225765.1 Caulobacterales bacterium | reverse complement strand
TCGCACATCGACGACATCCGCGGCTTCCTGCGCCCCGACCTCGTCAACGCCGACAGCCAGAACCAGGGCCGCGACATCGACGACGACTATTTCGACACCCATTTCAGCGACCAGTTCGCCGGCGGGGTGAGCCTGACCTGGGGCGCCGATCTGCTCTATGGCCGCGGCACGCAGGCCAGCCGCAACGGCGGCTATTTTCCCTCCCTCGACGGAAGCACCCCCCTGCCGCGCACCACCGATCTGCATGTGGACGAGATCAACGGCCTCTACGACCGCCGCGTATTCGTCGGCGAGTACGCCCAGCTCGACTGGAAGGCGAACGAGCGGTGGGATTTCAACGCCGGCCTGCGCCTCAACGAGACCGATGAGCGCCGCCGATCGACCCACATCGACGGCTTCGACCCGGCCCTCGACACCTTCGACGACGAGAGCCGCCACGTCACCCGCCTGGCCGGCATGGCCGGCGTCAGCTACCGCGCCTGGGAGGACGGGAACGACGAACTGGTTTTCTACGCCGACTACCGCGACACCTTCAAACCGGCGGCGATCGATTTCGGGCCCGACAATACGCCGGCCATCCTCGAGCCGGAGACGGCCAGAAGCTACGAGGCGGGAATCAAGGGACGCGCCGCCGGCGGCCGGCTCGACTACGAGGCGGGCTGGTTCCAACTCGATTTTCAGAACCTGGTGGTCGCCACCACCGACGCCGCCGGCGACCATATCCTTCAGAACGCCGGCGGCGAGCGGCTCCAAGGGGTCGAGGGAGAGGCCCACTGGCATGTCACCGACGACTTCGCCCTGGCGGCGGCGGCGAGCTGGCACGACGCCCGCTTCACCCACTACAACGCCGCCGAGGGCGGCGCGAACATCGACGTCTCGGGCAATCAGCTCACCCTCTCGCCCCATGCCCTGGCCTCGTTCGGCGTCGTCTACGCCCCCCGCCAGGGCTTCTTCGCCTCGGCCACGGTGAACTACGTCGGCGACCGTTTCCTCGATCTGGCCAACACCGCGCCGGCCGGCGCCTACGTCACCCTGGACGGCGCCATCGGCTATCGCTTCGGCCGCTACGCCCTGGCGGTCAACGCCTACAACCTCACCGACCAGCGGCCGCCGGTGACCCAGAGCGAGTTCGGCGATCAATCCTACTACCTGTTGCCGGCGCGGCGGGTGTTCGTGGACCTGACGGCGACGTTCTGAGGCGCGAAAATCCCCGCCTGGATAAAGGGGCGCTGGCTAAAGGAAGGCGCGGGCGTCATAATATCGCCGCTGGCATCGGCGTTTCGATGCGCCAGGAATAATCGGTCCTAAGCGCGCATTGGCCCTGAACCAAGCTCACCCATGACGCAGCGGCGTTTCCCAAAAACCGATCGGCGGGACGGCGGCGACGTGTTCGTCGAGGCGCTGGTGGCGACGGCCATCGTGGCCCTGATCCTCGCCGCCGCCTTCCACGTGATCATTGAGGGCGCGGCGCGCGAGCGGCGGCTCGACAGCCGCGGCATGGCCCTGCTGGTGGCTCAGTCGGAGCTGGCCGCCGTGGGCGCCGACATTCCCCTCGCCCCCGGCGAGAGCGCGGGCATCGCCGGCGACCTGGTGTGGCGGGTGAACGTCTCGCCCTACGATGGCGCGGGCGCCCCCAACTCCGCCGGCGCGCTGATGAAGGTCCACGTCTCGGTGCGCCCGCGGGCCGGCGGGCCCGATCTGGTCGGGCTCGACACCCTGCGCCTGGCGGGGAGGGGTTAGCGCCGTGCGGGGGAGATCGGCGGCGGGGACGGGCGGCTTCGCCCTGATCGAGGCCCTGGCCAGCCTGGTCATTGTCGGTATGCTCGGGATCATGATGATCCAGGGCGTGAGCACCGGTCAGAGGGTGTGGGCGCGACTGGACACCCGGGCCGCCGCCTTCGAGGCGGTGGAGGGGGCGCAGGATACCCTGCGCGGGCGCCTGGAACAGCTCTACCCGGCCACCGTCTTCATCGGCGGCGGGGAGCAGGTCGATCTGAACGGGGGGCCCGAAACCATCGCCTTTCTCGCCCCGCCCCAGGTGGCGTCACGTCCGGCCCCTTTGAGGCGATATCGCCTCGATCTGACGGTCGGCCAGGATCTGGTCTTGTCCTCGATCAGCGATGTCGCCATCGCCGGGGCGCCCACGGTGACCCGCCAAGTGCTGCTCACCGGCGTTCGCCAGATGGATATCGCCTATTACGGGGCCCAGCCGCCCGACCCGACGCCAGGGTGGCGTTCGGCCTGGGCCGGCCAGCCGGAGGCGCCCGACTTGATCCGCATAAGGCTCGCCTTCGAGCCCGGTGACCCGCGCCAATGGCCCGATCTGATCGTTCGCCCGCGGACGACGATCGACTCGCAGTGCATCCTCAGCCCCTCCACCAGCCATTGCCGGGGGCGCGGATGACCCTCCAGGAACTGCTCAACGCCGATATGCGCTCCATCGGCGGCTTTATTCGCCAGGGCTTTGCGTGGTGGATCGACGAGCTGGCCGCCCTTCTTCCGCCCAGTTGGCGGGGGCTGTTTTCGGCGCGGCCCAGGCTGCTGGCCGAGCCCGACCCGGCCGGCGGCTGGCGGTTCTGGAAGGACGGCCGGCCGGTCTCCGCCGAGGGGGCCCGCCGCGCCGCCCGCACGGGGGTGGGCCTGATCCTGCCGCCCGGCGCGGCCCTGACCCGGCAGGTCCAGTTTCCGCGCCTGCCGCTGGCCGACGTGCGGCGGATGGTGGCCCTGGATCTCGATCGCCTGTCGCCGCTTCGCCCGGAGTTGGTCTTTGTCGATGTCGAGGTCGTCGATCGGGATGCGGCGGCCGGGCGGCAGACCGTCCTGGTGGGCGTCCTGCCGCGCGAGGCGGCGGCGCGCCAGCTTGAGGCGGCGCGGGGCGACGGCCTCTCGCCCAGGGCCTTGAGCGTGGCCGTGGCCGAAGACGGCTCCGAGGGGGCGCCGGGCGCCCGGTTCGACTTTCTGCCGGCGGTGCGGCGGGCGGCGGGCGAGGCGACCGGCGGCGGCCCGGCGCGCTACTGGTGGATCGCCGCCGGGGCCCTGCTGGCGATCAATCTCGGCGTCCTGGTCGGCCGCGACATGCTCGCGGTCTCAAAGCTGCAGGGCGCCGTGGCCGGCCAGCGCGGCGCGGTCGATGCGGTGCAGGCGCTTCGCCGGCGGGTCGAGGCCGAGAACACCCAGCGCCGCGACCTGGTCGCCCGCGGGACGCGCAACGATCCGCTACGCATGCTGGCCGCCCTGACCGCCGCCGTTCCGGCCGGGGCCTGGGTGCAGCATCTGGAATGGAACGGCCAGACCCTGCGGGTGGTGGGCGCCAAGACCCCAGAGGTGGACATGTTCGCCGCCCTGCGTGGCTCGCCGGCCTTCACCAATCCGCGCGCCGGCGGGGCCGAGGCGCCGGCGCGGCCGGGTCCGGGCCAGCCCTTCGACATCACCGCCGACGCCGGAAAGAAGGCGCGCCCGTGAGGCCGCTGGAGCCGCGCGAACGGCGCCTGCTGGCGATCGGCCTGCTCCTGGCGGCCCTCGCCGTGGCTTGGCTGGCCCTCGTCGCGCCCCTGGTCGGCGGCTTTTTCGCCCGCGCGGCCGAGCGGCGCGAGCTGATCGCCGCCTATGGGCGAAATCAGGGAATCATGGCCTCCAAGGCCACCTGGCGGGTGCTGAGCGAGCAGCAGCGCCAGAGCGCGCCGCGCTTCGTCGTCGCCGGCCCCAGCGAACCGCTGGCGGCGGAAACGCTCAAGGAGCGTTTGGTGAAACTCGCCGCCGACGAGGGTTTCACGGTGGTCGCCATCTCCGACCTGGCGGCCGACGCCCCGGCCGGCAAGGTCCGCCTGCGCGCCGACCTGCAACTGACTTTGACCCAATTGTATGAGAGCTTGAAGCGGCTCGAAACCGAGGGACCCTATGTCGTCGTCGAATATCTTGCGATCTCCGCGGATCGGGCCGTGGCGAGC
>JBBRQW010000151.1:0-3971 GCA_038225765.1 Caulobacterales bacterium | reverse complement strand
TTCGGCAAGGGGTCGGTCCAGACGGTGATCCCCCTGCGCGGCGGCCTGGACGGGGCGGTGAAGCTGACCACGGCGCGCTACTACACCCCCTCCGGCCGCTCCATCCAGCGAACCGGCATCGCCCCGGACCTGGAGGTGGCCGAAACCCGCGAGGAGGCTCAGGAGGTCGCCAATCAGGCCTTCCAGTTCAGCGAGGCGAGTTTCCACAACGCCCTGAACGCCGACGAGGGCAAGACGCGGGCCGGCCCCCACGCGCCCGCCGAGGCGCCGCCGGCGCCGTTCGATGAGAAGAAGGGCGATTTCCAGCTCACCCGCGCCCTCGACGTACTGAAATACGGCTCGGTGGCGGCCACGCCCAAGCTGCCCAAGCCGGCGGCCACCCTGGCCGAGGCCGTCATCCTGCGCGGCGCGCATGGAGCGGGGCTGAAACCGGGGTCGGTCAAGGCGGCGATCCCCGCCAAGCCGAACTAGAGCGCTTTGTCGCAAAAGTGGGAACTGGTTTTGCGATCAGAGGCGCTCAAGTGTTTGAGATAGAGCCTGTTTTCCCGATCGGGTTGATTGGACCCGATCGGGACAGGCTCTAGGCGATCCAAGGCGCCGGGGCGCGGTCAGGGTGGACCTTTCGCGCTTTCGCCCCAACGTCGGGGTGGTGCTGATGCGGGCCGACGGCAAGGTCTGGCTGGGGCGCCGCGCCGATTCGCCCGGCCCCCACAACTGGCAATTTCCGCAAGGCGGGGTGGACAAGGATGAAACGCTCCTCGCCGCCGCCGTGCGTGAACTGAGCGAGGAGACCGGGGCGACATCGGTGAACCTGTTGGGGCGCACCGACGATTGGATCGCCTATGTCTTTCCGCCCCATCACAGCCGCGCCAGGAGCGCGCAGCGGTGGCTGGGCCAAAAGCAGGTGTGGTTCGCCTTCCGCTTCACCGGTGAGGACAGCGAGATCGATCTGGGCGCCCATGCCCAGGTCGAATTCGACGCCTGGCGTTGGGCGGCTCTCGACGAGGCGCTCAAGACGGTGGTGGACTTCAAGCGCGAGACCTATCGGCGCGTGATCGAGGCCTTCCGCCCCCTGGCCGAGGCGTTGGCGGAAGATTAGGGGCCCCGGTCCACCGCCTCGGTGAGGAAGCGCCGGCCGTCGGCGTCTTCGATCTCCACCACCCAGATATCGGGATCGATGCGGGCGGCCCGAGCCGCATAGGCGTCGAGATCGGCTTCGACGAGGGAGGGCGTGGGCTGCATCCACACCCGCTCGCCGTCGGCGCGCGTCGCCTCGGCGAAGAGCCGCGCCTGGCCGGCGCGGCGATCGACGGTTTTCACCAACACAGCGCCGGCCCGCCCGTCGCCCCGGCGGACCACGGTGGCGAAGGCCCCGCCCAGTTCGGCGCGGCGGATCAGGGCGGCCACCCAGACATCGCTGGACAGGATCATCGGCCCGTTTTGCCTTGGCGTTCGAGGAAGCCTAAATGATGGAGGTGATGAACCTGCATGTCCCGCCGCCATCCTCCATCGACGAGACCCTGGCCGAGCTCGCCGAAACCTTCGCGTTCCTGGGCGACTGGGAGGAGCGCTATCGCCATGTCATCGATCTGGGCCGCGATCTGGCCCCCCTCGCCGACGCCGAGCGCGGCGACGCCAACAAGGTCCGGGGCTGCGCCAGCCAGGTGTGGCTGGTCAGCGAGGCGGGCGCGGACGGGACCCTGCGCTTTCGCGGCGATTCCGACGCCCACATCGTGCGTGGCCTGATCGCCATCCTGACCGGTCTCTACAGCGGTCATGCGCCGGCGGAGATCCTGGCCTTCGACGCGAAGGACGCCTTCGCCCGCCTGGGGCTTAGCGGCGCCTTGTCGCGGCAGCGTTCCAACGGCCTCTTTTCGATGGTCGAGCGCATCCGCGCGGATGCGGGGGCCGCCGCCGCCTGATCGCGACACCTTCCCGTCCCCGCCGGCCATCGCGGCGGCGGGGACCGGAGGGCGCGAGATGCTACCGACCGCCGCGCTTTGCCTTGGCGACTTGGCGACCGCCCTGGCCCAGGCCCATCTGCTTGGCCAGTTCCGAGCGCGCCTTGGCGTAGTTGGGGGCGACCATGGGGTAGTCCTTGGCCAGGCCCCATTTGGCCCGGTAGTCCTCCGGGCTCATGTTGTACTTGGTGCGCAGGTGGCGCTTGAGGGATTTGAACTTCCGCCCATCCTCCAGGCATACAAGGTGATCGGGGGTGATCGAGCGGCGCACCGGCACCGCCGGCTCCTTGGGCGGCGCTTCCACCGCGTCCATCCCCGCCGCGACCGAGGCCAGGGCGCGGTGGACGCCCTGAATCAGCCCCGGCAGATCGCCCATGGCGATGGTGTTGTTCTCGACGTAGGCGGCCACGATCTCCGCCGTCATTTCGATGATTTCAGCCTTGTCGTCCATGATTTCTTCTTTCGTTGTGCGCTCGACGATTGAAACTCGTTCGGGCTCCGCGTTCAAAGCCATCGTTCTTTATGGAAAATAACCGCCACCGACAAGCGCCTATGACGGTTCTGTGTTGATTTGGTGGCGAATGGATCGCGACCATTGAAGCCATCGGGTGTTGTCGCAGTAGGCCAGATCCGGATGGCTTCGTATATGAAGCCTGAGTCCAGCTCTACTTTGAATTTGGAGCAAAATGGCCCGAGGCGATCCCACCTCGGGCCACCTTGCTCCGCCCCGCTCAACTGAACTCGCGGGCGCGCCAATGCGGCCAGATGTCCGGAACATCGGCCGAGACCCGTTCGCGATAGTGCGCCGGCCGTTTCTCCAGGAAGGCGCTGACGCCCTCGCGCACATCGGCCGACTTGCCCCGCGCCTGGATCGCCCGGCTGTCGGCGCGGTGAGCCTCCATGGGATGGTCGGCCCCGGCCATCCGCCAGATCATCTGCCGGGTCAGGGCATTGGAGACCGGCGCGGTGCTGTCGACGATCTCGCGGGCCAGGGCCCGGGCCGCCGGCAAAAGATCCGCCGGCGCGTGGAGGGAGCGCACCAAGCCCCTGTCCAAGGCTTCCTGGGCCGGAAAAACGCGCCCGGTGTAGCACCACTCCAGCGCCGTCTGCACGCCCACCAGCCTGGGCAGGAACCAGGACGAAGCCGCTTCGAGCGTGATGCCTCGGCGGGCAAAGACGAAACCGAAACGCGCGTCGCTGGAGGCCATGCGGATGTCCATGGCCAGTTGCATGGTCACCCCCACCCCCACCGCCGGCCCGTTCACCGCCGCGATCACCGGCTTGAGGCTGTCGAAGATGCGCAGGGTGAGCTGGCCGCCGCCGTCCCGCTCCACCCCGCCCACCCGCTGGCGGGCCGGGTCGCGCCGGGCGTCGCGGTCGAAGGTCGCGGCGCCGGCCGACAGGTCCGCCCCGGCGCAGAACGCCCGCCCCGCCCCGGTGACGATCACCGCCCCTACCGCGTCGTCGGCGTCGGTCGCGTCGAAGGCGGCGATCATCTCGACCATCATCGCCGTGGTGAAGGCGTTGAGTCGCTCGGGGCGGTTGAGGGTGATGGTGGCGATGCCGTCCTCGACGGCGTAGAGGATCGTTTCGAAGGTGGGGGCAGGCATGGGGTGGCTCCGCGAAATCTTGGCCGCATCGCGTGGGCGTTACGCGGCGATAGTCAAGGGAGGCCTACGGGTATTGCCTACAGGCGAGAGCGCCTTCCGCCTTTACGCCGCCGCCTCCGACGCGCCATAACATCTGAACAACGATAATGTCGGAACTCAGGGAGGCGCGCATGCCCGAACCCATCGTGGCGGACTACATCGTCGTCGGGGCCGGGTCGGCCGGGTGCGTGTTGGCCAACCGGCTTTCCGCCGACGGCGCGACGCGGGTGCTGCTGCTGGAGGCGGGGGGCGACGACCGGCCGACGCGGGAGCCGGGGCAGTTCATGTCCAACCTGATGATCCACGTGCCGGTGGGCTATTCGCGGACGCTCAAGGACCCCAAGGTCAACTGGCTCTATGC
>JBBRQW010000150.1:0-3995 GCA_038225765.1 Caulobacterales bacterium | reverse complement strand
TTGCATCCTCTTCGTTGACCTGGTGGCTATTCCGGAGGGTCCCCACCCGATCCCATTCCGAACTCGGTCGTTAAGCCCTCCAGGGCCGATGGTACTTCGTCTCAAGGCGCGGGAGAGTAGGTCGTCGCCAGGTCTACCAAGAGGATGCATTTCGGTTCGCCCGGCCCTTCATCACGCCCTTTTTTGCCCACCAGTTTGACGCGGGGTGGAGCAGCCCGGTAGCTCGTCAGGCTCATAACCTGAAGGTCGCAGGTTCAAATCCTGCCCCCGCACCCAACCTCCACGTCAATGGCCCCGCGCGGGGCCATTTTCGATTGGGGCGGCGCGTGTCGCCGGCGGTTGCGGTGAGGCTCAACTCGTAGTCTTCTTTCCGTGGTCGCGCCCGGGGTCGCGCCCGCGGGCCATGCGCATGGGGGGGAAGAGGTCAATGGACAGACGCGGTTTGCTCAAGGCGGCTGGCGCCGGCGCCCTGGCGGCCGTCGCCGGGCCGGCGGCGGCCCTGGCGGCGGCGCGGGGGCCGTCGCGGCGGGTTCGCCCCGGCGATCGGGCGTGGCCGTCGCCCGCCGCCTGGGAGCGGCTGAGGCGCCAGGTCGGGGGCCGCCTGATCGAGCCGCGTCCCCTGTTCGCCGACTGCCAGGCCGCGCCCAAGGGGCCCCAATGCCGGGACGCCCTGAAATATCTTGGCGACCCCTATTACATCGGCGATCAGCCGGGCGGGACGGAGGTTTCCGGCTGGCTGGACGCCTGGTCGCCGGCGGCCAGCGCCTATGCGGTGGCCGCCAGGAACGCCTCGGACGTGGCGGCGGCGGTGGATTTCGCCCGGACCCACAACCTGCGGCTGGCCGTCAAGGGCGGTGGCCACAGCTATCAGGGCACCTCCAACGCCCCCGATTCCCTGCTGATCTGGACCCGGGCGATGAACGCCATCGCCCTTCACGACGCCTTCGTGGCTCAGGGCTGCGTCGGAAAAGCCGCTCCGGCGCCGGCGGTCACGATCGGGGCCGGGGCGATGTGGCTGGACGCCTACAACGCGGTGACCACCCAGGCCGGCCGCTACGTCCAGGGTGGCGGCTGCGCGACGGTGGGGGTGGCGGGCCTGATCCAGAGCGGCGGTTTCGGGTCGTTCTCCAAGCGCTTTGGCCTGGCCTCGGCGTCGTTGCTGGAAGCCGACATCGTCACCGCCGACGGTGCCCTTCGCACCGTCAACGCCTGCAAGGATCCCGACCTCTTGTGGGCGCTCAAGGGGGGAGGGGGCGGCAGCCTGGGCGTGGTCACCCGCGTGACCCTGCGCACCGTCGATCTGCCCCAGCGGTTCGGCGGCGCGAGCGCCACCATCAAGGCGGCTTCGGACGACGCCTTCCGCCGCCTGATCGGGCGCTTCATGGCCTTCTACGCCGAGAGCCTGTGCAATCCCCGTTGGGGCGAGAGCGTTTCCATCCAGCCGGACAATCGGCTGAAGATCTCCATGGTCAGCGCCGGCCTCACCGACGCCGAGGCGACCGCCGTATGGCGGCCGTTTTTCGCCTGGGTGGCCGCTTCGCCCGGCGACTTCACCTTCACCGAACAGCCCGACATTGGAACGATTCTGGCGCGCGGCTGGTGGGACGCCCAGGCGCGTCGCCGGCGGGGCTCGAAATCGATGGTGTTCGACGAGCGGCCCGGCGCGCCGGCCGATCACGCCTGGTGGGCCGGCGACCAGGCGCAGGTCGGGGCGTTCCTCTACGGCTACGATTCGCTGTGGCTGCCTCACTCGCTGCTCGAAGGCGAACAGCGGGCGCGCCTGACCGACGGCCTCTTCGCCGCCAGCCGCCACGCCGCCGTCATGCTGCATTTCAACAAGGGGCTGGCCGGCGCGCCCCCGGCGGCGATCGAAGCGGCGCGACGCACCGCCGTCAATCCGGCCGTGCTTTCGGCCTTCGCCCTGGCCATCGTCGCCGACGGCGGCCCGGCCCGCTATCCGGGCCTCGGCCTGGCGCCCATGGATCAGGCCCACGCCCGGGTCACGGCGCGGGCGATCGACGCCGCCATGGTTCCACTGCGCCCCCTGGCCCCGGCGGGCGGCTCCTACCTTTCGGAGAGCAACTATTTCAACGCCGACTGGCCGGCCGCCTATTGGGGATCGAACCATCCGCGCCTGAAGGCCGTGAAAGCTCGATACGACCCCGATGGCCTGTTCACGGTCCATCACGGCCTTGGCAGCGAAGGGTGGACCGCCGACGGCTTCACCCGCCTCGCCCGCGCCTGACCTCCTCCAAGATTAACCGTGATCACTTGACAATATCCGCCTCGCTGTTTCCGATGGCGATCGACCGGTTTCAAGAGATGAATTGACCATGGCGTCGCTGGACACCGACACGCTCGAGGCCGCGCCGGCGGCCGACGATCTGGGCTTCGATCCCGTCGCCCTGCGCCAGAGGTACCGCGCCGAGCGCGACCGGCGCCTGCGGGCCGACGGCAACGACCAATACCTGGAGATCAAGGGCGATTTCGCCCGCTATCTGGACGATCCCTATGTCGAACCGGGCTTCAGCCGGGCGCCGCTTTGCGACGAGGTCGAGGTCGCGGTGATCGGCGGCGGCTTCGGCGGCCTGCTCGCCGCCGCCCGCCTGCGCGAGGCCGGTGTCGAGGGCATCCGCATCGTCGAAAAGGGCGGCGACTTCGGCGGAACCTGGTACTGGAACCGCTATCCGGGCGCGGCCTGCGACATCGAATCCTACATCTACCTGCCGCTCCTGGAAGAGATCGGCTATCTGCCGGTGGAGAAATATTCCCGCGCCGGCGAGATTCTCGCCCACGCCCAGGCCATTGGCCGCCATTTCGACCTCTATCGCGACGCCTGTTTCCAGACCGAGGTCGCGCAGCTGCGCTGGGACGAGGCGGCCGGCCGGTGGATCGTCTCCACCAACCGCGGCGACGCCATGCGAGCCCGCTTCGTGGTCATGGCCAACGGCCCCCTGCACCGGCCCAAACTGCCGGGCATCCCCGGCGTCGAGACCTTCGCCGGCCATTCGTTCCACACCAGCCGCTGGGACTACGCCTACACCGGCGGCGACGCGGCGGGGGGCCTCACGGGCCTCGTCGACAAGCGGGTGGGGATTATCGGCACCGGGGCCACCGCCGTGCAGTGCGTGCCGCATCTGGCGGCGGCGGCCAAGCGCCTCCACGTTTTCCAGCGCACCCCCTCGTCCATCGACGTGCGGGCCAACCGGCCCACCGACCCGGACTGGGCGGCCGGCCTGACCCCCGGCTGGCAGAAGAAGCGGATGGACAATTTCAACGTCCTCGTCTCCGGCGGCGTTCAGGAGGAGGATCTGGTCAACGACGGCTGGACCGACATCATCGGCAACCTCCTCTTCCTGGCCCGCAAGAAACGCGCCGCCGGCGAGGCGGCCGCCGACCCCGTCGCCCTGATGCAACTGGCCGACTTCCGCAAGATGGAGCAGGTGCGCGCCCGGGTGGACGCCATCGTCCGCGACACCGCGACCGCCGAGGCCCTCAAGCCCTGGTACAATCAGTTCTGCAAGCGGCCGTGCTTCCACGATGAGTATCTGGACGCCTTCAATCGGCCAAACGTCACCCTGGTCGATACCGGCGGGCGCGGGGTCGAGGCGATCGGCCCGACCGGCGTGACGGCCGGCGGCCGGGCCTACGACCTGGACTGCCTGATCTACGCCACCGGCTTCGAGGTCGGCACCGGCTACACCCGCCGCGCCGGCTACGACATCTTCGGCCGGGGCGGCCTTTCCCTGGCCGACAAGTGGGCCGGCGGGGTGGCGACCCTGCACGGCCTGATGAGCGCCGGCTTTCCCAACTGCTTCATCATGAGCAACGCTCAGTCCGGCTTCACCGCCAACTTCCCGCACATGATGAACGAGCAGGCCCGCCATCTGGCCTACATCGTCGCCGAATGCGCGGCCCGCCAGGCGCGCACCGCCGAGCCCTCGACGGCCGCCGAGGACGCCTGGGTCAAGAGCGTCGTCGAGTGCGCCGTCCTG
>JBBRQW010000149.1:0-4311 GCA_038225765.1 Caulobacterales bacterium | reverse complement strand
GGGGCCGGCAGCGGCTGCAGCATCTTCTACGCCAAGCCGGCGTGGCAGAGCGACCCGTCGTGCGCCATGCGCATGGAGGCCGACGTCTCGGCGGTGGCCGATCCCGCCACCGGCGTGGCGGTCTTCGGGCCATCCGGCTCGCGGTCCGTGTGGCTGGTGTTCGGCGGCACCAGCGTCGCCGCCCCGCTGATCGGCGGCGTCTACGGCGCCAACGGCGGCCCGGTGAACTACGGCGCCGACCCCTACAGCCACATCGCCAACCTCAACGACGTCACCTCGGGCAGCAATGGAACCTGTCCCCACAACTACTGGTGCAACGCCGTGGTGGGATACGACGGCCCCACCGGGCTGGGGACGCCAATTGACGTGACGGCGTTCTAAAGACCCGACGCGTGTTCCCGCTGGAGACCTCAAGGTCTCCAGCGGGAGGCCCTTCTTCAAGGCCCGGGCGGCGATGAGCCGCTTGGGCCTTTTTTCTCGACCGGCTGGCCGCGCCTCGATCAGGGCCATCGGCGGGCGCCAAACAAATATGGCGACAGGGCGGGCGAGGCGCCCTAGATGGCCAAAGGGGCTGTTCCCACCCGTTGCGATCGGTCGCGCCGGCGGCGTCGACCACTCGACATGGACTGGGGAAGCCATTGCCGGCGGCGGACGGGGCGATCCAAACACCCCGAGCTTCGCCGCCAGAACACGGGAGGATAATATGGATCGTCGTTTGTCGCCGGGATTGCTCTGCGCCGGACTTGTTTTTGCCGGGGTGTCGGCCGCGTCGGCCGGCCCCGTCGTCGAGAAGTCGGGGAACGTCTATCACGTCGCCGCCTGTTCTCGAATCATCGCTCCGCGGACGGCGCGCTGCTTCGCCCAGGTGGTGACCGACAGCGCCGGTCATCTCATCGTAGGCGGCGCGACGCCGAACGCCACGCCTTCGGGCTATGGGCCGTCCGACCTCCGCTCGGCCTACAATGTCACCGCCAGCGGCGGCCCGGCCACCGTCATCGCCATCGTCGATGCCTATGGCTATAAGAACGCCGAGGCGGACCTCGGGGTCTACCGCGCCCAGTACGGCCTGCCGGCCTGCACCACGGCCAACGGCTGTTTCACCAAATACAACCAGAGCGGCGTCGCCGGCGGCTATCCCAGCGACAACACCGGCTGGGACCAGGAAAGCGCCCTCGATCTCGACATGGCCAGCGCCATGTGCCCGGGCTGCAAGATCATTCTCGTCGAGGCCAACACCCCTTCCTTCGCCAATCTGGCGGCGGCGGTGAATACGGCGGCGGCCAAGGGCGCCCACGTCATCAGCAACAGCTACGGCGGCGGCGAAAGCGGCTCGCAGACCTATGAGCCCTCCTACAACCATGTCGGCGTGGCCGTCACGGCGAGCACCGGCGACAGCGGCTACGGCGCCCAGTTCCCGGCCACCTCGGCGCATGTGATCGCGGTCGGCGGCACCCACCTGGTCAGAGACGGCAGCGCCCGCGGCTGGGGCGAAACGGCGTGGTCGGGGGCCGGCAGCGGCTGCAGCATCTTCTACGCCAAGCCGGCGTGGCAGAGCGACCCGTCGTGCGCCATGCGCATGGAGGCCGACGTCTCGGCGGTGGCCGATCCCGCCACCGGCGTGGCCGTCTACGGGCCGAGCACCCGAAAGAGGTCCGCTTGGCTGGTGTTCGGCGGCACAAGCGTCGCCGCCCCGCTGATCGGCGGCGTCTACGGCGCCAACGGCGGCCCGGTGAACTACGGCGCCGATCCCTACAGCCACATCGCCAACCTCAACGACGTCACCTCGGGCAGCAACGGGACCTGCCCCCACAACTACTGGTGCAACGCCGGACCGGGATACGACGGCCCCACCGGGCTGGGCACGCCCAACACCGAGGCGGCGTTCTGAAACTTCGGTCTTGAATGAAGCGTCCCGGCTGGAGCCCTCAATTCCAGCCGGGACGGCCTACCCTGAAGGCCCACGCGCCGCAGAGCCGCCTGGACCCTTTTTTTCGCGAAGCAGGCGGCGCGGCTTGCCGATGGCCGGCCGGCGGCCCTTTATGCGCCGATGATCTCCATCCCCCGCCCAGCCCTGCTCGCCGCCGCTCTGGCCTTCGCCCAGACCTCCTCGCCGCCCGCGTTCGCCCAGGGCGCCCAGGGCCAGGCCAGCGCCGGGGCGTCGTCGTCCATGGCCCAGATCCTCGCCGCCGCGCCGGCGTCCGCTTGGCGGACCATCGATCCGGCCAACACCCTTTATCTGCGCCTCGCCAAGGGCGTGGTGGTCATCGAGCTCGCGCCCGCCTTCGCGCCGAACCATGTGGCCAACATCAAGGCCCTGGTCCGCCAGGGCTATTTCGACGGCCTGGCCATCGTGCGGGTTCAGGACAACTATGTGGTCCAGTGGGCCGACCCGGACAGCAAGCGCCCGGTGGGGTCCGCCAAACGGACCCTCCAGGCGGAATTCACCCGCGCCGACGACGGGAACCTGCCGTTCACGCCGCTTCCCGATCTGGACACCTACGCGCCCCAGACCGGCTTCACCGACGGCTTCCCGGCGGCGCGCGATCCCAAGACCGGCGCGACCTGGCTCACCCATTGCTACGGCATGGTCGGAGCCGGGCGAGACAACGGCGCCGACAGCGGTGGCGGGACCGAGCTCTACGCCGTCATCGGCAACGGCCTGCGCCAGCTCGACCGCAACGTCACCCTGGTCGGCCGGGTGGTCGCGGGGATGGAGCTGCTCTCGTCCCTGCCGCGCGGGACCGGCGATCTGGGGTTCTACGAGACGCCCGGCGAGCGAACCCCCATCGTCTCGATCAAGCTTGCCGCCGACCTGCCGGCGGCCGAGCGCCGCAACCTCCAGGCCCTGCGCACCGACACCGCCACCTTCGCCGCCCTGGTGCAAAACCGCCGCTTCCGCCAGGACGCCTGGTACAAGGCCCCGGCCGGCCGCCTCGATCTCTGCAACATGCCCCTGCCGGTCAGGGTCGCGCCAAAATAGAGAAGGCGAAATGGCGCGAGTGACCGGACTTGAACCGGCGACCTCCGGCGTGACAGGCCGGCGCTCTAACCAACTGAGCTACACCCGCGCGGGGCGCGCGCCGTCCCCTGGAGGGCCGGCGAAGCGAGCGGTTCTGATAGGTCCCGGCACCCGCCGCGTCAACCGCGCCGACCGCCCTTCACGAACCGGCGCAGAGGGCGATGACCTTGGGCGCGGCGGCCATGACCGGGGCCGCGTCGGTCGCCCCGATCGCCGTCTCGCCGACATAGCGGTGTTCGCCGGCCGCGAACTTGGCGCTGGCGATCGCGAAGGCGGCGGCGGCGTCCGAAGCCAGCCGCTGGCCTTCGGCCAGGGCGGCCTGGCGGCCCCGCTCGCAGGCGGCGGCGTCGTGGAAGACCGTCTGGCTGGTCGAGGGCGGCTGGTCGGCGGGCAGCCAGGTGATGATGAGAGTATAGGCGGTCGCCGGTGGAGGCGCGGCGCCCGGCGCGGCGGCGGGAACCGGAGCGGGGGCTGGCGTCGGCGGCCGTTGGCGCTGACCGCAGGCGGCCAAGGCGACGGCGGCCAAGGCGACGGCGGTGGGGGCCACGGCGGCGAGGACCGGCCTCCGATAGGCTGAAGGTCGCGACGCCCTGAAATGTGGATGCGGCAATGGTTTTGGCCCAGATACGAGTCGCACCATGTCACGTTCCGCGCCCGCCGTCATCGGCTCAATGCGGCCCTCGCAGTCCGGCTTGGCGGGGCCGTTTCCGCGCGCTCGCGCGACCGCTATGGTGAGCGTCGCGCATTCCGCCCGGAGGCTCCATGACGCCCGCCATCCACCGGTTCGATCTTCAGGGCTCGGACGGCGCCACCCTGGCCGCTTACCGCTCCGCGCCTTTGGGGCCGGTAAGGGGCGCGGTCCAGATCGCCCACGGCATGGCCGAGCACTTCGGCCGTTACGCCGACCTGACCGGGGCGCTGACCGACGCCGGTTACGCCGTCTGGGGCGCCGACCATCGCGGCCACGGCGCCTCGGCGGCGGCCCACGGCCTGGGCGATTTCGGCCCCCGGGGCTTTCAGAGCCTGGTCGATGACATGTCCGCCCTGACAGCCGTGGCCAGGCGGGAGGCGCCTGGCGCGCCGCTGGCCCTCCTCGGCCACAGCATGGGCTCCTTCGCCGCCCAGCTCTATCTGCTGGAACACGGGCGCGATTTGGGCGCCCTCGTTCTTTCGGGAACCGCGGCCTTGGATGCGCTGCTGGAGGCCATGCTGGCTTCCGGCGCCCCGGTCGGGCTGGAAGCCCTGAACGCGACCTTCGCGCCGGCCCGCACGCCGTTCGACTGGCTCAGCCG
>JBBRQW010000148.1:0-4505 GCA_038225765.1 Caulobacterales bacterium | reverse complement strand
GGTCCCCACCAAGGTCCAGCCGGCGGCGCCGAAGACATAGGAGCCGAAGCCGGAGAAGGTCCCCGATGCCGTTCCCGAGGCCACTCCGACGCCCCCCAGGCCGGTGATGGAGCCGGCGCCGCGGTCGAAGTCGAGGACGCCCCCGCCGCCGGCGATCCGGCCGATGAATTTCGCCCCGGTCTCGATGAACAGGACATCGCGCGACGAGGTCAGTTTCACTGAATTGGCCGTGCCGCTGATCGTGCCGTAATTGGTCACCGTCGCCGCCGTTCCGGTCACATAGACGCCGATCGCGCCAAAGATTGAGCCGTAGCCGCTGTTGGTGAGATTGCAGTTGGCGGCCAGGACTACGCCGTCGCCCCCCGCCCCCGCCGCGCCGGCTCGCCCATTCTGGGCCGAGCCGCCGGCCCCCCCGAAGCCGCCGGCAATGGTCCCGCGATTGACGATCGCCGCGCCGATCCGCAGATCGACCCCGTCGCCGCCGGCCCCGCCCTGGCCGCCGGCGGCGTAGCCGCTGGCCGTCCCCCCGGCCCCGCCGCGGCCGCCGGAGACATAGCCGCTGTTGATCTGCGTGGCACCGACCGACAGATTGATCCCCGAGCCGCCTTTGCCGCCCGCCCCGGCAATCTGATAACGCCCGCCGCCCAGGCGCGTGGCTCCGGCCGCGATTCCCCCGGCCCCGCCGCCACCGCCCTGGATGGCGCCGATGTTGGAGAGGCTGGCGCCGCCGCTGGAAATATCGATTCCCGCGCCGCCGATCCCGCCTGCCCCCGCCGTTCCCGCGAGCGAGCCGCCTTCGCCCCCGGCCCCGCCCGCGCCGCCGTCGATAACGGATCGATTGGTGATGTAGCCGCCGGCCAAGAGGGCGATCGCCGCCCCGCCGACGCCGCCGGCCCCGCCGTAGACGCGATAGGCGCCGCCCGGGCTCAGGCCGCCTTGGCCGCCCTTCCCGCCGCCGCCGCCGACGATGACGATGGCCCCGCCACCGGGGATGGTGGCGCTGTTGAGAATGGTCCCGCCGGCCCCCAGCATGACGCCTTCGCCGCCGGCCCCGCCGGCTCCGCCGAAGCCACCGGCCGCCGCCGCCGCGCCGCCCAGGCCGCCCGCGCCGCCGACGAAGGCGGCGTTGTTCTTCAGATTGGCGCTGCCCGAGGTGGCGATGCCCGCGCCGCCCTCGCCGCCCGAACCACCGGCCAAGTTTCCGGCTCCGCCCGCGCCCCCCAGGCCGCCGGCGATCGAGCCGTTGTAGTTGTTGACTCCCCCGGCCTGGCCCAGGACCGCGCCGGCCCCGCCCTCGCCGCCCACGCCGCCGGCCTGATAGTCGTAGCCGCCGCCGCCGGCCGTTCCGCCGACGAGCGCGCCGCTGTTGATCACGCTGCCGCCGGCAACAAGCACGGTTCCGGCCCCGCCGTCGCCGCCGGCGCCGGCCGGCGCTCCGATGGTCGCGCCCCCGATTCCGCCGACGCCGCCCGCGCCGCCGCTCATCGCCAAGCGGTTGGTGACCGAACCCACCGCGCCCAGCACCACCCCCACGCCGCCGTTCCCGCCGCCGCCGGCGTAGCCGCCCGGCCGATAGCCATAGCCGGCTCCGCCGGCTCCGGCCGCGATGGTCATGAAATTGACCACCCGGTTGCCGGCGGCGAGATAGACGCCGGAATTTCCGACAAAGCCGCGCGTGTGGCCGGCGCCGCCATCCGCGCCGGGGCCGGCCAGGATCAGCCCGTTGTTTTCGATCTTGGTCACGGTCGAGCCGAACAGCCCGGCGCCGTCGATCTCGGCCGTCGAGGCGATCTTGAATAGTGAATAGTTTGGAGAGAGGGTATAGCCGGCCGCGTAATGTCCCGTCAGCCGTTGCGTGGTCATTTCGATGCTCCAAGCTTCACAGTTGATTACAAATTTTTCTCTCCCCACGCGGAAGGGGCGCGGATGGCAAGTGGCGCGCTATCATGAACATTGGCAACCCGGATGGGGGACGAGCCCTCAACGTCAACTCGGGCAGTGCTAGCTATTCCCACCCAAGGCCAAAGGAGCCGACCATCATGGCGGACGGAACCAAATCCGGCGATGACACCGAGGAGCACGGCGATGACCGGAAAGGAGCCAAGGTGAAACCCCACGTCGAGAAGCAGCTCGACCACGGGCTGGAGGAGACTTTTCCGGCGAGCGATCCCGTATCGATAAATCCGGGCGCCGATTGAGCCCCATGCGGCCCGACAGAAACAGATGGCCGGAGCGCGGGAGTGGTCGTTCGGGTGGTGACGACATGCCGCCGACCGGCGAGGAGGCGCGGGCACAAAGGCGCGAGACCGCCATGCCGCTGTTCTGGGCGGCCATTGGCGTCTTGATTGTGATCGTGTTCGTGGCCTTTCTGGCCATGCGGTCTGGCTATCGGCCGTTCTCATCGACCGGACGATCCGCCGCGCCTTCGCTTAACGGGTCGCCTGGAACGGGGCTTCCTGCCAAACGATCCTGAGCCGAGGTCGCTCCTTCGGTGACAAGACGCTCAAGCCGGAGCGAAAGCGCCATTTGGAGCGTTTCTCGACCATTAGCCCGCCGGTTGTGGGGCCGCTTGTTTCCGGAGGAAGCCGCGGACGTTTGGGCGAGTCGCACATGTGGCGGCGCGGCCGGAGACATTTTAGTTTTCGTTGTCGCCGTTCGCCATCTTCAGCCGCTCCTCGATTGCGTCGAGTCGTTCTTTCACGTTGTCGCTATTGGCGGCTTCGCGGGCGAGGTCCCTGATCTCATCGCGCTGCTCCATGGTGAATTTGGAGCCCTCGGTCTTTGAACAGCTCCCCGCTAGAATGGCGCAGATGATCGCGAGTTCAAAAGCGACGCGGATCGGCAATTTTGGCATGAAGGCTCTCCCCTACGGCTAGCTCGTCAATACCGCTGTCGAGAGCCGGGACCCACCTGCTTCCGCAGTCTTACGCCCGCCCCGCCGCCGTTCTCCTCGATAAAGGCCACACCGGCGGCTTCGAGCGCGGCCAGGGGCGCGCCCTGGCGTCTTCAGCCCCGTTCGGCCCCTTGCCGCTTTCCAGCCGTTTGAGCGTCGGGATGGACATGAGGGCGGCGCCCGCAAGGTCCTCCTGGCTCTGCTCGATTAGCGACCGCGCCGCCCTCAATTGTGCCGGCTCCATATTTCCCTCGCCTGAACGCGGGCGGTGGATGCGATGGCGGGCGGGCAGGCCGACGCTATCGGGCAAGATGGGGCGGGCGAGAGCCGTCGGGGGGGGATCGCCCCCACCCGCCCCCTGGCCACGTCTCAGGGAGGCGAGCCGTGACCGCTGACCCTAACACGACACCGCCGGCGCAGTTCCATTCCCAATCCTGCTTCCCGCCGCCGCCGACGATCGTCCCGCTCGCCACGCTCGCCATGGATCGCTACCTCGCCAATCCGGTGCAACTGCATGGTCTGACGGCGCGGCAGGTGTTCGAGGCCGGCGCGGCGCTGCGCTATGATGCGACCCGCCTTCGCCGCCTGTATCTGGAGCGGACCCTTGAACGCCTCGCCAACCTTCGCGACCGCCTCCGTCAAGCTGGACGCCCTGGACGCCGATCGCGACCAGGAGCCGTTCCTGGATTTCGAGCGGACGAAATTTGAGCAATCAGTCCATATGGACCGTTCCTTTCGCCGGCGGGGCTGTCATAGAGGTCCGTCTGTTTTTCATTGGAGGGATTCCCATGTCACGTCTTCTCGTCACCGCCGCCCTGGCCGCCGCGATCGCCAGCCCTGCCGCAGCCCAAGTGGCGGGGACCTATTCCGGCACCTCCGCCGACGGCAACACAGTGCAGTTCGTTGTCAGCACCGATAGCGGCACCGGGTTTCTGGCGGTTACAAGCGCTACGGATTTCTTCAGCGCGCTGTGCAACGATGGATCGACGCTGAACACCGGCTGGGGTTACGGACTGACGGCCGATATCGTCAACCGGAAAGTAAAAAACATCACCCCGAACAATTACTTCACCATCACCTTCAACCTCGTTTTTGCCCCGGACGGGCAGAGCGCCACCGGAAACATCACCTCGATAAGTCCCACCCTTACGCCGGTGGGGCCAAGGCCGAAGAAGGCGTTGATCTGCACATCGCCGTCTCAGACCCTCGGTGTGACGCTGCAGTCCGGGGCTGCCAAGGTGGCGCCGCCGGCGCCGGGGGCGATAATGTATGGCAAGATCAATACTCTGGCGGCTCACTAGACGCTTAGGCGAAGGGGACAGGGGTCGCCAGGACACTTCGGTCTTGGCGGCCCCCCTTGAAGGCCACTGGCAAATTGCCAGCAGGCCGTGCTGGAGCCCGATCAATGGGCGACCAGGCTGGCCTTACCGCCGACCCCGCACCGTGCCTGAGGGCCGGCCTGGAGGGCGTGATCGCGGTCGAGCGGGCGAGCGAGGCCGTGGCGTCGGAGGCGGGAGGGTCATCGCGGCGGACCTGCGCAGCGGTTAACATTAACGAATCCCTTGCGCCATCGGATCGGGTAGGCGACGGTGCCGCTGCCGGGGTTAGCCCG
>JBBRQW010000147.1:0-4524 GCA_038225765.1 Caulobacterales bacterium | reverse complement strand
TCGGTGACGGCGGCGATCTTGCGGCTGATGCCGCCGCCGCGGTCGGTGTTGGGCATGAGTATGCAGTAGCGGCCGGCCCGAGATAGATAGGTGGTGAGCGCCGCCCCCTTGTTGCCGCGCTCTTCCTTGACCACCTGGACCAACATGATCTGGCGGCGCTTGATCACCTCCTGGATCTTGTAGCGCCGCATCAGCCGCCGGCGTCGCCGCGCCACCTCCTCGTCGATCTCGTCCTCGTCGTCGCCGCCCAAGGCCTCGTCGTTCAACGCCTCGCCGTTCAGGGTTTCGCCGTCCTCATCGACCGCCGCCGGCGCTGGGGCGCTCGGGGCGTGATCGTCATCGTCCTGCTCGGCGTCGCGCAGCAGGGCTTCGCGGTCGGCGTGGGGAATCTGGTAGTAATCGGGGTGGATTTCGTTGAAAGCCAGAAAGCCGTGGCGATTGCCGCCGTATTCCACGAAGGCGGACTGCAGGCTGGGCTCTACGCGGATGACCTTGGCCAGATAGATGTTGCCGCGCAGCTGCTTCTTGGCGCGGCTTTCGAAATCGAACTCTTCAACCTTGGTTCCGTCCAGGACGACGACCCGCGTTTCCTCGGCGTGGGCGGCGTCGATCAGCATTTTCTTGGGCATTGAGATATTCTCCGGGGCGCGCGGCGGACCAGGGGTCCGGGCGCCGGCTGCGGGCGCGCGCGCAAGGGACCTCTCCGGCCGCGCGGCCGCGAAGAGCGGCGGCGGCGGTCAGGGTCGGTATCGGAGCGGAGGCGGCGCTGCCCATGGTTTGGTCTCTAGGCGCGCCCATTTGCAAGGCGCGGATCGGATGATGCGTCAACGCCATATCGGCGCTGGCCCGACGCAAGGGGCGCGCTGGCGTCGCTGAAGTCGCAAAGACGGCGCATGCGCGAACGCCACTGTAAGCGAAGGCGGCGCGGAAGGGAAGGGAAGGTTGTGGGGTGAGGCGGGCGGCGCCTCATCCCGGCGGCGAGACATGCTATCGTCGGATTCGTCCGCTTGGGGGCGACGACTATAGCGCCCTTCCCGCCGGGGCGATTCCCTTAACGCTTTGTCTACGCCGCCGCCGCCATATGGGCGGTCGGCTCTGGGAGCGGCATGGGCAATTCGAGAGGAACGATGAGCGCGGCCGGGTGGAGGCTCTCCCTGGCATGGGGACGGCGGGCGCTGCTGGCGTTCGCCCTGGCCTGCGTCGGCGCGGGAGCCGTGGCCGCGGCCCCTTCGCTCAATATCCTGAAGGTGCGGTTCGGCGGCGACGACAGCCGCACCCGGATGGTCATCGACGCCGACGCCGCCCTCTCGACCCGGCTGGCGCCGGCCGAAGGCGGCCCCAGGCGGATCGTGCTTTCCCTGCCGGCGATCGGGCCGCCGGATGTCGCCGAAGGCGGCGGACGGGGCCTTGTCAGGGCCTGGAGCGTGCGGAGCGATTCCCACGGCGCCCGCCTCGTGCTCGATCTGGCGCGCGAGGGGCGAATCGCCCACCGTTTCCTCATCCCGCCGTCGGAGGGCGTGGCCAACTATCGCTATGTGATCGATGTCGAGGTCGCGAGCCTCGCCGCCCCGGCCGCCGAGGTCGCGCCCGAGGCGGGCTCCAACGCCGCGCCCGAGGCGACGCCCGTCGCCGCGCCGATCCGGCCCTCGGCCGCCAGGCGTGTCGCCAGGCGCCGCGTCGCCGAGGCGGCGGCGGCGAGCGGGACGGCGCCGAGCCGGCGGGCGCGCAAGGTGGTGGTCATCGACGCCGGCCACGGCGGCCACGATCCGGGCGCCCAGTCCTTCGACGCCAACGAGAAGGACATCACCTTGGCGGCGGCGCGGGCGCTCAAGGCGCGCCTGGAACGGGACGGCGGCTACAAGGTGGTGATGACCCGAGACGCCGACGTGTTCATTCCCCTGGAAGGCCGGGTCCAGATCGCCCGCCGGGCGGGAGCCGATCTCTTCATCTCCCTGCACGCCGATTCGGCGGGCCCCGACGCTGAAACCCATGGGGCCAGCGTCTACACCCTCTCCGGCCAGGGCGAGACGCGGGTCACCCAGGTGCTGGGGCCGCACGAGTGGTTTACCCACGGCGGCGCGCGCGGGGCCGACCCGGCGGTCGGCCAGATCCTGCTCGATCTCACCCAGCGCAGCACCCTCAACCGGTCGGCCGCGTTCGCCGGCCTGCTGATCGACCGGGTCGGTGCCGCGGTCGATCTGCTGCCGCGCAGCCGTCGCGACGCCGGCTATTTCGTCCTTCTGGCCCCCGACGTCCCCGCCGCCCTGCTGGAGATGGGGTTCATCTCCAGCCCCCTCGACGAAGCGCGGCTCACCGATCCGATCCAGCGGGACAAGCTCATGGACTCCGTCGCGGTCGCCATCGACGCCTATTTCGCCGGCCAGACCACCCTGGCGTCGCGCTGATGGCGCCCTGAAATCCGGGTTTATGCGGCCATCGCCAGGAGAGTCGCCCACTCGGCCGGGCTGATCGGAACCACCGACAGGCGGAACTGGCGAAAGAGCGGCATCTCGCGCAGGGAAGGCGTGGCCTTCATCGCCGCCAGGGTGACCGGCTTGGCCAGCGCCTGGCGCGGCGCCACGTCCACCGCGACGAATCGGCCGGCCTCGTCGGTCGGATCAGGGTAGGCTTCCTTCACGATCTCCAGGACGCCCACCGCTTCGAGCCCCTTGTTGCTGTGGTAGAACAGGCCCAGGTCGCCCAGCCGCATGGCCCGCAGGTAGATGGCTGCCTGATGGTTGCGCACCCCGGTCCACGCGGTTCGGCCGTCACGCACCAGATCGTCCCAGCCATAGGCGGCCGGTTCGGACTTGAGCAGCCAGTGGGCCGGTTGGCGATCGGCGCGATCGGGCGGGACGGACTTCGGCGATTTCTTCATGATCTCTCCGAACGGGAACCCAAGCCCGACGAGTCGCCTTGGCGCCCTTCGTGTTCTTGGCGGTCCCTCTTCTACCACGAAGAACACCGAGGCGAGCGGCCGCGCACCGTCTGGTGACGTGCGCATGGCAAAATGCCAGCGCGAAAAAGTGACGGTGTCCCCGGCCCGTTGGCGCCCGCCGCGAAGGTTGCTAGAGCATCGGCCTAGCGGAGAGGGCGGTCCGCGGAGGTGTGTCGGTTTTGCAGCTATTGGGTCGTCGGCTCGCGGTGGCGGGCGTCGTGGTGCTAGGCGCGGTGGGGGTGGCCGCCCTGGCCGCCGCCGTCTACGCCGCCGTGCTCTTCCATTCGCTGCCCGACTCGTCGGACCTGACCGACTATCACCCGCCGACGGCGACTCGCGTCTACGCCTGGGACGGCACCCTGATCGGGGAATTCTCCAAGGTTCGCCGCATCTACGTTCCCTATGATCAGATGCCGCCGCGGCTGATTCTCGCCTTTCTGGCGGCCGAGGATCACAATTTCTTTCATCACGGCGGCGTTGATATGGCCGGCACCTCGCGGGCGCTGATCAAGGATGTGTCCAACATACTGCAGGGCCGGCGGCCGGAGGGCGGTTCGACCATAACCCAGCAGGTGGCCAAGAACATCCTGCTCAACAACGATGTTTCGGTGGGCCGCAAGCTCAAGGAGGCGATCCTCGCCACCCGCCTGGAGCAGACCCTGACCAAGACGCGGATTCTGGAACTCTATCTAAACGAGATCTGGCTGGGCTATCGCTCCTACGGGGTCGGGGCGGCGGCCTATAACTATTTCGGCAAGTCGATCTCCGACCTCACCCTCGCCCAGTGCGCCTATCTAGCGGCCCTGCCCAAGGGGCCGGACAACTACCAGCCGATCCGGCAGAAGGCGGCCGCAATCCGCCGCCGGAACATGATCCTCGACGACATGGCCAATCTGGGCTGGGTCAGCCACGCGGCGGCGGCGGCCGCTCAGGCCGAGGATCTGAAGGTGGAGGCGGCCCCCGCCCGCGCCAAATACCACGACGCCGACTATTTCGTCGCCGAGGCGCACCGCGAAGCCCTGCGCATGAAGGCCGTGGGCGACGACCTCAGCCAGGGCGGTTACTACATGCGCACCACTCTCGATCCGCGCCTGCAGACGGCGGCGCGGATCGCCCTCATGGACGGCCTGGAAACCTACGATCGTCGCCACGGCTGGCGCGGCGCCTGGGGCCATGTGGACATCGTGGCCGGCTGGCAGCAGGCGACCCTGGCCAAGACCCCGCCGTCGGAACGGAAACTGTGGCGGGCCGCCGTGATCACCCAGGACGCCGGGGCGGTGAAGGCCCAGGTCGCCGCCGATAATTCGGTGGGCGAAATCGTCGCCGAGGATGTCGCCTGGGCGCGGGCGACGCGAGGGCTGAAAGTCGGGGACCTGGTGTTCGTCGAACCGGCCGAGACCGGCGGCGGCCTGCGCCTGCGCCAGGTACCGGCGGTCAACGGCGCCCTGGTGGCCATGGACCCCTATTCGGGCCGCGTCCTGGCCATGGTCGGCGGCTACAGCTACTCCCTCTCCAACTTCAACCGCGCCACCCAGGCCTATCGCCAGCCGGGCTCGTCGTTCAAACCCTTCGTCTACGCCACGGCC
>JBBRQW010000146.1:0-4560 GCA_038225765.1 Caulobacterales bacterium | reverse complement strand
CGCCACGCCAAGATGGACCTCGCCGCCCTGGGCGCTCGCCTGGCGGCGCGCAAGAAGGAATTGATGGCCGGCGCGGCCTGACCGGCCACCGCCTCAAACCTTCAACGCCGTCCCACCCATCGGCGCGATCTGCTCGCGCGTGCACTGGCCGGGCGTCTTGTCCGGGCGCCAGCGCAGGAAGCGCGTTCCGTGGCGAAAACGGCCGCCCGAGACGTGATCGAAACGGACCTCGGCCACCAGTTCCGGGTTCAATGGGGTCCAGGCGGCCGAGCGGCCGGTGCTCCAGCGGCTGGGGCCGCCGGGGGCGTCGCCGGTGAATCCAGGCCCGCCGGCCAGGGTTTCGAGGCGTTTGGTGAGAACGGCCCGCTCGGCGTCGGCGATCGTCGAGGTGAAGCCGACATGATCGAGCCTGCCCGCCTCGTCGTAGAGGCCGAGCAGCAGCGAGCCCACCAACGGCGCCGCCGACAGATAGCGGAACCCACCCACCACGCAGTCGGCGGTGCGCAGCCGCTTGACCTTGAGCATGGCCCGCTCGCCGGCCAGATAGGGCCCGTCCAGTTGCTTGCACACCACCCCGTCGAGATTGGCCTTCAGATGGTCGAGCCAGGCCTGGGCCACGGTCCGTTCACGGGTGAAGGGCGTGAGCTCCACGCCCGCGTTCGGGCCGATACCGCGGTGGAACGCCTCCAGGGCCGCGCGGCGGAGGGTCAACGGCGCGTCGATCAGACTCCCGCCGCGCTCGTCCAGTAGGCAATCGAAGGCCATGAAGGTGGCGGGATTTTCGGCGGCCAGGCGGCGCACCCGGCTCTCGGCCGGATGCAGGCGCATCTGCAGGGCTTCGAATGAGAAAGCGCCGTCGATCGCGATGGTCAGTTCGCCGTCGATGACGAACGGGTCCCGTTTCAGCGCCGCCAGCCGCGCGGCCACGTCGGGAAAGTAGCGGGCCAGCGACTTGCCCGATTTTGCCCGCAAATCCACCGCCGCTCCGGCGCGGAAGGCCAGGCAGCGGAAGCCGTCCCACTTGGGTTCGAACTGCCAGGCGGGATCGGTCGGCAGGGCATTGGCCGAACGCGCTTCCATCGGCGCCGTGCCGGGGGCAACCGCCAGGTCGTCCAGGCCGTCGATCGCCCGCGCCACGCGCCGCGACTTACATCGCGCCGTCCATCTGCTTGGCCATGTCGAGATGGCCCTGAATGGTCGGCAGGACCTTCGCGGCGAACGCCTTCAGCGCGTCATTGTCGCCGCCGCCGGCATAGCCCTGGAACAGCGCCACCGCCTCGGTGTGGGCGGCTGCCTGCTGGTCCATATAGGCTTTGTCGAAACCGGCGGCCGCCGCCTGGTTGAGATCGGCGATCATGCCGCTATGCCGGTCGTCCAGGGCGGCGGGCGGTGTGGCGTTGATCCCGCCGCCGGCCAGGATCTTCTTCAGTTCCGCCGTGCTGGCGCTGTGATCGTGGATCATCTTGGCGGCGAACGCCTTGACCGCCGGGGTTTTCGATTTCTGCTGGACGATCTTGGCCGCCGCGATCTCATACATGTCGCTGGTGGCCGCGGCCGTCACGAACCCTTGCGCCGTGGTGGCGGCGGCCGGCATCGCGGCCGGGGTGGCGGGGGGCGGCGTGGCGACCGCCGCCGTGGCCGCGGCGTTGGCGTCGGTCGCCGCGTTGTCGGCGTCCGGCCTATTGCAGCCGGTCAGGGCGATGGCCGCCGCCAGGGCGGTGGTGACAAACAGAAGGTCGATGCGCATGAGAGTGACTCCTCGCTGATGTGCTTCTCACAAAACCGTGACCGGTTCGTTGGTTCCCGCCACGCCGGGGAGCGCCGAATCGGAAAAGTGCGCTACCCTGCCGCGAGGCGAGACTGGGAGGCCGCATGGCCGCGACCATCGAAACCGCCAGCCCAAAAGTCGATCCCGAGCGGGATCGGCCGGACGGCGCCAAGCCGCCGGAAAAACCCAAGTTGCTCGCCATCCTGGGGCCGGGGCTGATCACCGGGGCGGCCGACGACGATCCCAGCGGCATCGCCACCTATTCGCAGGCCGGCGCCCAGTTCGGCTACGACCTCGGCTGGACGCTGCTGTTTAGCTGGCCGCTGATGTGCGCCATCCAGGAGATCAGCGCCCGGGTGGGTCGGGTGACCGGCCGCGGCGTCGCCGGCAATCTCAAGGCGCATTACCCGGCCGCCGTCGTCTATGGCCTGGTCGGCCTGCTGGTGGTGGCCAACACCATCAATCTGGGGGCCGACATGGGGGCCATGGGGGCGGCCCTGAACCTGGTCGTCGGCGGCCCGACCCTGCTCTATGTCGCCCTGTTCGGGGCCGTCTCCATCCTGCTCGAGGTGTTTGTCCGCTACGCCCGCTACGTCTCGGTGCTCAAGTGGCTGACCCTGTCGTTGTTCGCCTATGTGGGCGTCGCCCTGGTCGTCCACATGCCCTGGGCCAAGGTCGCCTATCACCTGGTCGTGCCGCATATCTCCCTGGCGCCGGGCTACCTCACCGTCGTCGTCGCCATTCTCGGCACCACCATCAGCCCCTACCTGTTCTTCTGGCAGGCCGAGGAAGAGGTCGAGGAGGTCAAGGAGCGCCACGACGCCAAGCCCCTCGAGCGCTCGCCCGAGGCGGCGCCGGCCGAATTCCACCGCATCCGCTGGGACACCTACATCGGCATGGGCTTCTCGGCGGTGATCGCCATGTTCATCCTGTGGACCACGGCCGCCACCTTGAACGCCCACGGGATCACCAACATCCAGACCTCGGCCGACGCGGCCAAGGCGCTGGGACCCATCGCCGGCCAGTTCGCCTCGGTGATCTTTGCCCTGGGGATCGTGGGGACGGGACTGCTGGCGCTGCCCATCCTGGCCGGCTCGGCCGCCTTCGCCATGGGCGAGGCCTTCGGCTGGCATGTGGGGCTGTCGCGCAAACTCAATCGCGCCAAGGCCTTTTACGGGGCCATCGCGGCGGCCATGATCATCGGCGGGGCGCTCAACTTCTTCCACTTCATCGACCCGATCAAGGCCCTGTTCTGGAGCGCCGTGATCAACGGCGTGGCCTCGGTGCCGATCATGGCCATGATCATGCATCTGGCCGGCCACAAGGCGGCCATGGGCGAGTTCAAGCTCCACCTCGGCCTCAAGACGGTCGGCTGGCTCGCCACCGCCGTCATGGCCGCCGCCGCCGTCGGCATGTTCGCGACCATGGGTTCCTGAAAGGGGCGGTCGATACTTGGCAACAGCCGGACGCGCCGCTCGTTGTGGTCAGGCATGAAACCTCGGGCCATCATCGTCATCGGCGCCGAGCGGGCCTGAAGGCGCACGGGTCTCCGCCGGGCGCGGAGGAGGCCCACCCCCTGGACCCAGTAGGCGCTCCTCGTTCCCCTAAGGGGCGCCGTCCCCGGTCGCCCCGTCCTCGATCCCCAGATGCGGGGCGGTCGAGAGGCTCACCTTGGCGGAGCACGGCGTCGTGCCGGGGAAGCCGATATCGGTGAACAGGATTCGGCCGTGCGAATTGAGCCTGGCCTCGATGTCGGCCGGGCCGCAGGTCGCGCCGTGGACGAACTGGAGGGCGAAGCCGTGGATGATTATGTGGTGAAAGCCGCCGCCGCGTTCGTCGATCGACACGCGCCACGGCAAACCGGTCGGCGCCATCGAAGTGCATTGGTTGCCGGTGAACGACGCGGAGGCGATGCTCGCGTCCTTACGGGTGGTCGCGAGGTGAAACTGGGCGAGGCAGATCACCGAGCGCCGCGAGGTCAGAGTCATGGGCCCTTCGGCGGCGAGCATGGACTCTTTGGGTGTGAAGGTCTGGGCGCCGGCGGTCGAGGCGAAGCCAAGGGCCGTAACGGCAAGCAGGATGGACACAGTATAGCGCATTGCCCCCCCGGGGAATGGTTTGCGAAACGTTAATCGTGCCGCGTTTTAGCAACCGAGTCCACCGAATTGTTTGTGGCCATTGCGCCCTTTGGAATGTGGCGCCTGGAATTGAGGGCGTCTCAATTTCCCCGCGCCCGCTTCGCCGGCGCCTTCTTGGCCGGCGTCTTCTTCCCCGTCGCCTTCCCCCGCCCCGCCAGGCTGGCGCGCAGGGCGGTCATCAGGTCGATGACGTTGGTGTCTTCGGGTTCCTCCACGGTGACCGGCTTATGGCCCTTTTCCTTGGCCCCGATCATCTTGCGCAGAGCCTCCTCGTAGCGGTCGGTGAAGGTCTTCGGATCGAACGGGCCTTCCTGCTGTTCGATGATCTTGCCGGCGATGGCCAGCATCGCGGGATCGACCTTGGCGGCGGGGATGCCGGCGAAGGCTTCCTCGGGGTCGCGCACCTCGTCGTGGCTGCGCAGGGTATCGGCGACGATCCCCCGGTCGCGCGGCTCCAGGGCGACCAGCCGCTCGCGGGTCGACATCACCACCCGGCCAAGGGCGATCCGCCCGGACGCCTTCATCGCCTCGCGGATGACGGCGAAGGATTCCACCGCCAGCTTGCCGTCGGGAACCAGGAAATAGGGGTCGTTCCAGTAGAGGCGGTCGATCTTGTCGGCCGGCACGAAGCGCTCGATGTCGATGGTCTTGGTG
>JBBRQW010000145.1:0-4775 GCA_038225765.1 Caulobacterales bacterium | reverse complement strand
TGACCGACGAGGCCTTCCACCACAAGTTCGGCAAGATCTGGGCCGACCGCACCGTGCCCCATCTGAGCCCCGACGAGCACAACATCATCGAGGACTGGGCGGCGCACTGCTTCCAGACCCTGCTGTTCAACCTGGTGGCCCCGTCCGAGCAGCGCGACCTCTACGAGGAATTCGGCCTCGATCCCGATATCGTCATCGCCCAGTTCGCTGAGATCGCCACCGACGAGGCCCGCCGCGAGGACATGAAGGAAGCCACCAACATCTTCCGGGTGCTGATCAAGACCCTGCTCAACGCCGGCATCATCACCGAGCGCACCCGCGCCTTCTACGCCATCTATGTGGACATGGACGAGCTGAAGGGCGAGGGCGACGGCATGGTCGGCGACGCCATCGCCGAGGACGGCATCGCCTACCTCAAGGCCATCAACTTCCGCGACCGCGCCGGCTCGGCCCTCAAAATCGCGGCGGAGTAGGCGGCGAAGAGAAAAGTTCAACCACCAAGGCGCGAAGGACACGAAGAAGAGCGCTAGGAATGAATCAGGCGCTTCGCGCGAAGCGCAAGCCTTGTCTCCTTCGTGTTTCTCCTTGGTGTTCTTGGTGTCCTTCGTGGTGAAACCTTGCTTCGCCCTTGTTCTGATCGCTTCGGCGGCGAGCTCGGCCCACGCCCGCGCGCCCCAGCCCGCGAGGGCGGTGGCCCTGGCGCTCTATTCCGGCCGTTGGTACGAGATCGCCCGCACCGCCAATGCCCGCGAGAAGGCTTGCCAGGGCGACACGAGCGACTTCTCTCCTCTCGGCGGCGGCGCCTTCGCCATCGCCGAGACCTGCCACAAGGGCTCGCCCGCCGGCCCGGTTCGCGTGCTCAGGACGCGGGCGCGCATCGTCCCCGGCAGCGGCGGGGCCAAGTTCACCATGAGTTTTCTGGGCGGCCTGATCCATCAGCAATACTGGATCCTCGACCACGCCGCCGACGACGCCTGGGCGCTCATGGCCACGCCCGGCGGCCACTACATCTGGCTGCTGGCGCGGCGGCCGGCGATGGAGGCCGAGGCGAAGGCGACGGCCCTGCGCCGCCTCGCGACCCTCGGCTACGACCCCGCCCGCCTGGTCTTTCCGGCGCAACCGGGCCTTTGACGCCAATAAAACCTCTTGAGCGATCGATCAAGGCGTGGCAGAGTTGATTGAGCGATCAATCCAATGACCCCCGACTCATCCCCCCCGCCCCCCTCCACCGCCGACCGGCTCGTCTTCGCCGCCCTGCGGCTGTTCGCCGAAAAAGGCTACGGCTCGACCAGCGTCGCCGATATTCTCAGGGAGGCGGGGGCCAATTCCGGCAGCCTCTATCACGCCTTTCCCACCAAGCAGGATCTGCTGCTCGAGGTGCTGCGGCGCTACCGCGACGGCATCGGGCCGATGCTGCTGGCCCCGGCCTGGGAAGGGGTGGCCGGCCCGATCGAGCGCATCTTCGCCCTGCTGGCGCGATACCGCGCCATGCTCGTCGACACCGAGTGCGCCTACGGCTGCCCGATCGGCAGCCTGGCGCTGGAGCTGCACGAGCCCGACCCGCCGGTGCGCGCCCTGCTGTCGGTGAATTTCGAGGGCTGGACGGGCGCCATCAAGGCCTGTCTCGACGCCGCCGCCGCGCGCCTGCCGGCCGCGACCGACACCCGCCGCGTGGCTCAATTCGTGCTCACGACGATGGAGGGCGGCGTCATGCAGGCGCGCACCCATCGCACACCGGAGGCCTTCGACGCCGGGGTGGCGAGCCTTCGCGACTATCTGGACCGGCTGCAGGACGCGGCCAAGGGAGAGACACCATGAAACCAGCGATCCTGGCCCTCGCCGCCGCCCTGGCCTGGGGCGGCGGCGCCCGCGCCGAGGCGGCCAAAAACCCCGACGTCGTCGATACCTCCTTCGTCACCGCCGACGGGGCGCGGACCCTGCAGGAGGCGACGGTTATCGCCGCCCCGGTGGCGGTCCTGTGGAAGGCCTTCAGCGACACCGCCGAATTCAAGCGCTGGAACGCCCCGGTGGCGGCCATCGATTTTCGTGTCGGCGGAACCCTGGAGGCCAGCTACGACCCCAAGGCGGCGCTCGGCGCGCGCGACAACATCAAGCACCGCATCGTCACCTTCCTGCCGCAGCGGCTGATCGTCTTCCAGAACATCCAGGCCCCCCGCGCCCTGCCCGACGGCGCCCTGTTCCAGCAGACCGTAACGGTGATCGAATATCAGCCGCTCGGGCCGGCGCGGACGCGGGTGACGGTCTCATCCACCGGCTGGGGCGCGGGCCCCGGCTTCGACCGGCTCTACCGCTTCTTCCAGGCCGGCAACGCCGAACTCCTGGAGACCATGAAGAAGACCTACGAGGCGCCGCCGGCGTCTGCCCCGCCGCAAGGCGCGAGCCGATGAACCCCCATCCTTGACGCTGAACGAAAGCGGAACATGATGGCCGCGTGGAAACCGTCGTTCTCACTTTCGCGAGGCCAGAGACCACCGGGGCGGTCACCCGCGGGGCGGCGCGGCTGTTGATGGCGTTGAACCATGCGCCGCTGCTGGAGGTGTGCCTGCCCAACGGCCGGCGGGCCGACATCGTGGCGCTCGGGCCGCGCGGCCAGATCGTGGTGGTCGAGGTCAAGTCGAGCCTCGAGGACTTCCGCGCCGACCGCAAATGGGGCGACTACCTGGCCTATTGCGACGCCTTCTATTTTGCCGTCGCCCCGGAATTCCCGCGCCATGTCCTCCCCCCCGAACCCGGCCTGATCGTCGCCGACGCCTTCGACGGCGCGGTGCTGCGCGAGGCGCCCCTCACCCCGCTCTCCGGAGCGCGGCGCAAGGCGCTGACGGTGGCCTTCGGCCGGCTGGCGGCGATGCGGGCGATGGGGGCCGCCGCCGCTCCTTAAGGAAGGGTGGCCTCACCCGCCGGTCGTCCCGCCAGGGTCCGCG
Source organism: Caulobacterales bacterium (assembly GCA_038225765.1). Lineage (GTDB taxonomy): Bacteria > Pseudomonadota > Alphaproteobacteria > Caulobacterales > Caulobacteraceae > Acaudatibacter. The sequence goes on along the minus strand of JBBRQW010000145.1, from coordinate 1,833 downwards.
CCTTGACCGCCTCGCCCATGGCCGCGAAGCCGGCGCGCAGGGGGCCGCGCATCCGCCGGGCGATCGTCGGGCCGAGCAGGCCGTCGAACATCTCGCCGTTGGAGAAGATGCAGCCCGATTCGGTGAGCTGTTCTATCTCCAGGTAGCGGATGGATTTTATCAGGCCGCCCAGCATCGACAGCTTCCACAGGATCTGTTCGTTGGGCACCCAGTCCGAGACGGTCGGGCGGATGACGCGGGCCTTCTGACCGGGCAGGGCGACCTCGAGGACGAGAGGGGCGCCGATGCGCAGCGCCCCCTCGGCCTTGGTGTAGAGCGGGTTCCAGCTCGGCCAGGCGGCGATGTCGGCGATCGCCGCCCAGATCGCCTCGGCCGGCGCCGGGATGCCCAGGCGGTGTTCGATTTTCACCCGCATGTGGACCCTCCGCCGACGCCCCCTCCGTCACGGCGCGAGAAAGAGCGCCGCGCCACCTCCCCCGCTGCGCAAGGGAGGAAAGCGGAATAGCTGACCCTCATCCTTTCCTCCCCCGTCCTCTTACGGGGGAGGTGGCGCGCGGCGCCGCTTCGCCGCGTGACGGAAGGGGCGCAAGGCCGCGTCCCCGTGCCCGGACAACTCACCGCCATCACACCCGCTCCTTGAGTTTCCACCTCGCCCCGTCGGCGCTGTCCATGACCTCGACGTTGAGGGCGGTGAGCTCGGCGCGCAGGCGGTCGGCGGCGGGCCAGTCGCGGGCGGCGCGGGCGGCGATGCGCGCGGCGATCAGGGAGTCGATCCGCGCCGTGAGGGCGACGTCGGCGCCGCCGTGGAACCACGCCTCCGGGTCGGCCTGGAGAAAGCCGGTCAGGGCGCCGGCGGCCAGGAGTTCGCCTTTCGCCCGGGCGCGCTCGGCCGGGTCCGTGGTCTCCAGCCGCCGGGCGATGGCGAAGAGTTCGGCGTTGGCCCTGGGGGTGTTCAGGTCGTCGAAGAGGGCGTCCATGAAGGCGGCGGACGGCTCGCCGCCTTCCGCCGGCGCGTCGGCGGCGCGGCGCAGGGCGCCGTAGAGGGTGTCCAGCGCGCTCTTGGCCTGATCGACCACATCGTCGGTCCAGGCCAGGGGCTGGCGGTAGTGCGAGGCCAGGAGGGCCCAGCGCAGGGCCTCGCCGGGGGCGCGGGCGAGGAGGTCGCGGATGAGGGCCACGTTGCCCAGGCTCTTGGACATCTTTTTCGAACCGGCGTTCACGAAGCCGTTGTGCAGCCAGTAGTTGGCGTAGGATTCGGCGTGGCCGGCGCACAGGCCCTGGGCCCGCTCGTTTTCGTGGTGGGGGAAGATCAGGTCGTTTCCGCCGCCGTGGATGTCGATGGGCAGCCCCAGGGTCTCCTCGATCATCGCCGAGCATTCGATGTGCCAGCCGGGGCGGCCCGGCCCGAACGGGCTTTCCCACACCGGCTCGCCGCTCTTGGAGGGCTTCCACAGCACGAAGTCGGCCGGGTGCTGCTTGTAGGGGGCGACCTCGACCCGCGCGCCGGCGATCATGTCGTCCAGCGAGCGGCCCGACAGCCGGCCGTAGCCGCCATAGGCCTGGGTGTCGAAGAGGACGTGCCCCTCGGCGGCGTAGGCGGCGTTGTTGCCGATGAGCCGCCCGATCATGGCGACGATGGCGCCCATGGTCTGGGTGGCGCGGGGCTCGAAGGTGGGGGTGAGGGCGCCCAGCGCCGCCATGTCGGCGTGGTAGGCGTCCAGATAGCGCGCCGTGACCGCGTCGATGGAAACCCCTTCGGCGGCGGCCTTGGCGTTGATCTTGTCGTCCACGTCGGTGACGTTGGCGGCGTAGAGGACGTGATCGGCGCCATAG
>JBBRQW010000144.1:0-4877 GCA_038225765.1 Caulobacterales bacterium | reverse complement strand
CGCCGTCACCCACCTGCAGGTCCACCAGGCGATGGGCGAGATCGTCACCGGCCTGCTCTATGTCGATCCCGAGGCGCGGGACCTGCACGACCACCTGGGCACGGTGGCCACGCCGCTCAACGGGCTCGGCGACGGCGAACTCACCCCCGGCGCCGCGGCCCTCGCCGCCGTCAACGAGTCGTTGCGATAGCCCCGCCCGCCCGCTAGGGATGTCGCTTCCTAGGGCCAGGGCGGCCCGCGGCGCGGAATGACGCAGGCGATGGTGAGGCGATGACGGCCCCAGAAACGACCGTGACCGCGACGACCGTGACCCCCGGCCGGGTCCCCGGACTGGACCCCGCGCCAACCAAACATGCGCGCCTGATCGCCTGGGTCCGTGACATCGCCGCCCTGACCCGCCCCGACCGCGTCCACTGGTGCGACGGGTCGGCGGCCGAATGGGACGCGCTGACCGCCGGACTGGTCGCCGCCGGCACCCTCCAGGCGCTGAACCCGGCCAAGCGCCCCAACTCCTTCCTTGCCGCGTCCGACCCCGCCGACGTGGCGCGGGTGGAGAGCCGCACCTTCATCTGCTCGCCGCGGGCCATCGACGCCGGCCCCACCAACAACTGGTGCGATCCGGCCGAGATGCGGGCCAAGCTCCTGGAACTGTTCGACGGCTGCATGCGCGGGCGCACCCTGTACGTCGTCCCCTTCTGCATGGGCCCGCTCGGCTCGAAGATCGCCGCCCTCGGCGTCGAGATCACCGACAGCGCCTATGTCGCGGTCTCCATGCGGATCATGACCCGCATGGGCAAGGCGGCCCTGGACCAGTTGGGCGAGGACGGCTTCTTCGTCCCCGCCGTCCATTCGGTGGGCAAACCCCTGGCGCCCGGCGAGGCGGACGTTCCCTGGCCGTGCAACGAGACCAAATACATCGTCCATTTTCCCGCCGAGCGGGAGATCTGGTCCTACGGCTCGGGCTATGGCGGCAACGCCCTGCTTGGCAAGAAGTGCTACGCCCTGCGCATCGCCTCGGTGATGGCCAGGGACGAGGGATGGCTGGCCGAGCACATGCTGATCCTCAAGCTCACCTCGCCGGACGGGGCGGTTCACTACATCGCCGCCGCCTTCCCCAGCGCCTGCGGCAAGACCAACCTGGCCATGCTGGCCCCGACCCTCCCCGGCTGGAAGGCGGAAACGGTGGGCGACGACATCTGCTGGATGCGTTTCGGCGACGACGGCCGGCTCTACGCCATCAATCCGGAGGCCGGTTTTTTCGGCGTCGCGCCGGGCACCGGCTACGCCACCAACGCCAACGCCATCGCCGCCCTGTCGGAAAACTGCATCTTCACCAATGTCGCCCTGACCGCCGACGGCGACGTGTGGTGGGAGGGCCTGACCCGCGAGCCGCCGGCCGGCCTCACCGACTGGAAGGGCCGGCCGTGGTCGCCCGGATCGGGCGAGCCGGCCGCCCATCCCAATTCCCGCTTCACCGCCCCGGCCAGCCAGTGCCCGGTCATCGCCGACGAGTGGGAAAACCCCAGGGGGGTGCCGATCTCGGCCATCCTGTTCGGCGGCCGGCGGGCCAGCGCCGTGCCCCTGGTGACCGAGGCCTTCGACTGGCGCCACGGCGTTTTCCTGGCCTCCAACGTCGCCTCGGAAGGCACCGCGGCGGCGGAGAACGCCATCGGCGAACTGCGCCGCGATCCCTTCGCCATGCGCCCCTTCTGCGGCTACAACATGGGCGACTATTTCGCCCACTGGCTGAAACTGGGCGAGGCCGCCGATCCCGCCAAGCTGCCGCGCATCTTCTTCGTTAACTGGTTCCGCAAGGACGCGGCGGGGCGGTTTGTATGGCCGGGCTTCGGCGACAACAGCCGGGTCCTCAAATGGATCGTCGAGCGCATCGAGGGCGAGGCGGAGGCCAAGGTGACGCCCATCGGCCTCACCCCCGCCGCCGGGTCGCTGGATGTCGAGGGCCTTGGCCTCACCGACGACCAGCTCGCGGTGCTCCTCGACGTCGATCCGGCGATCTGGCGCGCGGAGGCGGCCCTCATCGCCCCGGCCTACGAGGCCTTCGGCGACCGCCTGCCCCAGGGGCTGTGGCGGGAGTTGGAGGCGCTGCTCGAGCGTCTGAGCGCGGCCGACGCCGCGGCGGCCCCCGCCGCCCTGAGGGCATGACGTAGCGCGGGCTTCCAGCCCGCATCGAAAAAACAAGAGCGGGCTGGAAGCCCGCGCTACGTGGAAACAACGCCATGACGCCATCCCCCCTGCCCCGCGAGGCGATCCTCGAGCCGGAACTGCCGATCGTCGATCCGCACCATCACCTGTGGGACCACCCGGCGGCGGCGGTCGCCGCCTTTTCCGCCACCGGCCACGGCTTCGCTCGGGCCATCGCCGGGGTTTCCCATTACCTGCTGGACGAGCTGCTGGCCGACATCCAAAGCGGCCACAACGTGCGGGCCACCGTCTATGTGGAATGCGGCTCGATGTACCGGGCCGATGGGTCGGCGGCGATGCGCCCGGTGGGCGAGACCGAGTTTGTCAACGGCGTCGCGGCGATGAGCGCCAGTGGCCGCTACGGCGAGGCGCGGGCCTGCGCCGGCATCGTCGGCCACGCCGACCTGACCTTGGGCGACGCGGTCGCCGAGGTTCTGGAAGCCCACCTGGCGGCCGGCGGCGGGCGGTTCCGGGGCATCCGGCACAGCTGCTCGTGGGACGCCGACCCGGAGGTGCTGGGGCCGCTGGCCCGCGGCGAGGGCAGCCTTTATTGCCAGCCCGGCTTCCGCCAGGGGTTCGCCCGGCTCGCCCCCCTGGGCCTCTCGTTCGACGCCTGGCTGCTGGAGCCGCAGCTTCCCGATCTCATCGACCTGGCCCGCGCCTTTCCCGAGACGACCATCGTCCTCGATCATGTCGGCACGCCGCTGGGCATAGCCGGCTACGCCGGGCGGCGCGAGGAGCGGTTCGGGGTGTGGCGTGAGAACATCCGCGCCCTGGCGGCATCGCCGAACGTCCAGGTGAAGCTGGGCGGCCTGGCCATGGCCTTCGCCGGCTTTCCCTCCTTCATGTCGTCTCCACCGGCGTCGTCGGCGCAGCTGGCGGCCGAATGGCAGCCCCATATCGAGACCTGCATCGAGGCCTTCGGGGCCGAACGCTGCATGTTCGAGAGCAATTTCCCGGTGGATATCGGCAGCTGCGGCTACGACGTCTTGTGGAACGCCTTCAAGATCGTGGCCGCCGCCGCCTCGCCGGACGAAAAGGCCGCCCTGTTCAGCGGCACGGCGGCCAAGGTCTATCGCCTGGAGATATGAGCCCGCGATGCACTACAAGGAATTGAAGGAGGCCTGGGCGGCCCTGACCGCCCCCGGCGCGCCGTTCGAGATCGGCGAGACGCAGGTGCGCGGCGCGCCGATGCGCCTCTACAAGCACGCCCCGCCGACGGTGCGCGAGGTGTGGCTCTCCACCGCCGCCTTCGGGCCGCGCGACTACCTGGTCTACCAGGACGAGCGCCTGACCTATGGCCAGGCCCACGCCCAGGTGAACGCCATCGCCGGCTGGCTGGAGGCGGTGGGCGTCGCCCCCGGCGACCGGGTGGCCATCGCCATGCGCAACTATCCCGAATGGCTGCTGATCTACTGGGCCTGCGTTTCCAGCGGCATCGTCGTGGTCGGCATGAACGCCTGGTGGGTGGCCGAGGAGATGGCCTACGCCATCGCCGACTCCAGGCCCAAGGTCATCTTCTGCGACGCCGAGCGGCTGGCGCGCCTCGGCGAGCGCCCAAACATGGCCGGCGGCGCGATCCTCGTCGCCACCCGCGCCGACGGTTTGCCGGCCGGCGTGACGGCCTGGAGCGAGGTCATCGCCCACGGCGGGGCCATGCCGGCCGTGGCCGTCGATCCCGACGACGACGCCTGCATCTTCTACACCTCGGGCACCACCGGCTTTCCCAAGGGCGCCCAGCTCACCCATCGCGGCTGCGTCGCCAACCTGATGAGCATGGCCTTTTCCGGCCAGGTGACCGCCCTGGCCACCCTGCGCGCCACCGGCGTCGGGCCCGACCCGGCCGCGCCGCCGCCGATCCCGGTCGGCCTGATCAACACCCCTCTCTTCCACGTCACCGCCAACAACTGCGCCGCCTATGCGGTGACCGCCGGCGGCGGCAAGCTCGTCTTGATGCACCGCTGGGACGCTGGCGAGGCCCTGCGGCTCATCGAGGCCGAGAAGGTGACCGCCATGAGCGGGGTGCCGGTGATGGCCCGCGAACTGATCGCCCATCCCGATTTCGCCAAGCACGACCTTTCCAGCCTGGCCACCCTGGGCGGCGGCGGGGCGCAGCTTCCCCCCGACCTGGTGGCCAGGATCGACGAGGCGGTGGAGAGCGCCCGCCCCATCACCGGCTACGGCATGACCGAGACCAGCGGCATCATCACCGCCGTTTCCGCCGACTTCTTCATCGACAAGCCCGACAGCGCCGGCCCGGCCATGCCCTGCTACGAGGCCAAATGCGTCGATGACGATGGCGTGGCCGTCGCGCCCGGAAAGGTCGGCGAGCTGTGGGTGCGCGGGGCCCAGGTGATCAAGGGCTATATCAATCGCGACGACGCCACCGCCGAGACCATCACCGACGGCTGGCTGCACACCGGCGACGTGGCCCGCATCGACGCCGACGGCTTCATCTTCATCGTCGATCGCAAGAAGGACATGGTCCTGCGCGGCGGCGAGAACATCTACTGCGCCGAGGTCGAGGCGGCGGTCTATCGCCACGCGGCGGTGGCCGAATGCTGCGCCTTCGGCGTCGCCGACGAGCGCCTGGGCGAGGAAGTGGCCCTGGCGGTGATGCTGCGCGAGGGCGCGCCCGTCACCGCCCAGGATCTCCGCGCCCACCTCGCCGCCAT
>JBBRQW010000143.1:0-4983 GCA_038225765.1 Caulobacterales bacterium | reverse complement strand
CGGTGGAGGCGGGACTGGATCTGGTCGAGGTCTCCCCCACCGCCGACCCGCCGGTGTGCAAGATCCTCGATTTCGGCAAGTTCAAGTTCCAGGAACAGAAGAAGAAGAACGAGGCCCGCAAACGCCAGAAACTGGTCGAGGTGAAGGAAATAAAGCTTCGCCCCAACATCGACATCCACGACTACGAGGTGAAGGCCAGGGCGATGAATCGCTTCTTCGAGGAGGGCGACAAGGTCAAGGTGACCCTGCGCTTCCGCGGCGGTGAGATGCGTCACCCCGAACTGGGCATGAAGCTGCTGCAGAAGGTCAGGGTCGATTTCGACGAAGTGGCCAAGGTCGAATACGAACCCCGCATGGAAGGCCGCCAGATGATCATGATCCTCGCCCCGCGGTAAAGCCCCGGGGGCGGTCTGGCGGCGAAGGCGTCCGCCCGACAAAGCCGGCTTGGCGGCGCCCTCCGCGCGCCTCCGGACGGAGACGCGCGGAGGGGCCCAGAGTTAGCCGCTGACGTTGAGGCCGCCGTTCACGCCGTCGGGGAAGAATCCGCCTTTTCTCACGACCCCGGGGTTTAGGTAGACGATGTTGAGCACCTGACCGGTGGTGCGGGCGAACGCGATGCCGTTGGCGTCGAGCGGGGTGATGTTCGCCTGGCCTTGCAGGAGGAGGCCTTGGTCGAGATCGGTCGGGCCGTCCAGCGAATCGCGCGCGTTGGAAATCAGGTTGGCCGCCCTTATGGCGTTGGGGGCGATCTGCCCCTTGGCGTAGAGCACCGTGCGGACCAGCGAGGCGTGATAGGCTTCGGCGGCCAGGATTCCGGCGGCGGCCGACAGATAGACCTTGCTGTTGAGCAGCGGCGCCGCCCCATGATAGGCGGTCACGCCCACGTCCTCGAAGATGAAGGCGCCCAGAAGGAAGTCGATGTCGTTGGCGTAGGGGTTGAACGCCACCCCCGGGCCGACCAGGCCGGCGGCGCGGGCGGCGGTCGAGAAGGCGCCGTTCGGATTGTGGCCGTCGATGTCGATTTTCGGCTGAGCGACCGCCGCCGAACCCAACGCCGAGCGCAGGAAGACGACGTGCTGCTTTTCGTCGGCCGCGATTTCCCTGGCGTAGGCCGCCACCACTGGATCGCTGAACGGAACCTGGTTCCCGCCTCTGACCGGTCCCTGCGTGCCCTTGCCGGTCAAGAGCTCGGGGGGCAGGCCCGCGCCGGACGTGGCGAAGGAATAGAACTGGGCTTCGAGATATTCGAGATTCAGGGCGAAGTTGAGGATGGCCTGATCGCCCACCTCGTCGGCCGCCGAAGCGGTGGAAACCAGATGGCCGCCGCCGGCGTTCAGCGCCACGCCGCTCGCCGCGCCCGCGGCGACGACGCCGCCGGCGACGCGGAAGAAATCACGCCTGCTCTCGCGCCGGGCTACCCGGCGGTCGAAGGTTTGCATCACTAGGGCTTCGTTCATACCGCTCTCTCCTGATCGTATCGGGCGCATCCCGCGCGACCGGGACGGCCGCGCGTCGCGCCATTCAAATCCGCGGCGCGCCCTCGCCCGGCCGAAAATCCCACAAGCACTTCCAGCCGGTATACGTTCGCCAAAGCCGTTCGGTTCCCACCGTGGGGGAATATTGCTGACCGACGATACTTGGCGCAATTGAAGGCGATAACATTTGTTAAGCAACCGGCTGGCGCGGCGGTGGCGCGCGGGACACCGCGCCGCGACGGCGGGGCGGTTGTGATGAGGGGGCCGGCGCCGTATTTCCACCGCCATGACCGCCCCGGCTCCAGCCCCGACGGCGCCGCGGTCGGGCGCGGCGCTCTACACCCTTCTGTCGGTGATGTTCATCAACATGATGGGCTTTGGCATCGTCGTGCCCCTGCTGCCCTTCTACGCCGAATCGTTCCACGCCGCGCCCTGGCAGATCGCGCTGATCTTCTCGGCCTATTCCATCGGCTCCTTTTTCGGCGAGCCGTTCTGGGGGCGCCTGAGCGACCGCATCGGGCGCAAGCCCATCCTCATCTCCACCACCATCGGCAACTGCCTGTGCTACGGCCTGCTGGCCTTCGCGCCCAACATCTATCTGGCCTTCGCCATCCGCCTGGCGGGCGGCCTGGCGGCGGGCAACGGCTCGGTGGTCCAGGGCTACATCGCCGATGTGACGCCGGCGGACGAGCGGGCCGGGCGGATGGCCAAGCTGGGCGCGGCGTTCAACATCGGCTTCATCCTGGGACCCTTCGTCGGCGGCATGCTGGCCAAGACCTCGGTGGGGCCGATCGGCTTCCAGATCCCCCTGCTGGCCGCCTCGGCCTGCGGCGCCGGTTCGGCCATCGGCATCGCCCTGGCGGTCAAGGAGAGCCGCTCGCGCCGCCCGCCGGAGGCCAACCCCAAAAGCCGCTGGGTCATGTTCGGCTTCGCCGCCCGCCATCCGGTGATCGGGCGGCTGATGCTGCTGACCTTCGTCGTCGGCTTCGCCTTCACCGGCATCGAATCGATCTTCGGCCTGTGGGCCCAGCACCGCTTCGCCTGGGCGCCGCGCGACGTGGGCCTGTGCTTCGGCATCGCCGGCGCGGCCTCGGCCTTCGCCAACTTCTTCGTCACCGGCCCCCTGTCGCGCCGGTTCGGCGAGACGCGGATGCTGGCGCTCGGCATGGCTGGGACGGTGGTCGCCATCGCCCTGCAGCCGCTGAGCAACGGCGGCTGGTCCACCTACGCCCTGATGGCGGCCGCCTCCATGGCTTCCTCGATCGCCTTCCCCAACGCCTCGGCCCTGCTGTCGGGGGCCGTCGATCCCGACAGCCAGGGCCAGGTCATGGGCCTCAGCAACGCCGCCGGCGCCTTCGCCCGCGTGGTCGGCCCGCTGGCGGCCGGCCTGGTGTTCGCCGGGATCAGCGTCAACGGCCCCTTCGTCATGGGCGCCCTGATCGTCGCCCCGGCGATAGCGCTCGCCCTTTCGGCGGGGCGGGCGGCCGGACGTTTTCCCGGCCCGGGCGACCTTGCCTTGCGCCCCCCTTTGCCTTAAGAGCCGCGCCTTCGTGCGAGCCGCCTGGCCCAAGGCATGCCAGGGCGGCTCTAATCCGCTCTCTCAAAGAGGACGGCCCCCGACGAGGGGCGCCGATAAGCAAAATGCCCAAACTGAAGACCAAATCGGGCGCCAAGAAGCGCTTCAAGATCACCGCGACCGGCAAGATCAAGGCCGGCGTGGCGGGCAAGCGGCACCGGCTGATCAGCCATTCGGCCAAATACATCCGCCAGCAGCGCGGCACCAAGGTGATGAGCGAGGCCGACGCCAAGACCATCAAATCCTTCCTGCCCTACGGCCTTTGATCTTTTAGGAGCTTAGACGAACATGGCCCGCGTCAAACGGGGCGTCACCGCCCACGCCAATCACAAGAAGGTCCTCGAGCAAGCCAAGGGCTTCTGGGGACGGCGCAAGAACACCATCCGCGCCGCCAAGGCGGCGGTGGATAAGGCCGGTCAGTACGCCTACCGCGACCGCAAGGTCCGCAAGCGCTCGTTCCGCGCCCTGTGGATCCAGCGCATCAACGCCGCCGCGCGGCTGGAGGGCATGACCTATTCCAGGTTTAGTCACGGCCTGGGGCTGGCCGGCATCGACGTGGACCGCAAGGTGCTCTCCGACATTGCGGGAAACGATCCGGCCGCCTTCAAGGCCATCGCCGACAAGGTCCGCGCCGCCCTGGGGTGAGGCGTTCGTTCTCTTCCCCCTCCGGGGGAAGTCCCGGCGAAGCCGGGGAAGGGGGCTCTGGCCGCCTCCGCCGTCACCCAGTCGAAGCCCCCTCCAACCCTTCGGGGTCCCCCTCCCCCAAAGGGGGAGGAGAGTTGAAGCCAAACCGCCATGACCTATCGTTCGACCCTCGAATCCGACATCCTCGCCCAGATCGTCGCCGCCGGCGATCTGGGCGCGCTGGACGCCGTGCGGGTGTCGGCCCTGGGCAAATCGGGCGTGGTGTCGGCGCTGCTGAAATCCCTGGGCGCCATGAACGCGGAGGAACGCCGAACGCAAGGCCCGGCGATCAACGGCCTGCGTGACCAGATCGCCGCCGCCATCGCCGAGCGCAAGGCGGCCCTGGAAGCCGCCGAGCTTGACGCCCGCCTGGCCGCCGGGCGGCTGGACCTGTCGCTGCCCGCCCCGCCGCGCCGCGCCGGCTGCGTCCATCCCACCATGCAGGTGATGGACGAGATGATCGCCATCTTCGCCGAGCTCGGCTTTTCCCTGGCCGAAGGGCCGGACATCGAGGACGATTTTCACAATTTCACCGCCCTGAACTTCCCCCCCGGCCATCCGGCGCGGGAGATGCACGACACCTTCTTCTTCGCCCGCGGCGCGGACGGCGAACGCAGGATGCTGCGCACCCACACCAGCCCGGTGCAGGTGCGGGCCATGCGCCAGGCCAACACCCCGCCGCCGGCCCCGTGGATCGCGACGGGCCAGGCGCCGCCGATCCGCATCGTCTCGCCCGGCCGCACCTATCGCCGCGACAACGACGCCACCCACACCCCGATGTTCCACCAGATCGAGGGGCTGGTCATCGACCGCAACATTCACATGGGCCATCTGAAGTGGACCCTCGATGCGTTCATCGCCCGTTTCTTCGAACTGCCCGCCATCGCCACCCGCTTCCGCCCCCACTATTTCCCCTTCACCGAACCCTCGGCGGAGATGGACGTGCAGTGCGACACCTCCGGCGGGACGGTGCGGATCGGCCAGGGGAGCGAGTGGTCGGAGATCGTCGGCTGCGGCATGGTCCACCCCACCGTGCTGCGCGGTTGCGGCATCGACCCGGATGAATGGCAGGGCTTCGCCTTCGGCTTCGGCGTCGATCGCCTGGGCCGGCTGAAATACGGCATGCCCGACCTGCGCGACATGTTCGCCGCCGACACCCGCTGGCTCGCCCACTACGGCTTCTCCGCCTTCGCCGCGCCCAATCCGGCCTCGGGTTTGAGTTGAGGCGGGCGGCATGAAATTCACCCT
>JBBRQW010000142.1:0-5004 GCA_038225765.1 Caulobacterales bacterium | reverse complement strand
TTGCCGGCGTTGGGCCGGCCGACGATGGCCAGGCGGATAGGCTTGTCGCCGCTCTCTCGTTCCTCGCCGTCGCCGGGGATTTCCTCGTCCGGCGCCGCGGCCAGGACCGCCGCGAAGAGATCGCCCAACCCCTCGCCGTGCTCGGCCGAGATGGCCACCGGCTCGCCCAGGCCCAGGTTGTAGCCTTCCAGGCCGCCGGCGTCGCCGGCCCGGCCCTCGCTCTTATTGGCGACGACGATCACCGGCTTGCCGCTGCGCCGAAGAACCCGCGCGAACAGCTCGTCCAGGGCGACCACCCCCTCGCGCGCGTCGATGACGAAGAGAACCACCTCCGCCTGCGTCACCGCCAGTTCGGTCTGCGCCCGCATGCGCGCCTCCAGGCTTTCGTCGGTGACATCCTCGAATCCGGCGGTGTCGATGAGTTCGAGATCCAAGTCGCCCAGGCGGCCGGTGGCGAATTTGCGGTCCCGGGTCACGCCGGGCCGATCATCGACGATCGCCAGCCGGCGCCCCGCCAGCCGATTGAACAGCGTCGATTTGCCGACATTGGGCCGCCCCACGATGGCGATCGTCACCATGGTCGAGCGGCCACGGGCCTAACGAATCGCGATCAATTGCGCGCTTTCCGTCACCACATAGATCGTGCCGTTCACGGCGATCGGGCCGAGCAGGGCGTCCGCGCCGAGCTTTAGGGTGCGCAAAGTCGCGCCGGTCTTGGGATCGAGGGCCACGGCTTCGCCCTTGCTGGAGACGGTGATCAGGTGGCTGGACGCCATCAGCGGGCTGGACCAGTAGGCCCTTTGCTTCTTCTTGAGGCCGGCATTCAGGTCGTGGATCCAATAGACCCCGCCGCTTTCGCGCGAGGCGCAGATCACCTGGCCCTTGTCGTCGATCACGAACACCACGTCGCCCGCCGGCCAGGGGCTGGTGATGGCCGACACCGGCAGGGTCCAGCGCGCCGTGCCGGTGCGCAGATCCACCGCCGCGAACACGTCGGAGTGGCTGACCGCGTAGACGTCGTTCTTGTAGATCACCGGCCGGCCGGCGATATCGCGGATTTCGGACAGGGCGTTGGTCCGGTTGGCGCGCGACAGGCTGGCGTTCCACAGTTCGTTGCCGTTGGCGGCGCGCACGGCCACCAGTTCGCCCGAGGCGAAAGACGCCACCACCGTCTCGTTGTCGGCGGCGGGGCTCGAGGCGGCCAGGATGCGCGCCGGCTCGGTCAGGGCCTGATAGGTCCAGGCCTGGGCCCCAGTGGTCGCGTCGAGAGCCATCAGTTCGTCGTTCACGTCCGCCACATAGACCCGGCCGGCGAAAACGGTGGGCGCGGCGTGGATGGGCGCTTCGGTGGGGGTCCGCCAGCCGATCGCCCCAGTAGCCGCGTCGAGCTCGACCACCTCGCGGAAACCCGAGGAGGCGTAGATCTTGCCACCCTCGAAGGCTAGGCCGCCGCCCCAGGCTTCATGGTCGCGCTTCGACCTGGGCATGATATCGGTGCGCCAGATGCGCGCGCCGGTCGCCCCGTCAAGGGCCGAGATGGTCGCTCCGCCGTCCATGACGAAGATGCGGCCCTGGGCGGCGATCGGCGGGGCGGTGACGTGCCGGCGGCGCGTGGTCGGGGCGCCGAAGGTGCGTCGCCAGGCGAGTTGGAAGGCTGGAGCGGCCTCGACGTTCTCCACCGACTGGGACGGCGTCGCCCCCGGCAAGGGCCATTCGGTGAGCGGCGTGGGGGCGGGAATGAAGAAGTCCTGACCCTTCAGGGCGTCGGACACGGCAAGCTGGTCGCCCGGCGCGATGATCGGGATGCGCACGCCTTTCGCCACCGACTTGGAGTGCTTCCGGCCATGGAACGGGTTGACGCTCCCGACCTTGGAAATCGTCGCGCAGCCGCTCAGGGCGACGGCGGCCACGACGGCGATCACGCCGAGCGAACGGACAGAAGTCATTGAGCGTTTCCAGAACCGTTATCGGGAGCGCCCGGCGCGGCGCCCTGATCCTGCGGCGCCCCTCCATCCCCACCCTGGCCGGCGAAAGCGGGCTGTTTCGATGGCGGCAATAAGGCGGCCGCCCTGACCACCTGGGCGGTTGTCGCCGCCTCGCCCGCATCGATCAGGGCCATGGCCGCCTGGGCCCGGGCGCGCATGGCGTCGCTGACCCCCAGCGTCAGGGTCAGGGCGTTGAAATCGCCCCGCGACTCCCTCGTTTTGCCGGCCAGGAGCTTGGCCATGGCCAGAGTCTCCCGCGCCTCGAGGTCGAAGGGTTTTTTGTCGCCGACAAGGCTGGTGAGTCGAGCCGCGGTCTGGGCATAGGGCGCGGTGTCCAACAACGTCTGAGCGGCGCGCAGGCGCTCCAGATCGCGGAAGATCGCATTGGGCGCGGCCTTGGCGGCCGCGTCATAGAAGGCCGCCGCCTCGGCGTCCTTGCCCGCCGCCAGGCGAATATTGCCTTCCTGCATCAGAGCCAGCGTCCTGTAGCCCGCCGGCCCGGACTTTCCGAGTGTCTCGAAGCTGGAAAAGGCGCCGGTCTCGTCGCCCTGCGCCAGGGCGGTCAAGGCCTTGTCGTAGGCGATGGAGGCCTTGCCGATGTTGCGGTCCCGCCAAGCGTTGTAGCCCCACACCCCTACCCAACCGACCACCGCCGCCACCAGCGCAGCCAGAAACCACGGCGCCCACCGCCGCGCGAGCGTCAGATAGCGTTCGGAGCGAAGATGCTCGTCGACCTCCTCGATAAAATCGGTCACGAAATATGGACTCCAAACTTGGCCGCGCCGTTGAGCGCCGGGAACCTATCGTCTGACGCGGGCCGCTGCAACGGACGGCGCGTCAGGCGATCTTCCGTAGCGCGGGCTTCCAGCCCGCACACGACCTAGCGGTGGAATGAGCCGGCTAGAAGCCCGCGCTACATGAACGTCTAATCCCGCTCCGCCGCCGCCTGGGCCGCCATGGCCGTGGGATGCAGCGAAAATGCAAATCCCGCCAAGGTCCGCGAAGGATTGCCGCCACCGGGCGCGCCAGGGGTCGCCGGAGCGGCGGGCGGCAGATCGATGGGCGACATCTTCTGGTCGGTCAGGTCGCGGTTGCGCGCCGCTAGGTCGCCGGCCGCCAGCTTGTCGAACCGCGTCCCAATGTCCGCGAGTTGATTGGACAGAACGTCGATTCGGGTGAGCTGATAGGTCGCCGGAGCGCCTTCGTAGGACATGATGGCGCCGTAGAGATCGTCGGTGAATTCGCGCAGCCGCAGTTCGCCGGTGATCGCCCCGCCCTCCTTGGTGGCGACGATCTCCTTGCGCAGGGTGTCGGCCTTGGCGGACAGGTCGGAAAGGCCACCCTTCAGCGCGTCGCCGGGCGCCAGGGCGGCCACTCGCGCGTCGGCGCCCTGGCGCACCGCATTGATCCGCGCCAGCAGATCGCTTTCCCGGCCGAAGAGGGCGCTCACCCGCTCGGCGGCGTCGAACTGCGCCTGCCGGGCCTTCAGGGTGAAAGCCGCTCGCCGGTCCAGGGTGACGGTCACCGGCGACGTCAGCACCGTCGATCCGCTGGTCAGGCGGGCGGTATAGATGGCGGGGACGAACCTGGGCCCCTGGGCCGAAAAAAAGGCCAACTGGGCGGCGGGGGGAACGCGCGGCGCGGCGGCGCGCATGGACCACACCACGCGGTTGATCCCCGGGCGCTTGGAGGCGGGCAGGGTCTCGACCACCTTGCCGGAGGGATCGAGAATCTCGACCTTCAGCTTGCCGAACAGGTGACGGCCCGGCTCGTAATAGGCGATCACCGCCCCGTCGGCGGGGTTGTCGCCGACGAACTCGGCGTCGCCGCCCGGCCAACCGCCGTTGGCCTCGATCCGTTGCTGGGCCGGCCGCGAGGGCAGGAAGACAAGCGGCTGGGCGAGGGTCTGGGCGGTCAGGGCGCGCAAGGGTGTCAGATCATCGACGATCCACATGCCCCGGCCGTGAGTGGCGATGGCCAGGTCGTGGTCGCGCCGTTGGAAGGCCAGGTCGCGAACCGGCGCGTCGGGCAGGTCGCCACCCTTGAACTGAGCCCAATGACCGCCGCCGTCCAGCGACACCCAAAGGCCGAATTCGGTCCCGGCGTAAAGCAGGCCGGGCTTGACCGGGTCCTCCTTGATGACGTGGGCATAACCGCGCATCCCGTTTTCCGGGCCGGCGATCCGCTTCCACGATTGGCCGAAGTCGGTGGTCTTGTAGATATAGGGGGCGAAGTCGCCAAAGGTGTGGCGGTCGAAGGCCGCGTAGGCGGTGGCCGGATCGTAGGGGCTGGCCTCCACCCACGACACCCATGAGGCCGCTGGCAGGCCGGCGTTCCGGGTCAGATTGGTCCAGGTCTTGCCGTCGTCGCGGGTGAGCTGGACATTGCCGTCGTCGGTGCCGACCCAGATCAGCCCCGCCTGGCGCGGCGATTCGCTGATCGCGTAGATCGTCGTGTGCGTCTCGGCCGCGGAATTATCGACGGTGATGCCGCCGCTCTCCTCCTGCTTCTGCTTTTCAGGATCGTTCGTGGTCAGATCGGGCGATATCTTGTCCCAACTCTGACCGTGGTCGCGGCTGCGGAAGAGATACTGGGCGCCGATGTAGATGGTCCCCTTCTCGTTGGGACTGATCACCAGCGGCGTGTTCCAGTTGAAGCGCAGCTTTTCGGTGGTGTCGGACCTCGGCTGGATGTTGCGCCCCTCGAGGGTGTGGCGGTTCTTGCGCACCACCCAACCGCCCTGGATCTCGGCATAGGCGAAGTTCTCCGGATCGGCCGGATCGGGCCAGGCCCAGAAGCCGTCGCCGCCGACCCCGATGTTCTCCCACCGGCTGTTGGTGATGCCGCCGGGATAGGCGCTGTCGCCGGCCCAGGAGTCGTTGTCCTGCAGTCCGCCATAGACCTGGTAGGGGTCCTTGTCATCGAGGCTGACGTGATAGAATTGCGAGATCGGCAGATTCGCGTTCTTGACCCAGCGATTGGCGCCGTCGTGGCTGATCCAAAGGCCGCCGTCGTCGCC
>JBBRQW010000141.1:0-5018 GCA_038225765.1 Caulobacterales bacterium | reverse complement strand
TGTTTGACAGTGTTTTCTGGGGGTTGGGGTTGACGTTTTTGGGGTGGGCTTTCCACAAACCGCCCGCCGGGCGGTTTGCCCGTTCTGGCGCCCCCCACCCCCGGGGGGGGGTGGGGTGGGGGGGGGGGGGGCGCCAACGAAACGGCGCCGGGGAAGCACCCCCCATCCGGCGCCAATCTTGACGTTTGGCCGGCTCCTCTTGGAGCCGGGGTGCCACCTTCCCCCGCCGCCGACGGGGAAGGAACCCCAGGGGTCGCCGCCGCCCCTTGCCGGGCGCGGGCAAAGCGGGCACGGGTCGGGCCGTGACCGCCTCTCCCGACACCGCCGCGCCCGCCCTCGTCGCCCGCGCCGCCGCCCTGAAGCTGCTCGAGGCGGCGCTGGCGGGGCGCGGCGGCCTGGACGAAGCCCTGGGCGCGGCGGCCCAGGGCCGGCTCTCGGCCCAGGACCGCGCCTTCGCCCGCGCCCTGGTCATGGCGACCCTGCGCCGGCTGGGGCCCATCGACCGCGCTTTGGACGGGCGGCTGAAGCGCGAGCCGCCGGCCCCGGTGCGCGGCCTGCTGCGCCTGGGCCTGGCCCAGGCCTTCTGGCTGGATGTCCCCGCCTTCGCCGCCGTGGACACCACCGTCAGCCTGACCCCCAAACCCCTGCGCGGCCTGGTCAACGCCGTCCTGCGCGGCCTGATCCGCGAGGGGCCGCCTGGGGAAGAGCCGCAAGCCCTCGCGCCGGCGTGGCTGATCGCCCGCTGGCGCGCCGCCTACGGCGACGCCGAAGCCCTGGCCATCGCCGCCCAGATCGCCGAGGAGCCGGCCACCGACCTGACGATGCGTGACGGCGGGCGCGACGGCGCGGGCGATGGCGAGGGGGCCGCCGACCTGGCGCAGGCCCTGGCGGCGGAGCGCCTGCCCCAGGGCTCGCTTCGCACCCGCCGCAGAGGCGACGTGGCGGCGTGGCCCGGCTACGCGGAGGGCCGCTGGTGGGTGCAGGACGCGGCCGCCGCCCTCCCCGCCCGCCTGCTGGCCGCCCAGCCCGGCGAGGCCGCCCTCGATCTCTGCGCCGCGCCCGGCGGCAAGAGCCTGCAGCTCGCCGCCGCCGGGGCCGTCGTGACGGCGGTGGACCGCTCGGCCGGCCGCCTGCGCCGCCTGGCCGCCGGCCTGGCGCGCACCGGCCTGACCGCCGAGGCCGTGGCCGCCGACGCGACCGCCTGGGCCGACGCGCGGACCTTCGACGCCGTCCTGCTGGACGCGCCGTGCTCGGCCACCGGGACTTTCCGCCACCGCCCCGACGTATTGTGGAACGCCCGGCCCGCCGACATCGCCTCCCTGGCCGCCGTCCAGGCCCAGCTTCTGGCCGCCGCCGCGGCGCGGGTGAGGCCGGGCGGGCGGCTGGTCTACGCCGTCTGTTCCCTGGAGGGCGAAGAGGGCGAGGCCCAGGCCCGCGCGTTTCTAAGCCGCCGCCCCGACTTCGCCCTGGATCCGATCGCGGCCGGCGAGGCCGGATCGCCGGCGGCGAGCCGCTCGCCCGAGGGCTGGCTGCGGATCCTCCCCCACCACCTGCCGGGCGGCCTCGACGGCTTCTTCATCGCCCGTTTCCACCGTGATAAGGCCGCTCCATGACCGCCCGCCCCCTCGTCGTCGCCCCCTCGATCCTGTCGGCCGATTTCGCCCGCCTGGGCGAGGAGGCCCGCGCCATCGAGGCGGCCGGGGCCGACTGGCTGCATGTGGATGTCATGGACGGCCACTTCGTCCCCAACATCACCATCGGCCCCCAGGCGGTGAAAGCCCTGCGCGGCTGCATTTCCATTCCCCTCGACGTGCATCTGATGATCGCCCCGGCCGACCCCTACCTCGAAGCCTTCCGCGACGCCGGCGCCGACCACATCCTGGTCCATCCCGAAGCCGGGCCGCACCTCAACCGCACCCTGCGCCACATCCGCGCCATCGGGGCCAAGGCCGGGGTGGTGTTCGACCCGTCCACGGCGCCGGAGGTCATCGACTATATGCTGGACGACATCGACATCGTCCTGGTCATGACCGTCAACCCCGGCTTCGGCGGCCAGGGTTTCATGCCCTCGCAGCTGGCCAAGATCGCCCGCCTGCGGGAGATGATCGACGCCTCGGGGCGTGACATCGCCCTGGAAGTGGACGGGGGGGTGACGCCGGAAACCGGCCGCCTGTGCGTCCAGGCCGGCGCGACCGCCCTGGTCGCCGGCACCGCCGTCTTCAAGGACGGCCCAGGCGCCTACGCCGCCAACATCACGGCGCTGCGCGGCGCCCCGTAATAGCCCCGCCTTACCCTCGCAATCGCGCCCCCACCGCCTTGGCGGCGGCGACGATTTTCGCCGACACCGCTTCTATGTCGGCGTCGGCGAGGGTCGCCTGGCGCGGCTGGAGGGTCACCTCCACGGCCACCGACTTTTGGCCGTCGCCCACGCCCGCCCCCTCATAGGCATCGAACACCCACGCGCCGGCGATCAAGGCGCGGTCGGCGCTCCGGACGGCGCGGGCGAGGTCGGCGGCGGCGATTTCCTTGCCGACCACGAAGGCGAAGTCGCGGGTCAGCGGCATGAAGGGCGACAGGACGAGCGCCGGGCGGGTCTTGGCGGCCTTTTTCTTCGCCTCGGGCAGGGCGTCCAGCCACGCCTCGAAGGCGAAGATCGGCCCTTCCACGTCCAGGGCCTTGAGGGTGGCGGGGTGAATCTCGCCGAACGCCGCCAGCACGGCCTTGCCCAGTTGAAGGCGCGCCCGTCGGCCCGGCCGCCACCAGGGGGCCGCGAAGTCCTGGACGATCTGGAGCGAGGCGGTCGGCGCGCCCAGTTCGTCGAGGAGGGCCAGGAGGGTCGCCTTGAGGGTGAAGAGATCCTCCGCCGCTGCGCCATCCCATCGGCGCGGGGCGTGGGGGGCGAGGACGGCGGCGATGGCGGTGCGCTGGTCGGCGGGCTCGTCGCCGGCGAACACCGGGCCGATCTCGAAGAGGGCGCAATCGGCGAAGCCGCGGCGGGCGTTTGCGCCCACCGCCTCGATGAGGCCCGGCAGGATCGAGGGGCGCATGCAGTCCAGATCGGCGGCGATGGGGTTGTCCAGCACCAGCCGCTCGTCCCCGCCGCCGAACAGGGTCGCGGTCGCCCGCGCCGTGAACGAGTAGGCGATCGCCTCCTGGTAGCCCGCCGCCGCCAGGGCCCGGCGGGCGAGGCGGATGCGCGCCTGACGGGGGGTCAGCACCCCGCCGATGGGGCGCGGAAGTTCGGGCAGGGGATCGCCTGGCAAGGCGCCATAGCCGACGATGCGCGCCACCTCCTCCACCAGATCCGCCTTGCCCTCCACGTCGCGGCGCCAGGAGGGGGGCTGGACACGGCCGTCCTGAACGGTGAAGCCGAGATCGGAAAGGATCTTCCACACCCGATCCGCCGGCACGGGCAATCCCGACAGCCGCTCCACATAGGCCGGATCGAAGGCGATGGCCGGCGGGAGCGCCGGCGTCTCGCCGGCGAACGCCACCTTCGACGCCTCGCCGCCGCAGATTTCCACGATCAGCCGGGTGGCCAGTTCAATCCCGGGGACCAGGGAGGCCGGATCGACGCCGCGGGCGAAGCGGTACCCCGCGTCGGAGACGATGCCGGCGGCGCGGCCGGTCTGGGCGGTGCGGATGGGATCGAACCACGCGCTCTCGATGAAGACCTCCGTGGTCGCCTCCGAACAGCCGGTGGACGCGCCGCCCATGACGCCGCCCAGGCCAATGGCCCCCGAGCCGTCGGCGATGACGCAGATCTCGGGCGTCATCGCATAGGTCTTGCCGTCCAGCGCCTCGACGGTTTCGCCCTGGCGGCCGAGACGCGCCTCGATGAAGCCGCCGGCGATCTTGGCGGCGTCATAGGCGTGCAGGGGGCGGGCGCGGTCGAAAGTGACGAAGTTGGTCACATCGACCAGGGCGTTGATCGGGCGCAGGCCGATGGCGCGCAGCCGTCGTTGCAGCCAGGCCGGGGACGGGCCGTTGGTCAGCCCACGGATCAGCCGGCCGGCGAAGGCCGGGCAGGCGTCCGGCGCGGTCAGGCGAATGTCGATGGGGCAGGCAAAGGCGCCCGGAACCGGCGCGATGAGAAGATCCTTCAGGGAGCCGACGCCCGCCGCCGCCAGGTCGCGCGCCACGCCGGCCACGCCCAGCCAGTCGGGCCGGTTGGGGGTGACCTCGAAATCGATCACCGCCTCCAGGCCGAGCGCCTCGGCGGCCGGCGCGCCGACCGGCCATGTCTCGTCCAGTTCCAGAATGCCGTCCGACTCCTCGGCGGTTTCCAGTTCGGCGGCCGAGCACAGCATGCCGTTGGAAACCACGCCGCGCACCGAGCGCGGCTCCAGGGTGATTCCCGAGCCCGGAATATAGGTCCCGATGGGGGCGTAGACGGTGGCGAGGCCGGCGCGGGCGTTGGGGGCGCCGCAGACGATCTCCTTGATCCCATCGACGGTCTCCGCCTGGCATACCCGCAGGCGGTCGGCGTTGGGGTGGGGGACGGCTTCGACGATCCGCGCCACGGTGAAGGCGGCGAGCCGGGCGGCCGGATCGTCCACATGCTCGACCTCCAGGCCGGCCATGGTCATGGCCTCCACCACCTCGGCGACGCTCGCCGTGGTTTCCAGGTGCTCCTTGAGCCAGGAAAGGGTGAATTTCATGCCGCCCGCCTCAACTCAAACCCGAGGCCGGATTGGGCGCCGCGAAGGCCGAGAAGCCGTAGTGGGCCAGCCAGCGGGTGTCGTTGGCGAACATGTCGCGCAGGTCCGGCATGCCATATTTCAGCCGGCCCAGGCGATCGACGCCGAAGCCGAAGGCGAAGCCCTGCCATTCGTCCGGGTCGATGCCGCAACCGCGCAGCACGGTGGGGTGGACCATGCCGCAGCCGACGATCTCCGTCCACTCGCTTCCCTGGCCGATCCGCACCGTGCCGCCGGAGGTGTCGCATTGCACGTCCATCTCCGCCGAGGGTTCGGTGAAGTGGAACTAGTGGGGGCGGAAGCGGGTGGCGATGGCGG
>JBBRQW010000140.1:0-5146 GCA_038225765.1 Caulobacterales bacterium | reverse complement strand
CAAAGCCCTTGTCGATCTTGGATCTCAGACGCGAGATGTGGACGTCGATGACATTGGTTTGGGGATCGAAGTGATATTCCCACACCTTTTCCAGAAGCATGGTCCGGGTCACCGACTGGCCGGCGTTGCGCATCAGATATTCCAGAAGCTGGAATTCTCGCGGCTGCAGATCGATTTCCCGGCCGGCGCGGCGCACCTCGCGACCGATGAGATCCATCTCCAGATCGCCGACCTTCAACAGGGTCTGAACCGAACCTGTCTCGCGCCGCCGGGCGAGCGCCTCCACCCGCGCGATCAACTCCGCGAAGGCGTAAGGCTTGACTAGGTAGTCGTCGCCGCCGGCTTTCAGTCCCGTCACCCGATCGTTGATTTCCCCCAAGGCCGAAAGGAAGAGAACGGGGGTCTGGTCGGCGTCCGCCCGCAGCCGCTCGACCATGGCGACGCCGTCGACGCGCGGCATCATCCGATCGACGATCAGGACGTCGAAGCGCCCGGTCCGCGCCGCGCTCAATCCCGCCTCGCCGTCCACCGCCTTGACACACTCATGGCCAGCCTCGGTCAGGCCCTTGGCCATCGCCTCTGCCGCCTCGAGGTCGTCCTCGACGATCAGCACCCGCATGCGCGCCCCCTTTTTAACTCGATCAGCCGGCGATCTTGATCGGCACGAACAGCGTTCTGCCGCTCCGGCTCACCGCCAGGGGAATGATCGCCCGGCCGGATTTCTTCCATTCAGCCACCGCCGCGGAAACGTCGGCGGCCGTGGCCACCTCGCGGTCGCCGGCGCGGACGATCACGTCGCCGCGATGCAGGCCCTTCTCGCCGGCGTCGGAACTTCCCTTCACACCCTCGACCAGAACGCCGTGGACGGCGGCGGCGATACTGTATTGCTGCCGCGCGGCCGGATCGATGGGGCTGAGCGACATACCCAGAATGGGCGCATTGGGCGCGGTCTTGGCCCCGCCGCCTCCCGGGCTCGACTCTTCGTCGCCCCCGCCCGCGCCGCCGTTGAGGGCGAGTTGGGCTTCCGACGGGCGAAGGCCGGTATGAATGTCGATCGACCGTTCCTTGCCGGCCCGGAAGACGTCGAGGCGCGCCACATCGCCGGCGTGGACCTTGGCGACTTCCCGGGTCATCTCGCTGTTGCTGGTGACCGGCTGGCCGTTGACGGCCACCACCACGTCGCCTGGCTGGACCCCGGCCCGCTGGGCCGGGCCGCCGGGAACCAGATCGGCGACCACGGCGCCCTTGCGGCCCGCCAGGCCCCAGGAATCGGCCAGTTCGTCACTGAGGCTTTCGATGGTCGCGCCGATGTAGCCGCGCTTGATCTTCTCGCCGCTCATCAGTTGTTTGGTGATGTTGGAGGCGATGTCGGCGGGGATATCGAAACCGATGCCCACCGAGCCGCCGGAGGGCGAGAAGATCGCGGTGTTGACCCCAATCACCCGGCCGTAGGTGTCAAACGTCGGTCCGCCTGAATTGCCGCGATTGATGGGCGCATCGATCTGGATGTAATCGACGAAATTCTCGCCGATATCGCGATTATAGGCCGAGACAATGCCGGCCGTGGCCGTGTTGCCGAGACTGAAAGGATTGCCCACCGCCAGAACCCAGTCGCCCACCCGCGGCTTGGCCGAATTCTCGAAATCGACGTAGGAATAGCCGTGGCCCTCGACCTTGACCACCGCAAGATCGGTGCCTTCATCGCGCCCGACCACGACGCCCTTCAATTCCTTGCCGTCCTTGAGAACAACCTTGATCTCGTCGGCGTTGTCCACGACGTGGTTGTTGGTGACAATGTAGCCGTCGGGCGAAATGAAGAAACCCGAACCCGAGGACAACTGCTTTGGGACGGGCGCTCCGTCGGTGTCGCCTCCCTGGCCCTGGCCTCTGGGCACGATATCGAACGGGAAGTTCTCGAAACCGGGAATCCGCTTCGCGGCGTTCGGATCGCCCTTCGAGGTGACATTTATCGACACCACGGCCGGCGACACCTTCTCGAAGATGTCGGCGAAGGTCTGAGGGGCGCCGGGCGCGGGGGCGAACACCGGCGATGTGGACACCTTTATGAACTGGCCTTGCGCGCCCAGGTTCAGCCCGGGTGGGCGCATGCCCGCGCCCGCCATGGCGACCACGGCCACCCCGGCGCCGGCCAAGGCGCCCACCAAAACATGCGATCTGCTGACGGCCATCGGTTCGTTCCTCATTCCCGGAAATTGACGGGGCCGGGTCCCCTTCATCTAGTGTCGGATGTCAAAGAGCGCGAGGGCTCACAAGTTACCATTCCGTTATTCGCGAGGCGGTCTTGCAGCTTATTTCGGGCGCTATCGTGTCAAACGCCCTCCACGTTGAAGACACGGCCCGCGCGGTCGCGATCGGGTCCAGCCGACCATCCAAATAGAGGTGGGGCGGTCACAAGCCGCCAGTCCTGGCGGCGTAGGCGGGCCGGCCGCCGTTCCCCCGCCATTCCCCCCGCGCCTTCAGCGCCCTGGCGAGTTCACGGGGCATATAGCGTTCATCGTGCTTGGCCAGAATCTGGGTCGCTTCGAAGACGCCGGCGGGGTTGTAGGCCCCCGTGGCCACGATCCCCTGACCTTCTCGGAATAGATCGGGCAGATCGCCGCGGTAGACCACCTTGGCGCTTGCCGTCCGGTCCCGGACGGCGAAATCGATTTCCCCCGCCGGCGTCCGGGTCACGCTGCCTGCCTCGACCAGACCGCCAAGCTGGATGGACCGCCCGGCCTTTACGTGCGCCGCCACCGCTTGAGCGGGTGTGTAGAAGTAGGAGATCGATCCCCTCAATCCGTAAAGCGCCAGACCGGCCGCCAGCCCCAGGATAGGGGCGGCGGCCACCACCACCGTCAACCGCCGGCGGGCGGATCGCGATCTGGGAAGGAAAGCCACGAAATCGCTTGCCTGTCGCTAGAATCTGTCCCGATCGGGCCGATTCAACCCGATCGGGAAAACAGGCTCTATCTCAAATACTTGAGCGCCTTCTAATCGCAAGACCAGTTCCCACTTTCGAGGAAAGCGCTCTAGCGCCGCAACGGGGCGCAACACCAAATCCGCCATCCGCCAACTCTAGCGGAAAAGCGCGGCGCCCGCGAGGGCTCATCCGTCCGCGCGCGGGAGGACCAGCACCACCCTCAGTCCGCCCATGGCCGACGCGGATAATGTCACCGAGCCCCCATACGCGCGAACCAACTCATCGACGATGGCGAGGCCCAGGCCGGAACCGGGGGCGCTTTCATCCAATCGCGCCCCGCGCCGCAGGACTTCGTCGCGTTGTTCGGCGGCAAGCCCCGCACCATCGTCTTCGACGGTCAGGGAGAATTGGCGCGAAGAGAGGGCGTGGCCGACGACACGCACCCGGCCGGCGCACCATTTGCAGGCGTTTTCCATCGCATTGCCCGCCAATTCCAGCAGATCCTGGCGCTCGCCGTGGAAGCACAGGTCGTCGGCGCACCGCCAATCGATGGACAGAGCCCTGCCGCGAAAAATCTTTTCGAGTGTCCGGCTGAGTTCCTCCAGAACGGGCGCCACGGCCGTGCGTTCGCCCTGGCCCTGAGCGCGCGCGGCGGCCCTGGCGCGACGCAGGTGGTGATCGACCTGGTGGCCCATCGCTTCAGCCTGACGCGAAACGACGTCGGCGAACTTTCCCGGCTGGCGCCGCGCCTCGGTGAGCAGCACGGACAGGGGTGTCTTGAGGGCATGCGCGAGGTTGCCGACGTGGGTGCGCTGGCGCTCCACGACCTCTTGATTGTGGGCCATCAAGGCGTTGAGTTCGCTCGCCAGCGGTTCGAGTTCGCTCGGATAGTCGCCCACCACGCGCTCCGAACGGCCGGTGCGCACCGCCGCGACCTCGCGTCGCAAGGCGAAAAGGGGCGCGAGGCCGATGCGCACCTGGAGAAACACCGCGGCGATGATCCCAGCGCCAAGAAGGACCAGAAAGCCGGCGATCGTTGTAGCGAAGGCGCGAACGTCTCGATTGACCGGCGAGCGATCCTGGGCTGCCATGAACACCAGAGGCGCGGCCATATCCGGGAGCCGTCCCTGCAGCGCGGCCACGCGCAGGGGCTGGCCCATGGGGCCAGCGCTATCATAGAATAAGGCCCTGCCCTGCGCCTTGGCCAACGCGACCGCGCCGCCGGGAGGCGGCGCCAGGGCCCGATCCCACAGCGAACGCGATCTCACCAGGGCGCGTACGTCGGCCCCGCTGGGCGTGGCGATCTCCCAATAGTCGCCGCTGTAGGCGCGAAGCGTCCGCGGATCATCCGATGTTGGGGGCATGACCGCACCCTCCCCCACGGCGGTTCCAGCGAGAAGACCGTCAACGGTGTTGGACAGTTCATCGTCGAAACGGGCCATCGCCGCGTGGCTGAAAAAGGCGGACAAGGAAAAGCCGGCCACCACCAGCACGGCCAAGCTCCATGCCGCGGCAAGGACGATCAGTCGCCGGACGAGAGATGGCCGGGCCAGCGAGCGCCCAAAAGCCAGAGATGGCCGCGCGCCGCGATCGCTCACGCCTCGCTCGCCTCGCCCTCCAGGGCGATCAGCCGATAGCCCAGGCCCCGCACGGTTTCGACCCGGTCGGCGCCGATCTTCTTGCGAACCCGGCCGATGAACACCTCGATGGTGTTGGAGTCGCGATCGAAATCCTGGTCATAGAGATGCTCGACCAGTTCGGTGCGGCTGATCACCCTGCCTTGATGCATGATCAGATAGTGGAGGAGCCGATACTCCAGCGACGTGAGGCGCAGGGGTTCGCCGGCGACGGACGCGCGGGCGGCGCGCGGATCGAGCCGCAGGGCGCCGCACGACAGAGACGGGGCGGCGTGACCGGCCGACCGGCGCAGCAGGGCCCGCAGGCGGGCCAGCAACTCCTCGGTGTGAAAAGGCTTGGTCAGATAGTCGTCGGCGCCGGCGTCGAAGCCGGCGACCTTTTCGCTCCACGCGCCGCGGGCGGTGAGAATGAGAACCGGCGTGGCCAGATTGGCGCGCCGCCACCCTTCCAGCACCGAGGCGCCGTCGATCTTGGGCAGCCCCAGATCCAGAACGATGGCGTCATAGGGTTCGGTTTCGCCCAGGAAGCTGGCCTCTTCGCCGTCGGGGGCGTGATCGACGGCGTAGCCGGCGTCGCCGAGCGCCT
>JBBRQW010000139.1:0-5160 GCA_038225765.1 Caulobacterales bacterium | reverse complement strand
AGCCACAAGATCGCCACCGTGGCGATGCTGGAGGCCGGCGGCCGGGCGATCTGCGGCAGGAAGACGCTCAGATAGCCGGTCACGGCCAAGGCGACGGCCACATTGCCGACCCAGCACGCTATCCAGTAGATCACGCCCGTCACGAAGCCGGCCGCCGGGCCGAATTCGTCGCGCACATAGGAAAAAAGCCCGGCCGTTCCCGGCCTCAGGATCGCCAGCCACGAGAACACCCCGCCCAGCATGGCGGCCCCGGCGCTGGCCAGGCCCCAGGCGAGGATCGAGATGGAGCCGACGGCGCCCAGGCTCGCCGGCAGCAGGTAGACGCCCGAACCGATCATGCCGCCCGCCACCAGCATGGTCGCCAGAAAGGGGCCGAGCTTGCGCGGGATTGCGTCCGAGCTCATGCCTAGTTTGAGTCTCCCGCGCCGCCGGAGCCTAGAAGAGCACGGCCGTGGTTGTTCCACAAAGGCCAATTCGCGGGGCGTTCCTCGATCGGCCTTAGACGCTGGTGCCGCCCACCGTCAGGCCGGTGATCTTCAGCGACGGCTGGCCGACGCCGACCGGAACGCCCTGGCCGGCCTTGCCGCACACGCCGATCCCCGGATCGAAGGCGAAGTCGTCGCCGATCATGGTGATCTGGGTGAGGGCCGAGGGGCCGTCGCCGATCAAGGTGGCCCCCTTGACCGGCGCGCCGATCTCGCCGTTCTCGATCAGGTAGGCCTCGGTGCACTGGAAGACGAACTTGCCGTTGGTGATGTCCACCTGGCCGCCGCCGAGGGTGGCGCAATAGAGCCCCCGACCGACCGAGGCGATCATCTCCTCGCGGCTGGATGCGCCGGCCAGCATGCCGGTGTTGGTCATCCGGGGCATGGGCGGGTGGGCATAGGACTGGCGCCGGCCGTTGCCGCTGGCTGTCATGCCCATCAGCCGCGCGCTCTGCCGGTCGTGCATATAGCCCACCAGGACGCCGTCCTCGATGAGGATGGTGCGCGCCGACGGGGTTCCCTCGTCGTCCACGCTGAGCGATCCGCGCCGCCCTTCGATCGCCCCGTCGTCGAACACGGTGACGCCGCGCGCCGCCACCCGCTCGCCGATCCGCCCGGAAAAGGCCGAGGTTCCCTTGCGGTTGAAGTCGCCTTCCAGGCCGTGACCGACCGCCTCGTGCAGCAGCACCCCATTCCAGCCCGGCCCCAGCACCACGTCCATCTCGCCGGCCGGGCAGGCGACGGGGTCCAGGTTGACCAGGGCCTGACGCAGGGCTTCATCGACCTGCTCGCGCCACGCCTCGGGGCTGATCCAGGCCTCGAAGCCGGCCCGGCCGCCCGCCCCCGCCGAACCGCTCTCCCGCCGGCCGTCCTTTTCCACCGTGATCTGCACCCCGATGCGCACCAGGGGGCGGACATCGCGGATCAGGCGGCCATCCGCGCGCACGATCTCCACCACCCGCCGCTCGCCGGCCAGAGAGGCCATCACCTGGGCCACGCGGGGATCGCGGCCTCGCGCGAAGGCGTCGATCTCCTGCAGCAGGGCGACTTTGTCGGCGAACCCCGGCGACGCCAGAGGATCGTTGTCGCCATAGAGGCGGGCGTTGGTGGCCCGGGGACCTTCGGCGACCACGCCGCCATGGCCGCGCTTGGCCAGGGAGGCCGAGGCCGCCGCGCGCTCTAGGGCGGGAAGCGAAATCTCGCTGGCATGGGCGTAGCCGGCCGTCTCGCCGGCCACAACGCGCAGGCCGAACCCCTCGGTGGAGTCATAGGCCGCCGACTTCAGCCGCCCGTCGTCGAACACGAAGGATTCGCTTTCCGAGCGCTCGACGAAGATTTCCCCATCGTCGGCCCCGTGCAAAGCCTCTCCCAGCACGGCGACGGCCCGGCGCGGGTCGATGCCCGAGGCCTCGAGGATGGAGAGGGCGGGAACGGGGGCGTTCATGCGGGTCGTTCTTTCGCGGGCGGCGAGGGGCGGGGTCCACAGATAGGGCCTGAACGGCCCCGGTCAAACCGGCGAATTAGGCGGGCTGGGCCGCCTCCACCGGAAAGCCGCGTTCGCGCCAGGCCTTCATGCCACCCTCGAGGGCGACGGCGCGGGTGAAGCCGAGGTCGCGCAGGGTGGCGGCGGCCAGGGTGGAGATCTTGCCGAACTCGCAGACGGCGAGGATCCGCAAGGTCGGATCGGGCAGCACATCGTTCACCCGAAGCTCCAACTGGCCGCGCGGCAGATGCACCGCGCCGGGGACGTGCGCGCCCTCGAAGGCCCCCGCCTCGCGCACGTCCAGGACGATGAAATCGTTGGGCCGCCGGCCGATCGTCGCCGACAACTCCTCCAGGGACATGAAAGGCACCCTGGCGGCGGCTTCGGCCAGAACCTGATCGATGGTCTTGCCGCCGTTCATATTGGTCCGCAGAGCCTCGGTCATGTGGTCCGGGGCGGACAGGTTCAGATCCCGCATCATGGCCACGAAGGCGGCGCGTTCATGTTTCTGGAGGCGCGGGTTGGTGGCGATCTCCTCGCCGATCGTCGTCGAGCCGCGCCCCTTGTAGTCATGGGCCGGGTGGACGCGGGTTTGGGGCGGCAGTTTGAGAATCCGTTCGAACAGGCTGTCGAACAGCGCCTCGGGGTCGCCGGTGGGCAGGTCGGTGCGACCCGTTGCGCCGATCAGAAGGGTGTCACCGGTGAACAGGCGGTCTCCGGCCAGCAGGCACATGGAATCGGCGGTGTGGCCCGGCGTGTGGATGGCCTGAAGGCGCATCGAGCCGGCGGCCAGCATGTCCCCATCCTCTAGCCGGATGTCCACATGGGGCGAGGCGCTCAGCCGGTGCATGACGATCGGCGCCCCCAGGGCCTCGCGCAGGTGGCGGGTCGCCGAGAAATGATCGGCATGAGTGTGGGTATCGACGATGTATTTCAGGCGCAGGCCCAGGCGGCCGAGCAGGCCGACGTAGCGATCCACCTGGGCGAGGGCAGGATCGATCAGCACCGCCGCGCAGCTTTCCGGGCACCCTAGAAGGTAGGACTGGCAGCCCCCCGTCGCGATCTGCTCGAACACCATCACCCCTCCGCCGACCGATCCTTGCCCCGCCGCGGATCCGCATTCTAGGCCACCGGCGGCCGGCGGGCCAGCCCACCGGTCGCAACCGTCTTGGCATTGGCGGGCGATCCGCGTATGCACCGGCTCGAACGCCGGACGCCCTGGCGCGGCGGGGCCCAGGCGTCGCGAGCCGTCGGCGGCGACGAATTGCACAGGTCGTGAGGAACATGAGGTCTGGGATTTCGGGGATCGGGCGGCTGGCGGCCGGCGGCTGGGCGGCGCTGATCGGCCTGGCCTTCGCGGCGCGGGCCCTGGCCGACACGGTGGGCCAGCCCACCGACGGGGCGATCGACCTTCAGCCCGCCGCCTCGCAGATCCGGCGCGACGAGATCGTCTTCCACAACCACATCCTGCTGCCGATCATCGGCGCCATCACCCTGCTGGTCCTGGCCCTGCTGCTGATCTGCATCGTCCGTTTTAACCAGCGCGCCAATCCAGTGCCGGCCCGCTGGAGCCACAACACCCCGGTGGAAGTGGCGTGGACGGTGATTCCGGTCGTGATCCTGATGTTCATCGCCATTTTCTCGTTCAAGCTCTTGTTCGAGGAGCACAACATGCCGCCGCCCTATATGACCGTGAAGGTCACCGGCCGGCAGTGGAACTGGGACTACGAATATCCCGACCAGAAGATCGCCGCCTACACCTCGACCCTGATGAGCGAGTCCGACGCCGCCGCCCGCCATGTTCCCTATAAGCTGGCCGCCAACGCGCCGATGTTCGCGCCGGTGAACAAGGTGGTGCGGGTGGAGGTGACCGGCGAGGACGTGATCCACTCCTTTTCGGTGCCGGCCTTCGGGATCAAGATCGACGCGGTGCCCGGCCGGCTGAACGAGACCTGGTTCAAGGCCGACCGCACCGGCGTCTTCTACGGCCAGTGCTCGCAGCTGTGCGGCATCGACCACGCCTTCATGCCCATCGAGGTCCATGTGGTGACCCAGCCGCAGTTCGACGCCTGGGTGGCGAGCAAGGCGCCCAAGCCGGTGACCGTGGCCCAGGCCGCGCCGGCTCCCGCGCCGACCCCCGCCCCCGCCGCCGCCCCGGCCGGCGCCCCATCCGCGACGGCGGCGGCGCGCTAGAGTATCGTTCGAGGGAGAGTAGAAACCCATGGCCGACATCGCCCAACCCCACGAACGGGTCGCCCACGCCGAAGCGTCCGGCGGCTATGGCGCGCATGGGACGCCGGGATTCTTCACCCGCTGGTTCCTCTCCACCAATCACAAGGACATCGGCACCCTCTACATCATCTTCGCCATCCAGGCCGGCATCGTCGGCGCCCTGTTCTCGGGCCTGATCCGCTGGGAACTGGCCGAGCCGGGCATTCAACTCTTCGTCCACGGCTCGTGGCTGGACAAGATCGGCCTGATCGAGGCCTCCAAACAGGGCTACAACGTGGTGGTCACCGCCCACGGCCTGATCATGATCTTCTTCATGGTCATGCCAGCCATGATCGGCGGCTTCGGCAACTGGTTCGTGCCGCTGATGATCGGCTCGCCGGACATGGCCTTTCCGCGCATGAACAACGTCAGCTTCTGGATGCTCGTCGCCTCCTGGTTCATGATGCTGACCTCCCTGATGGTGGACGGGGGGCCGGGTCGCGGGTTCGGCGGCGGCTGGACCATGTATCCGCCCCTGTCGACCATAGGCCACACCGGGCCGGCCATGGACTGCGTGATCCTGGCCGTTCACCTGGCCGGCGCCAGTTCGATTCTGGGGGCGATCAATTTCATCACCACCATCTTCAACATGCGCGCGCCCGGGATGACCCTGCACCGGATGCCGCTCTTTGTGTGGTCGATCCTGGTGACGGTGTTTCTGCTGTTGCTCTCCCTGCCGGTGCTGGCCGGGGCGATCACCATGCTGCTCTGCGACCGCAACTTCGGCACCCACTTCTTCGACGCCGCCGGCGGCGGCGATCCGGTCATGTACCAGCACCTGTTCTGGTTCTTCGGCCACCCGGAGGTCTACATCCTCATCATTCCGGGTTTCGGCATGGTCAGCCACATCGTCTCGACCTTTTCCAAGAAGCCGGTGTTCGGCTATCTGGCCATGGCCTACGCCATGGTGGCCATCGGCTT
>JBBRQW010000138.1:0-5241 GCA_038225765.1 Caulobacterales bacterium | reverse complement strand
GGTCCCCACCAAGGTCCAGCCGGCGGCGCCGAAGACATAGGAGCCGAAGCCGGAGAAGGTCCCCGATGCCGTTCCCGAGGCCACTCCGACGCCCCCCAGGCCGGTGATGGAGCCGGCGCCGCGGTCGAAGTCGAGGACGCCGCCGCCGCCGGCGATCCGGCCGATGAATTTCGCCCCGGTCTCGATGAACAGGACATCGCGCGACGAGGTCAGTTTCACTGAATTGGCCGTGCCGCTGATCATGCCGTAATTGGTCACCGTCGCCGACGTTCCGGTCACATAGACGCCGATCGCGCCAAAGATTGAGCCGTAGCCGCTGTTGGTGAGATTGCAGTTGGCGGCCAGGACGACGCCGTCGCCCCCCGCCCCCGCCGCGCCGGCTCGCCCATTCTGAGCCGAGCCGCCCGCCCCGCCGAGACCGCCGGCGATGGTCCCGTGATTGATGATCGCCGCGCCGATCCGCAGATCGACCCCGTCGCCGCCGGCTCCGCCCTGGCCACCGGCGGCGTAGCCGCTGGCCGTCCCCCCGGCCCCGCCGCGGCCGCCGTAGATGTAGCCGCTGTTAACCTGCGTGGCGGCGACCGAAAGGTTGATCCCCGAGCCGCCTTCGCCGCCGGCGCCGGCGGTCTGATAACGCCCGCCGCCCAGACGCGTGGCGCCGGCCGCGATCCCGCCAACCCCGCCGACCCCGCCCTGGATGGCGCCGATGTTGGAGAGACTCGCCCCGCCGCTGGAGATATCGATTCCCGCGCCGCCGATCCCCCCGGCTCCGGCCGTTCCGGCCAGCGAGCCGCCTTCGCCGCCGGCGCCGCCCGCCCCGCCGTCGATGACCGACCGGTTGGTGATGGAGCCGCCGGCCCCCAGGGCGATCCCCGCCCCGCCGACGCCGCCGGCTCCGCCGTAGAGGCGATAGGCGCCGCCCGGACCCAGTCCGCCTTGGCCGCCGCTCCCGCCGCTCCCGCCGATGATGACGATGGCCCCGCCGCCGGGGATGGTAGCGCTGTTGAGGATCGTTCCGCCGGCCCCCAGCATGACGCCTTCGCCCCCGGCCCCGCCGACGCCGCCGCGGCCGCCGCCCAGGCTGGCGCCGCCGCCCTGGCCGCCCGCGCCGCCGACCATGGCGGCGTTATTCTTCAGATTGGCGCTGGCCGAGGTCGCAATGCCCTCGCCGCCCTCGCCGCCCGCGCCGCCCGCGCCACCGGCCGCCCGCGCGGCGCCGCCCGCGCCGCCCAGCCCGCCGGAAATCGCGCCGTTGTAATTGTTGACTCCGCCGGCCTGGCTCAGAACCGCGCCGGCCCCGCCATCGCCGCCGGCGCCGCCGCTCTGATAGTCGTAGCCGCCGGCCCCGGCGGCGCCGCCGGTGAGCGCGCCGCTGTTGATCACGCTGCCGCCGGCGACAAGCACCGTCCCGGCTCCGCCATCGCCGCCCACCCCGGCCACCGCGCCGCCGGCCGCGCCGCCGACCCCGCCGACGCCGCCTGCGCCGCCGCTCATCGCCAGGCGGTTGGTGACCGAGCCAACGGCCCTCAGCACCACCCCCACGCCGCCGTTACCGCCGCCGCCGGCGTAGCCACCCGGCCGATAGCCATAGCCGGCCCCGCCGACCCCGGCCGCGATGGTCAGGAAATTGACCACGCGGTTGCCGGCGGCGAGATAGACGCCGCTATTGCCGGCAAAGCCCCGCGTGTGACCGGCGCCGCCATCCGCGCCGGGGCCGGCCAGGATCAGCCCGTTGTTTTCGATCTTGGTCAGGCTCGCGCCGAATATCCCGGCGCCGTCGATCTCCGCCGTCGAGGCGATCTTGAATAGTGAATAGTTTGGAGAGAGGGTATAGCCGGCCGCGTAATGTCCCGTCAGGCGTTGCGTGGTCATTTTTGGTACTCCAGGCTTCGCAGGTGATTACAAATTCTTCCTTCCCTACGCGGACAAGAAATCGTGCTCACCGCGCCCTCCCACGGGGTTGTTATTCACATTGGTTATTTGATTGGTTACATATTGTTTAAGGGCGGCGCTGGCCGCGAACACCGGCTGCGCTCCCCGCGAGCGGACAACGCCGCTTCATCGAGCCGGTGACAAGACTATAACACGTCAGATATTGTCTAAAATATGGTACTGTCGATATCGACCGAGATGCCGCGCCCGGCAGCCGCAATTCCGATTCGAACCTTCCTCGCCGTGAGGAAGGAACGCGAGATATCAGTGCCCGATCAGGCCCGACAGGATGTTGATCCCCAGGGCCAGGACGGCGGTGTTGTAGAAAAATGACGTCACGGCGTGGGCAGTGACCAGATTGCGCAGGGGCGTGGTCTGGACCTCGGGGTCGGAAACCTGGGCGGTGGCCCCCACGCAGAGCGCCAGATAGGCGAAATCGAGATAGGTGTGGGGCGGATCGCCGGGAAAATGGAATCCACCGCTCTCGCCGCGCGCCTCGAGGCTCTGGAAGTGGCGGTGGGCGTAGTGGACCAGAAACACCGCCTGAAGCAGCGCCCACGAGGTGAGCAGGGTCAGGGCGGCGAGGCCCGCCACCAGATAGCGCTCGCCGGCCGGCTCGGTCCTGATGGCGATCAGGGCGGCGACGATGCCGGCCAGCGAGACGGCGATGGCGATCGCCACCAGCAGCACGATGACGCCGCGGCTCTCGTCGCGGCTGGCGGCGCGGCGGCGGACCTCGGCCTCGCCGGCCCGCGCGAACAGGACACCGGCGGCGACCAGATA
Organism: Caulobacterales bacterium; assembly: GCA_038225765.1. Classification (GTDB taxonomy): domain Bacteria; phylum Pseudomonadota; class Alphaproteobacteria; order Caulobacterales; family Caulobacteraceae; genus Acaudatibacter. The sequence goes on along the minus strand of JBBRQW010000138.1, from coordinate 2,526 downwards.
GGCGACCGCGCCGACGTTCCAGCCGATCAGGGCGCGGGCCGGCGCCGGGGCGCCGGCGACGACGGCGCTCAGCCACGCCGCGGCGCCGAGGGCCATCCCCAGCAATAGTCTCCAATGAGCCTTCATGATCTTTGTCCTTTCGCGCGACCGCGCCGCCGGCGGAAGGCGACGGCCGCTCGGCAACCAGAGTGCGCCTCGGCGAGTTAAGCAAGCTGGAAGGATGTCGATCCGCCAACGTCAAGGAGCGCCCCCGATGCAGCCCTCGAACGAAGAGTCCCGCCGCCCCAGTCGGCGCGGCTTCGCGGCCATGGACCCGGAACGCCGGCGGGAAATCGCCAGCCGCGGCGGGGCCAGCGTGCCCAAGGAGAAACGCAGCTTCGCCAAGAATCGCGATCTGGCCGCCGACGCCGGCCGCAAGGGCGGCGCCGCCTCCCGCGGCGGCGGCCGGCGGCCCCCCTCCAGCTAGGGCCTTCGCCGGCCAGATGAAGCCCCAACGCCCTCGCTAGGCGACCGATCCATCCCCCCCGCCGCCGGACGCCCCCCCATCACGGCGCGAGAAAGAGCGCCGCGCCACCTCCCCCGCTTGGCGAGGGAGGAAAGAGGTAAAGTGAACTTGCGTTCACTCCTCCCCCGTCCTCTTACGGGGGAGGTGGCGCGCGATGCCTCCTCGCATCGCGTGACGGAGGGGGCGTCTCCGCCCTAGTCGCCGGCCAGCAGAAAGATCGCGAAGACCGGCGCCGGGCTCACCCATCGGCGCGCCGCGCGCCACCCGGCCCGGTCGGCGAGGGCGGCGAATCCTTCCTCGGCGTATTTATAGGAATTCTCGGTGTGGATGGTCTCGCCGCGCACGAACGCGAAGGTGCGCCCGGCGGCATGGGCCTGGTGGGTTTTCAGGGCCTCCAGATGCATTTCGACCCGGCTCTCCAGCCGGTTCCACACCGCCCGGTGGGCGAAGGCCGAAAGGTCGAAATCCCCCTCCAGCTCGCGGTTGATCCGGGCCAGCAGATTGAGGTTGAAGGCGGCGGTGACCCCTTGGGCGTCGTCGTAGGCGGCGGTGAGGGTCGCCTCGTCCTTGGCCAGATCGACGCCGACGACCAGGCTCGCGCCGGCGCCCAGAAGCCCGCGAATGCGGGCCAGCAGGGCGACGGCGGCGTCGGGGGCGAAATTGCCGATCGTCGATCCTGGAAAAAAGCCCACCTGAGGGGCGTCGTCGCCAGGGCCGCGGGGAGACTGGCCGGCGGGCGAATGGCCGGCGGTGAAGTCGCCCAGCCTGGGGGTCACGATCAGCCTGGGGTAGTCGTTGGAAATCGCTTTGGCGGCGGCGCTCAGGGCGGTCTCGCTGATATCGACCGGGGCATAGGTCGCGATCCCCGGCGCGGCGTCCAGGATGAGGCGGGTCTTCAAGCTGGCCCCGCTGCCGAACTCCACCAGGGTCGCGCCGTCGGGAATCTCGGCGGCGATTTCCGGGGCGATCCGCTTCAGCAGGGCGCTCTCCTGGCGGGTCGGATAGTACTCCGGCAAACCGCAGATGGCCTCGAACAGCTCCGAACCGGCGGCGTCGTAGAACCACTTGGCGGGCAGGGTTTTGCGGGCCGCCGAAAGCCCGGCGATCGCGTCGGCGCGGAAGGCCTTCTCGGGGGCCGGCGCGGGCGCGTCCCTGGCCAGCCGGACGCCGGCGAACATCCATCGCTGATGGGGATAGTAGAAATTGCGGTAGGATGGGCGGGTGTGGCCGGGCGGTGTGACGCAGGCGCCGCCCTTGAGCACCATCTGGCCGACCATGAACTTGGCGTTGTATTCGCCCACCGCCCCGGCGGCGGGCGCGAAGCCGGGGTGAGGCGCATAGGCGCTGGCGGTCCACTGCCAGGCCTGTCCGGACATCTGGTCGAGATCCCCGCCCGCCGCCTGGGCCGCGTGCTCCCACTCGGCCTCGGTGGGCAGGCGCCCCTCGGCGAAGGCGGCGAAGGCGGCCGCTTCATAGAAGCTGACATGAACCACCGGGGCGTCGGGGTTGATCGGGCGGGGGCCGCGCAGGGTCAGCGAGCGCCACCCCTCGCCGTCCCGTTCCCAGTAGAGCGGCGCCTCCCAACCCTCGGCGGCGACCGTGGCCCAGCCGTCGGCGTGCCAGAACTCGTGGCGCGAATAGCCGCCGGCCGCCATGAAGCCCAGCCACTCGCCATTGGTGACCAGGCGGCTGGCGAGGGCGAAGGGGGCCAGGAGCACCTCGTGGCGCGGGGCCTCGTTGTCGAAAGCGAAGCCGGCCGCGCCCCGGCCGATCCCCACCTTGCCGCCGCCGATCTCGATCCAGGAAAGGGGCCGGGCGGCGGGCTCGGGGATTGGGGCGCCGGCGGCGTAGGCGGGAGCGAGCGGCGAGACGGCGAACAGGTTCAGAATATCCATCAGGATCAGCTCCTGATGCTGCTCCTCGTGCGCCAGGCCCAGAACCACCAGGTCGGCGACCGCCTTGGCGAACGGTTTGTCGACCTTGGCCAGCAGCCGCTCCATGGCCTCGTCCACATGGGCCCG
>JBBRQW010000137.1:0-5344 GCA_038225765.1 Caulobacterales bacterium | reverse complement strand
GCACACCCACAAGGTGATCATCGATGCCAAGGGCGCCACGGCGCCGATCATCCTGCCGCCGGATGCTTTCCGGTCCGCCGCGCCACCGGCAGCGCCCGCGCCGGCGGCCGCCGCGCCGGCCTCAGGGAACACGCCATGAGCCGGCGCCTGATGATCTGGATCGGCGTGGCCTTCGTCGCGGGGGTGCTGCTGGCCAACACCTTCTTCATCGTCGATCAGCGCCAGCAGGTGGTGGTGGTCAATCTGGGCGAACCGGTGCGGGTGATCAATCCGCCCGGCGCCTACGATCCAGGCCTGAAGGTCAAGATTCCCCTGGTGGAATCGGTGGTCGTTCTGGACAAGCGCAACCAGGCCCTCGAAGCCAAGCAGGAGGAGGTCATTTCCGCCGACCAGCAGCGCCTGGTGGTGGACGCCTTCATCCGCTACCGCATCTCCAACCCCCTGCAGTTCTACCGCACCCTGCGCGACGAGACGATCGCCGCCGACCGCCTGGAGCCGCTGATCAATTCATCGCTTCGCCAGGTCCTGGGGGCGGCCACCGCGGCGCAGATCATCTCGCAGCGGCGCGACGCCCTCATGGTCGAAACCCTCAACGACGTTCGCGCCCGCGCCGCCCGCTCGCGCCTCGGCATCGAGGTGGTGGATTTGCGCATCAAGCGCGCCGATCTGCCGGCGGCCAATCAACAGGCGGTCTTTCAGCGCATGCGCTCGAGCCTGCAGCAGCAGGCGGCGCAGATCCGCGCCGAGGGCGAGGCCACCAAGCGCGAGGTGATGGCCGGCGCCGACAAGCAGGTCACCATCACCCTGGCCGCGGCCACCGAGGAATCGTTCTCCACCCGCGGGGCCGGCGACGGCGAGAGCGCCCGCATCTTCACCGCCAGCTTCGGCAAGGACCCGAGCTTCGCCGCCTTCTACCGCTCCATGCAGGCCTATGAAGGCGCCTTCGCCGGCGGCGACACCACCCTGATCCTGTCGCCGGACAGCGATTTCTTCAAATACTTCAAGAAGGGGCCGGGCGCGCGTTAGGGAGAGCCAGCGGCATACCCGGTCGGCTGCCCCGTAGGGGCTGTTGATCAAGGCAATAGGGAACAAACCGCCCGCTCGGTGTGTTGTAGACTTGGGTGCGCCATAAGCGCGGCCTCCTCTGAGCCTTTGCCGATAGGTGTGTGCTGATTGGCGTTGTCAGGAGAGACGACAATGCACCGTCCGCCCCACCTTTCGGCCCTCATGTCACGGCGTGGCGTGCTCAGTCACGGCGCGCTCCTCGCCGGCGGCGCCACCGTTGCCGGAGGCGTTTTGGTCGCGGCGTCCGCTTCGGCGAAAATCTCTCAGAAGGGGGTATCCTACCAGGTCACGCCCAAGGGCGCGGCCCGGTGCGACAAATGCAAGTTTTGGAAGCCGCCGGCGACCTGTACGCTGGTGGACGGCGTGATCAGCCCGGCTGGCTGGTGCACCCTTTACGCAACTAAGTAAGCGGCGCGTCGTGGTGCGCCGCGCGCCCACCTCGGCACTTCGAGGCGCTCTCGCAGGCGCCCTAATCTTAGCCGCCACGTTTTTGGGGTTGGCAGCCGGCCCCGCCGCCGCCGTGCCGTCCTTCGCGGTTCAGACCGGCCAGCCCTGCAACGCCTGTCATGTCGGCGGCTTTGGGCCGCAGCTCACCCCCTTCGGGCGCGAGTTCAAGATGAACGGCTATACGACCCGCGCCATCCCCTTCAACGTGCCCGTGTCCGCCATGGCCGTGGCTTCGTACATCCGTACGCAAAAGGACCAGCCATCCCGGCCGGCGCCCGGATATTCCACCAACAATAATCTCACCCTCGACCAGGCCAGCCTTTTTATCGCGGGCGGCCTGGGCTCTCATTTGGGGGCCTTCTTCCAGACGACCTATGACGGCGTCGCCAAGGCGTTCCACTGGGACAATCTCGACGTGCGCGCGACCACGACAACCAAGGTCAAGGGAGCGAATGTTGTCCTCGGCGCGACCCTAAACAACGGCCCCACGATCCAGGACGCCTTCAACACTCTGCCCGCGTGGGGCTACCCCTATACCTCCTCCGGCCTTGCGCCCGCGCCCGGCGCCGCCCCGCTGATCGGCCACCTTGCCCAGAACACTCTGGGTCTCACGGGCTATGTCTGGGTGAACTCGGAAGTCTACGCGGAATTCGGAGGGTACCAGTCGCCCGGGGCAAATTTCCTCACCCGGGTGGGCGTGGACGCGTTTGACCCCGGGAACATCCGGGGGACCGCCCCCTACGCGCGGATCGCCTACCAGAAGAACTTCGGAGACAAGAACTTCGAGGTGGGGGCATTCGGACTATGGGCGAGCCTTTATCCAGGGCGTGATCAGAGCGTGGGGGTCGCCGATCACTATTCGGACACGGGATTGGACGCCTCCTTCCAGTATTTCCCGCCGAACAAGGATGTGATCACCGTGAACGGCCGCTACACCCATGAAAGCCAGCGGCTGGACGCGTCCCAGGCGCTTGGCCTGTCGCAAAACCGGACCGACGCCCTGAACGACATTCGCCTCGACGCGTCGTACTATTGGCGCAACCAAATCGGCGGGACGGTGGGCGCCTTCAACACCTGGGGTTCGGCCGACACCCTCCTTTATGCCGACAACAGGACCTCCAAACCTGACAGTTCCGGGTTTATTTTCCAGCTCGACGGCACCCCGTTCGGCGCGGGCGGTTCGCCCCTTGGTCCGCGCTTCAATATGAGGGTCGGTGTCCAGTACACGCTCTACACACGGTTCGATGGCGCCGGGCCCAATTTCGACGGGTCCGGCCGCAACGCCTCGGATAACAACACCTTCCGCGTCTTTACATGGCTCGCCTATTAGGGGCCGTAAACGGCGCCTCCTGTATCGCAAAGCCATGGTCGTCTGGCCCTCATCGCGGCAGCCAAGCGCCTGGCAATGGGATGCGGGTAACAATCTCCTTTGCGTGCCGAGAGGGCGGCGTCGGGTGAAATCCATCGACGGGATACTTGTTCACCGCCAAAAGTTGACATAGCCCACGGTGAACACCGCCGCCTATTTGGCCGCCGCCCCCGGCTCCTTGCCTGAACCTGGTTCCATCATCTGTTTCGCGGCGGACGCCAGAAACCCCGACCGGGTATAGCCATGACGCTCCGCGTAACTGTCGATCGCGCGCAGAGCGTCTTCCGGCAAGGTGACATTGATCCGCACGGATTTGGATTTCACGGAGGCGGGAACCAGGATCGCGACGCCCTCGCGATTGTCGGAGTCCCGCATGATCGCGTCCAGCGTCGAGGGTTCCGGAACAGGCTCGCCGTCCTCGACCAGGCCCTCAAGGTGGAACGCCAGGGCCTCGGCGCCCATCCGGCGGGCATCCTCCAAGGTCACACCGGCTGAAACACAGCCGGGAAAATCGGGAAACGAGACGCCATAATCGCTGTCGTCCTGCTTGTGGATCAAGGCGATGTAGTGGGTCATTGTTCTTCTACCTCAGGGAAATTCCCGCCTGCCTGGCGATCGAACGCAGCGTACCCAACGGCAAGTCCCGCCGGGGATGCGGAACGGTGACCCTGCCTGCCCTCGTCGGTGTTTGAACTGCTTGTGCGAGCCTTTCTGGGCGACTTCGAACCAGCCAGCGTCTTCGATCGCCTTGATGACGGCGCGGCTATCCATGCGTATTTATACACATTCATAACACGCCGGTCAATAGATCGAGTGGCCCCGGGGGTATTGGGCCGACCAATATCCTCAGCGCAAACCTTGGTAGTAGGTAGCCAGCCGCGCCATCTCGTCGGGGGTCAGCCGCCGCGCCACGTTGCGCATGCGTCCATAGACATCGTTGCGCCGTTCGCCGGAGGCGTAGAGCTGCAATTGTCGAAGGATATATTCCTCGTGCTGTCCAATCAGGCCCGGCGTTTCGATCGGGCCGCCGACGCCCGCGCCATGGCACGCGTTGCAGGATGGCAGATTGCGCGCCGGATCGCCGTTGGAGGCGAGTCTCCCGGCGAGGCGATCGGGTTCCGACCAACGACGCCCCAGGGCGCCCACGGCATCGTCGTGGGAGAAGTAGGCGGCGAGATCGAGCATCTGCCGCTCGGAGAGTTGTTGCACCACGGGACCCATGATCGGGCTCGCGCGCGCGCCGCTGCGATAGTCGTGAAGCTGTTTGTAGATCGCCGCCGCCGACTGATCGGCAAGGAAGGGAAATTGCGGGTTTTCCGAGACGCCCTCTTCGCCGTGGCAGGCCGAGCAGAGACTCGCCGCCAATCGCGCGCCGTCCCGCCGGTCCGCATGGACGAGGGCGCCCAGAACGCTCGGATCCCAGGTGACCGCCGAGACGGGCAGAGCGCCGGGAGTCTTCGCGGCGCTCGCGTAGGCCGAGGAGGCCGGCCGCAATCCCGCCGCCCTGCAGATGGCGGTCCAGGGATCGATTCCCAGGCTCCTCGCCTGAATCGCGGGAACGATCACGAATCCCAGCAGTCCCCCGACGAGAAGGATCGCCACCAGGGCGCCCCAGGCCGCCGTCGCCCAGGCCCGATCGGCCTTCGAGGAAGGATCGGACATGGCCTCAGCCCCCGCCCAGGCGGTGCACCAGGGCTTCCGGTGCCTTCATGGTGAGCGTGTGCAGGATCGGAAAGCCGTAGGCCGCGGCCATCAGGATCGCCACGAAGATGTTCCACAGGGCAAAGCCGTTGAGGATGGCCGGAACCCGGATCGGGGGATGAACCGCGAGGGCGTAACTCATGACCGGCGGGGCGACCGCCGGAGCCTTGCGGTGCGGCGCGGCGAGGTTGGCGATGAACAGCAGGGCGCTGGCCAACAGGATCAGGCCGCCGATCAGGGAGACGATCACCCACGGACCCCAGGCGGCGATCCGGGGATCGGCGTAATTGAAGTCCGACACCCGCCGCCATTGGCCTTCCAATCCCAGAATGTGCCAGGGGATGGTCATCACCATCATGCCCACGGCCCACAGCCACAGCTGCCAGCGCAACGGCTTGAGAGAGGCGAAGGCTCGCCCGGCGAGGGTCGGCCAGATCTCATAGGCGATGGCGAAATACATGATCACCACCGTACCGCCGAAGATCAGGTGGAAGTGCGCCGTCACCCATGAGGTGTTGTGGACCATGGCGTTCATGCCGTAGCTCATGTTGATCAGGCCGCCGAAGCCGCCGAACCACAGCATGGCGAAGGCCAGGCCCGTGGCCAGCACCATGGGCCGCTCCCAAGGCAGGGCCGCGATCCAGCCGAACAGCCCCCTGCCGCCCCGCAAGCGTCCGGCGATCTCCATGGAGGCGGTGATGGTGAACACCGTCAGCAGGGTGGGGATGGTGACCAGTACGGTGAGGGTCATCTGCAGGAACT
>JBBRQW010000136.1:0-5531 GCA_038225765.1 Caulobacterales bacterium | reverse complement strand
GCACGGCGAGGGGTTGGGCGATCTCTTCGCGGCGGTCCTGGCCGCGGCGCCGGACGAGGAAATCCCCGGCGACGGCGAGGAACGAGAGAGCGGCGACAAGCCTATCCGCCTGGCCATCGTCGGCCGGCCCAACGCCGGCAAGTCCACCCTGGTCAACAAACTGGTCGGCGAGGAGCGCCTGCTCACCGGGCCGGAGGCCGGCATCACCCGTGACGCGGTTTCGGTGGATTGGGACTGGCGGGGTCGGCGGGTGCGTCTGGTGGACACCGCCGGACTGAGGCGAAAAGCGCGGATCGAGGAGAAACTGGAGAAGCTCTCCACCCAGGACACCCTGCGCGCCATCACCTTCGCCGAGGTGGTGGTCCTGGTCATGGACGCCACCCATCCCTTCGAAACCCAGGACCTGCAGATCGCCGATCTGGTGGAGCGCGAAGGGCGCGCCTTGGTGTTCGTGCTGGCCAAATGGGATCTGGTGGAGGAGCCGGGCGCGCGGCTGAAAAGCTTCATCGAACGCGCCGGTGAGATGCTGCCGCAACTGCGCGGCGCGCCGGTGGTGCACCTGTCGGCCGAGACGGGGCGGGGGCTCGACCGCCTGATGCCGGCGGTCGTCAAGGCGCACGGCGACTGGTCGACCAAACTCAAGACCCGGGACCTCAACGACTGGCTGAAGATGGCCGTGGAGCGCCACCCGCCGCCGGCGGTGAACGGCCGACGCGTCAAGCCCAAATACATGGCCCAGACCAAGGCCCGGCCGCCGACCTTCGTCCTCTTCGCCAGCCGGGCCGACAAGCTGCCCGACAGCTATCGTCGCTACCTGGTCAATTCCCTCCGCCAGAGCTTCGATCTACCCGGAACGCCGATCCGCATCACCGTCAAGTCCGGCGCCAATCCCTACGCCGACGAGCCGAGCGATCCGGTCAAGGCCTTCCAGGCCAAGCGGCGGCGCGCCCGGACTTCCAGTCGATGAATTTCACCACGCCGGTGGGCGGGCCTGGTTCGTTCGTCAGCGCCAGTTCGACGATCAGCGGTCCGATTTCCGCCGGATCGGTGAGGGTGGTTGGATCCTCGCCGGGATAAGCCTGCTCGCGCATCCTGGTGCGCATGGTGCCCGGATCGAGGAGGACGGCGCGCAGCGGCGAGCCATCGACCTCGTCGGCCCAGCAGCGGACCAGGGCTTCCAGGGCGGCCTTGGTGGCGGCGTAGGACCCCCAGAAGGCCTTGGGATGGTTGGCCCGCCCGGAAGTGAGGAAGATCGCCCGGCCGGCCTCGCTGGCCTTCAGGAGGACCTCCAGGGAGCGGATCAGGCGGAAGGCGACGGTGAGGTTGGTGGCGAGGACCTTTTCCCACAGCTCGGGGGGAATGTGGGCCACGGGCCGCAGGCCCCCCAACATGGCGGCGGCGTGGACGAGGATGTCGAGCCGCTGGTGGCGCTGAAAGACTTCCAGGCCGAGTTGATCGACGCCCGGCCCGTTGGTGAGGTCCATGGGAACCAGGGTCGCCCGCTCGCCGCCGGCGGCCAGAACGGCGTCGTCGAGTTCCTCCAGAGCGCCCTGGGTTCGGCCGACCGCGATGACGTGCGCGCCGGCTACTCCAAGCGCCAGCGAGCTGGCGCGGCCGATGCCGCGGGTGGCCCCGGTGACGAGAGCGACGCGGCCGGCGAGCGGCTTGTTCGGTTCGGGCATCTTGCTCAACCCTCCTCCACGGGCCGCGCCGCGTAGCGCTGGGCGATCAGGGCGCAGGCCATGAGCTGGAGCTGATGGAAGATCATCAGCGGTAGGACCAGCAGGCCGACCGATGCGGGCAGGAACAGGACACCCGCCATGGGCACTCCCGAGGCGAGGCTCTTCTTCGAGCCGCAGAAGACGATGGTGATCTCATCGGCCTTGGCGAAGCCAGCGGTCCTGGCGAAAAGGACGGTGAGGCTGAGGACCACAGCCAACAGGACGGCGCAGACGAGCGCCAGTTCGGCGACTCTCCAGGCCGAAACCTGACGCCAGATGCCCTGGACGACGGCGGCGCTGAAGGCGCCATAGACCACCAGCAGGATCGAGCCGCGATCCACCAGGCCGACCAGCCGCCCGTGCCGCGTCATCCACCCGGCGATCCATCGCCGGGCGATCTGGCCGGCCAGGAACGGCAGCAGAAGCTGGAAAATCAAGGCCTCGAGTTCGGTGGTGGAAAACCCCGCGCCGCGACCGCCCATGGTGACCGCCAGGAGGACGGGCGTGAGGAAGATGCCCAGCAGATTCGACGCCGACGCGGCGCACACCGCCGCCGCCACATTGCCTCGCGCGATGGAGGTGAAGGCGATGGACGATTGCACCGTCGAGGGCAGGCAACAGAGGAAAAGCACGCCTTGAGCGAGAAATCCGGGCAGGATCGCCGCCGGAAGCCATCGAGCCGCCAGCCCCAGGACGGGAAAGAGCCCGAAGGTGGCGGCCAGGACGGTTAGCTGCAGACGCCAATGGATCAGACCGGCGATTATCGAATTTCGCGAAAGCTTGGCGCCGTGCAGGAAGAACAGCAGGCCGATGGCGGCCTTGGTGGCGAGTGAGAAGTCCGTCGCCGCGTGGCCCCGCACCGGCAGAAAGCTCGCCAGGGCGACCATGGCCAGGATGGCGATGATGTAGGGATCGGGGGTGAGGCGGCGGCGCCAAGAAGGGGAGGGCGTCGCCTCGCTCACGCATCGACCAGAAACGATAGTTGCCGCTCGGCCGGTTCGTTGCGGCCCCGCGCCAATTCGCGGTCGAGGAGGCGTGTGGGGTATTCGCCGGTGAAATAGTGATCTGTGAACTGCGGCGAGCGGGGATCGCGGGGACCGGCCCCCATGGCCCAATAGAGCCCTTCGACGCTGAGGAAGCCCAGGCTATCGACCTCCAGCATCCGGGCCATCTCCTCCAGGCTGCGGTCGGCGGCCAGGAGCTTGTCGCGGTCGGGCATGTCGATGCCGTAATAGTCCGGCCATTTGAGCGGCGGCGAGGCGCTGCGCAGATGAACCTCGGTCGCGCCCGCCTCGCGCACCATCCGCACCACCCGCACCGAATTGGTTCCGCGCACGATGGAGTCGTCGATCAGCATCACCCGCTTGCCGGCCAGAACCGCGCGATTGGGGCTGAGCTTCATGCGCACGCTCATCTCGCGCGCGTCCTGGGTCGGCTGGATGAAGGTGCGGCCCACATAGTGGTTGCGGATGATGCCCATTTCGAACGGGATGCCGCTTTCCTGGGCGTAGCCGATGGCCGCCGGAACCCCCGAATCGGGGACCGGCGCGACGATGTCGGCGGGCACGCCGCTCTCCTGGGCCAGACGCTGGCCCAGCCGCTTGCGCACCTCATAGACCGAGCGGCCGTTGACCACGCTGTCGGGCATGGCGAAATAGACGTATTCGAACACGCACGGCCGCGCCTTGGCGGCGGGGAAGGGGCGGATGGATTCGACGCCGTCCTCGGAGACGACCACCATCTCGCCGTGCTCCACATCGCGCACGAAGCGCGCGCCGACCATGCTAAGCGCCCGGGTCTCCGAGGCGAACACCGCCTTGCCGTTGAGGTCGCCCAGAACCACGGGGCGGATGCCCAACGGGTCGCGCACCCCGATCAGTTTCTTGTTGGTGAGGGCCACCAGGGCGTAGCCGCCCTCGATCCGGCTCAGAGCGTCGATGAACCGCGCCACCAGCTTGCCCTTTCGCGAGCGGGCGATGAGGTGAAGGATGACCTCGGAATCCGACGTCGATTGGAAGATCGCGCCGTCGGACACGAGCTGTTCGCGCAGAGTGAGGAAGTTGGTGAGGTTGCCGTTGTGGGCGATGGCCAGGCCCCCGGTCTGCAGGTCGGCGAACATCGGCTGGCCGTTGCGCAGGAAGCTGCCGCCCGCCGTGGAATAGCGAGTGTGGCCGATGGCGGCGCGGCCGGGCAGGCGCGCCGTCAGATCGCCGCCGGAAAAGGCGTCGGCCACATGGCCCAGATGGCGCTCGGTGTGGAAGCCGTGGCCGTCGAAGGCGGCGATGCCGCACGCCTCCTGGCCGCGATGCTGCAGGGCGTGCAGGCCGAGCGCCACCACCCCGGCGGCGTCCGGAACGTCGAACACCCCGAACACGCCGCATTCCAGGCGAAGCTGGTCGTCGTCAACGGTCACCGCGTTTTCTCCACCAGATCGTCGAGGGCCTTGCGTTGGCCCTCGCTATAGCCCCGTCCGGCGATGGGATGCGACCCCGGCGAGGATTGGCTGTCCGAAGGGGCGGCGGCCGTCACCGCTTGCGCCGTGCTTGCCGCCATGTCGTGGGCGGCCTTGAACCCTTGCGGGGCGAAGGCGCGCAGCGCCCCCCCGGCGGCGTTGGCCAAGGGATAGAGCTTGGCCCTCGCGATCCAGGGCGGCACATGCTCCGGCGGCATGGCGGCGTGGATCAACAGCGCCGCCAAGCCGATCACCGCCAGGCCGCGCACCACACCGATGGCGAAGCCGAGGGTGCGGTCGAAGCCGGAAAGAACGGTCTGCCGCACGCCGCCGGTCAGCCTCTCGCCGATAACGCGCAGAACGATGTAGGCGATCACGAACACGACCAGGATGGCGGCGGCGCCGGCCATCCACGGCGTCGCGATGAAGTGCCGGGCGAGGGCGCCGGTGAAGCGCAGGCTGAAGACGGCGATCACCGCCGCCAGCACGAAGGCGATCACCGTGGTCACTTCCCGGGTCGCGCCGCGCGCGAAGCCGATGAGTCCCGAAACGATCAGCACCGCGCCGGCCAGGATATCGAAAAGGGTCATGGGCCGGCTAATCCCACCGATTATCGCCGATCCGCGCCACCGCGTCGGCCAGGCGGGCGACGCCGGTCAGGGCCACGCCCGAACCGCCGTCGGGCGCGGCCGGGGCCAGGGCGCGGGAAAAGCCCAGCTTGGCCGCTTCCTTCAGGCGCATCTCCATTCGGCTCACCGGACGAACGTCTCCCGACAGGCTGATTTCGCCGAACACAACGCAGTCCTGCGGCAGGGCGGTTTCCAGGGACGAGGAGGCGAGGGCCGCCGCCGCCGCCAGATCCGCCGCCGGCTCGCTGATCCGCAATCCCCCGGCGACGTTCAGATAGACATCGCGGGTGGCGAATCCAAGGCCGCAACGCGCCTCCAGGACCGCCATCACCATGGCCAGGCGCCCGCCGTCCCAGCCGACCACCGCCCGGCGAGGCGTTCCGTATACGGACGGCGCCACCAGGGCCTGGAACTCCACCAGCACCGGCCGCGAGCCCTCGATCCCCGCGAACACCGCCGCCCCGGCCGCCCGCTCGCCGCCATCGTTGAGGAACAGGGCCGACGGATTTCTGACCTCGGTGAGGCCGGCGTCGCCCATTTCGAAGACGCCGATCTCATCGGTGGCGCCGAAGCGGTTCTTGGCCCCGCGCAGGATGCGGAAGGGATAGCCGCGCTCGCCTTCGAAGGCGAGAACGGCGTCGACCATGTGCTCCACCACCCGCGGCCCGGCGATCTGACCGTCCTTGGTGACGTGGCCGACCATGACCACCGCCACGCCGCGCCGCTTGG
>JBBRQW010000135.1:0-5577 GCA_038225765.1 Caulobacterales bacterium | reverse complement strand
CCGCGCTCGCGCCGCGGCTAACGCAGTTTCTCCAGAAATTGTATGGCAGAATACCGGTTATCAGGAACACTGGCATGGTGGCAGGAACCGGCACCACCCGCTGGAGGAGGGTGAAGATAAGCCAGAACACCAGAATCTGGATCATCGGGTCGAACAGGGCCCAGAGATAGCCGAGGTCCGATCGGCCGTAGCGCGTCCGCGACTCGCGAATCATCAACGCGAAAATGACGCGAGACATGACCGCGAGATTGTTCGCCAGGGTGGGATGCATGGGCGGCGCGGCGGCCGGCGCGGCCGGGAATGACGCTTCGGAGCTCATACGCTGGACAGTCCCGTGGAGTGGTGGCCCGCCGCCAAAGTGCTCTTACCCGCTTTCACCGAGCCGCGCCTCGCGCCGCCGCTCTCACATGAGGGTCCCGATAGACCACCCGCCCGCTGGAGGCCAGGCGCGTGGCTCTCTTGCCGCTGGCGGGCCCTCCCTCCATACGGGTGAAAAACATGGCTGTTCGCTTACATCGATGGGCGCGCGCGGTCGCGAGAGACACCCAGGTCGCCGCGCGCGCCGCATTTGGAGATTTCCATGCTGGAGTTGAAACCGCTCGAGCCGCTCGACCGGCGCATAGGCGAGATCGAAGAGGGCATCGCCGATCCGGCCTACAAGTCGGTGTTCAGGGCGGCGGCGGATCGAATCGACGCCGAGGAATACGCTCTGGCGCAAACAAAATGGCGCGATCGACTTGTCGATTACGATCCAAAATTCATCTACAAATACTTCGATGTATGTTTTTGGATCAAGGACAAGATAGGGCGGGCCCAACGCCTCGGCCTTTTCGACCGCCCGCCGTCGCGCATCCTCGATCTGGGAACCGGCGCCGGTCACTTTCCGGCCGTATGCGCGGCGCTCGGCCACGAGGTCATCGGCCTGGATGTCGAAGTGCCTCTCTACACCGACCTCGCCCGGCTGATGAAGGTGGATCGCCGCATCTTCAGACTCTCGCCGCGCCAGCCGTTGCCCGAGCTGGGCCGGTTCGACATCATCACCGGCGTGGCCGTGAGCTTCGACTCCCTGGGCCGGGACGCCCAGCGGGTGCGCCGCTACTGGGATCTGGAGGATTGGGCCTATCTGATCCGGCACCTGACCGAAGAACGCTGCCGCTATCCGGGGCGGCTCTATTTCGAACTCAATTTTCAGGTGCTCGCCGACAACACCCTGCGCTACTATCAACGGCTGTTGGAGGCGTGCGGGCGCGCCGGGGCCGACGTTCTGGCCGCCAAGGGGCGCATATCCTTCGATGTCGATGGGCCGATCGACCTTGGCGAATGATCCCGGCGGCGCGCCTCAAATGGATGCTCCCAAATCCCATTTGAAAAGTCACGCCACAAATGTTCGATCCACTAGGCGAAAACGACCGATTTGGAGGGCGATATGAAGATTTCGATCTTCGGCAAGCTGGAACTCGCCTGGTCCGAACTCACGCTCGAAAACCCCTTCAACCACACATACGCGGAAACCTTATTCACGGGCGTCAAGCTCCAGGGGTTTCCGATTCCCGGACGCACGGCGCCTGCCTCCAACGATGATATCGAGGTGTTGGCGGGCGGCCTTCGATTCCCACGCTACGGGGCCTATTGCGTGATCGGGGCTTTCGGTGCCGCGAAGGTGCTCCTGATCGATCCGGCCGCCGGCGGAGACGAACGGATCGTGGCGATCTCCGCCTTCGTCGCCCAGGCCAGTTGGCACTCGGCGGCGGACACCAATCTCTGCTTCGAGGCGGTGGAGCATAAGGGAGAGATATGGCGCGGCCCGTTCCTGCCGACCCGCATCGTCGAGAAGCTGTTCCACAGCGACCAGCCCCTGGCGCTTCATTGTGGTCACATTGTCGACTGCCTGGCCTACCTCTTGATCGACGACGGTCACGCCTGTCGCAAAGTCGTGCTGCGAAACGACAAGAACGTCGGTCATATATTCATGGATGTGTACCTGCCGAACACGGAAAAGTGGGCCTATGTCGATCCGGATTTTGGCGTGATGTTGAAACACGACGGGCGATATATATCCTCGCGGGAGGTGCTGGATTTTCGCGGCGAGGGCAGGGACGGCGAGATCGAGATCGTGGACATCGGCGCGAAGTGTTTTCCCCATCCGGCCTACAACTTTCCCGTCTGGTTTTCCGGGCATCTTACCTGGCGTCCGGAGATGATGAAGACGGTATCGTTCGCCCTAAGCCCCTATTATCGCACCACGGTCATCGAGAAGGGCTTCGAGGGGATTGAATTCTATGGATTCCACCTGTCGGACGGGCCGCCGCCCTCGCTGATGACCCGCCGCCTCTCCGGTGTGGATCCGACCGCCCCGCCGACGCCTTGATCACGCCAAGCCGTGCGCCCCATCGGCGCCGGCGCCGGGCCGAGCGGGAAAATTCCGCCGATATTCGCCGTCGAGCAGGCGCGCCATCCAGTTGGACAGGGGATGCTCCACCGCCTCGTCGAGCAGGTCCGGGGGCAGGGCGGGGGCGTCGGAGGCGCGCAGGACGAGTTTCGGATCGATTTTCAGACCGCGCACATCGATTCCGGTGTTGCCGCCGATGAAGTGAAGCAGGCGGATGTGCTCCAGCAACGAGGGCTCCAGCGGTATGGCCAGCAGGCTGGAAAGCCGCCGCATATGGCGTGGCGGGTCGGCGACAAAGGCCTCCCAGTTCACCACCACCCGGCGCCCGCCCTGGCGAATGGTTTTCAGATAGCCCAGATATTTTTGCGTCCAGCGGTCCAGACTGGAACCGACCCAGCCTTCGGCGAGCGGCGCGGCCCCGTTGCGCCGAATCTCCTGCTTCAGCATCGAACGAAGATGTTGAACCGGTGTTTTGTATAAAATGATGTGGTCGAAGCGAAACAGCGGGTCCCGCTCCCAGTACAATTGGAGATTCTTGTCGGCGGTGACGAGGTTCTTGACGCCGAGGCGATCGGCGATCTTCGCGTACCAGCCGACCGGGTCGGCCGCGAGATTCAGGCGGAAGGCGGTGTCGAAACACCGGCAGGCGGGGCCGCAGACCCGGCAGGCGATCGGCCACCGCTCGGGCGGTATTGTCGTGGTGAGGATGGATTCGAGGCCCAGGGCCGGCGTGCGGGCGTTGGTCAGCCAATGAGTCTCGCCGGCGAAGGCGAAGGCGGGCATCGACCCGAGGATGACGCCCAGGGTCGTCGATCCGCAGTAGGCCGCCCCGGCGACCGCCAGGTGACGGTGACCGGCCATGGTGTCGCCGGCCGCCAACTCGGCTCTAAGCGAGGCGGCGACGACCGCGAAACCGTCCATCCGCGCCGCGCCGGGCGTCGCCTTGGCGGCGTCGATCATGGCCTGGGCGGCGCCCACGTCCCTTCGCGCGAGGGCGATTTCGACCCGGTCGCGGGCGAGAGTCGCCGCGGACGGACTTCCGGGCGTCGAACCCTGCGCCTCCAGGCGCGCCGCCAGGCGTTCGGCGGCGGCGTAACGCTTGCGCCCCATGAGCACGTCGAACATGCCGCGCAGGGCCCGCCCCGAAGGATCGCCGGCCCGATGTAGGCGCTTGTGAATGGCGAACGCCGAGGCGGCGCTTCCGGCCATCTGACGCATTCGAGCCAGGGTTTCGAGGACGGTGCGATCGCTGGGGTCCAGGCGATGGGCGGCCTCGATCGCCTCCAGGCCCGGGCGCGGGCGCTTCAGGTTCTGGATCAGGACACGCGCCTTCAAACACAGCAGCTCCGCCCGCGCCCCGTCGGTCGCCAGGCCAAGCGCTCCCTGCCCAAGGGCCCCCTGCCCAAGCGCCTCGACGATGGCGCGAACGCAGGCGCGCCACGCCCGCTGGGCATGGAGGGCCTTGACGCGTTCGATCGGGTTAGATGGCGCCGGGTCGGGGGTGATCGTCTGGGACAGGGCGCGCCCTTCGGCGGCTTGAAAAAAAGAGGCCTCCTTAGACCGGCTCGCGCGCGCCCGATCAAGGGCGATTAGCCGGGCGACCCCCGCGCCGGCCAAAGGGAAGGGTTGACAGGCTTTGGCGCTTTCGGTCGAACCACGGCGCGTGAAGTGGAGAGAAATCGGTGGCGATCGAGTTTGAGCCGCTTAGCCCCTTGAGCCGGCGGATTGCCGAGGTGGCGGAGACGATCGCCGACGAGGCGCATCGGACGTTGTTCGAGCGCGTGGTCGGCCGTATCGATCCCGAGGCGCATCTCGCGCTGCAGGAGAAGTATAGATCCGCCCCCGGATTCGGCGATCCGACATATATGTACAAGTATCTGGATGTATGTCCCTGGCTGAAGGACAAGGTGGCTCGGGCGTTCAGCATGGGCCTGGCGGATTCGCCGCCGCTGCGCATTCTCGACCTCGGCGCCGGCGGCGGACACTTCCTGGCGGTGTGCAATGCGCTTGGCCACCAGACGGTCGGCATCGACCTGGCGTTTCCCCTCTATATCGATCTGTGCGCGCTGATGGATGTCGATCGGCGCACCTGGCGGGTCAATCCCGGGCAACCGTTGCCCGCGACCCTGGGCCGGTTCGATCTGGTTACCGCCTTCCAGTTGAAGTTCGACGCCCTGGGCTTCGATCGGGCGCGCGGTTGGCTCTACTGGAGCCTTGCCGATTGGGACTTTTTCATCCGCGACGTCACCGGCGAGCGAATGCGGTATCCCGGCCGTCTTTGCCTTCAGCTCAACAGCCGCCTTCTGCCCGACGGGACCCGTGAGCGGTTCGCCGACGTCATCGCCGCCTGCGAGGCGGCCGGAGCGCGGGTCAACGAAACCGCCAGCGAGATTTCCTTCGCGCCCAGCGGGCCCATCGGGTTGTTCCATCCCCAGGGGTGCGTGAATGAAGAGACGGCCTGAGGCCGGTTTCGCCCCTCGCCGGACACCGCCGCCGTACTGGCGCCGACGCATCTTTCCTTTGCCTCCGGGGGCCGCGGCGGACATATAGACCCGCCCGCCCAGGGGCCCATCCCACCAAAGGATATCGCTTCGCGCGATCTGAGTTCGGAAAATGTCCCAGCCATCCTCCGCGCAAAACGAGGGCGCGTCCCGCCGCGGCGGGACGGCGTCCCTGCGTTATCGGCTGTATGTGCAGCTCGAACCGGCGGCGTGGCCCAAGCGTGGCCTCTCGCCGGTGAACATCGTCCTGTTCGCGACCATCCTGGTCACCTCGTTCCTGGCCATCATCGAGACCGAACCCACGGTCGCCGCCGGCCGAGACCGTCTTTTCACCGCCATGGAATGGGTGATCGGGGCGGTCTTCAGCGCCGAATATGTCGCGCGGGCGTGGACGGCGGCGGAAAATCCAAAATACGGCCCCGGCTGGCGCGGGCTGCTGCGCTACGTACGCTCGCCGACCGCCATCATCGACCTGATTTCCATCGTCGCCAGTTTCGCCACGCCGTCGGCGGGTCTTTCGCCCTATCTGCTGCGCGCCTTCCGCCTGGCGCGCATCCTGCGCCTCGCCAAGCTGGGCCGCATGTCCAACGCCATGAGCTATCTCATCGAAGCCATGGTGGCGCGGCGTTACGAACTGCTGTTCAGCCTGTTCGTCAGCCTGACCTTCATGGTGTTCTCCGCCTCCCT
>JBBRQW010000134.1:0-5581 GCA_038225765.1 Caulobacterales bacterium | reverse complement strand
GCCGCCATGTCGGCGTGGTAGGCGTCCAGATAGCGCGCCGTGACCGCGTCGATGGAAACCCCTTCGGCGGCGGCCTTGGCGTTGATCTTGTCGTCCACGTCGGTGACGTTGGCGGCGTAGAGGACGTGATCGGCGCCATAGAGGCGGCGCAGCAGGCGGAAGAGGACATCGAACACCACCACCGGCCGGGCGTTGCCGATGTGGGCGTAGTTGTAGACCGTCGGCCCGCACACATAGACGGTCACCCGGGCCGGATCGACCGGGACGAAGGGCCGCTTCTCGCGGGCCATGGTGTCGTGGAGGCGAAGGGTCATTTCGAAATGGGCGAGAGGTGAATGTTGCGGGGCGGTGGCCCCGGCCCATATAGAGACTGGCCGGCCGCGAAGCCATCGGGGCGGCGGCGCGCTCAAAGGCCGTGGAAAGAACAATCCGCATGGATGCCCTGACTGGCGAGCGGCCGGGCCTCGCCGAGGCCGACCTGGAGGCGGTGGCGCGGCCGTCGCGCGAAGAAGCGATGGCGGCGGTGCGCACCCTGATCGCCTGGGCCGGCGACGATCCGCGCCGCGAAGGGGTGGTCGACACGCCCGGCCGGGTGGTGGACGCCTATGGCGAATGGTTCGCCGGCTACCACGCCGACCCGGCCCGCGAACTCGACCGCACCTTCGAGGACGTCCAGGGCTATGACGACATCGTCATGCTGCGCGACATCGAGGTGGAGAGCCACTGCGAGCATCACATGGCCCCGTTCCTGGGCAAGGCCTATGTCGCCTACATGCCGACCAACAAGGTGGTGGGCATCTCCAAGCTGGCCCGCGTGGTGGAGATCTTCGCCCGCCGCCTGCAGACCCAGGAGACCCTGACCCAGCAGATCGCCGACGCCATCGTCGATTCCCTGAGGCCGGCCGGCGTCGCGGTGCTGATCGACGCCGAACACCAGTGCATGACCACCCGCGGCGTCAACCACCGCCACGTCTCGACCATCACCACCCAGTTCACCGGGGTGTTCAAATCCGACAAGGAACTGCAGCGGCGGTTCTTGGACTTTTGCAACCGCAAGTGAAGGTGCGAAGCAGGGTTGGTCCGGTAAGTTCGTTGGCGCGCCGCGCCCCCTCCACCCCTTCGGGGTCCCCCTCCCCCAAGGGGGGAGGAGAGGCTTTGTCGCCGCCGCCACGTCTTCTCTCTTCCCCCCTTGGGGGAAGTCCGGCCGAAGGCCGGGATGGGGGCTCCAACCCGCCGCGCCATATCGAACTGACCACCCCCTCAGGCCGTCTCGACCGCGCCCTGGCCGACGCTCTGCCCGACCTCTCCCGCGCCCGCGTCCAGGCGCTGCTGGCGGCCGGCGCGGTGACCCTGAACGGCGCGGTCGTGACCGACGCCTCGGCCAAGGCCACGGCGGGGGCCTATGAGCTGCGCATTCCCGCCCCGCTGGCCGCCGACCCCCAGGCCGAAGCCATCGAACTCACCGTCCTTTTCGAGGACGAACACCTGATCGTCATCGACAAGGCGGCCGGCATGTCGGCCCACCCGGCCCCGGGAAGCCATTCCGGCACCCTGGTCAACGCCCTCATTCACCACTGCGGGGCGAGCCTGTCGGGGATCGGCGGGGTGGCGCGGCCGGGGATCGTGCATCGGCTGGACAAGAACACCTCCGGCGTCATGGTGGCGGCCAAGAGCGACGCGGCGCACCGGGGCCTCAGCGCCCTGTTCGCCGCCCACGACATCGAGCGGAGCTACATCGCGCTGACCCGCGGCGCGCCCTCGCCGGCCGCCGGCACGGTGACGACGCGCCTTGGCCGCTCGAGCGCCGACCGCAAGAAGATGGCGGTGCTGCGCGCCGGCGGCCGCGAGGCGATCACCCATTACGCCGTGGCCCGCGCCTTCGGCCCCGCCGCCAGGCCCGTGGCGGCCCGCGTCGTCTGCCGCCTGGAGACCGGCCGCACCCACCAGATCCGTGTCCACCTGGCCCACAAGGGCGCGCCGTGCCTGGGCGATCCGGCCTATGGCTCGGGGCCGCCGGCCCCGGCCGTGCGCGAGGCCGTCGCCGCCGCCGGCCTGAAGCGCCAGGCCCTGCACGCCGCCGTGCTGGGCTTTACCCACCCGATCACCGGCCAGGCCTTGCGGTTCGAGACGCCGCTTCCCGCCGACATGGCGCGGCTGGAAGCGGCGCTGCGGAATTTCTGACAGAGCCGTTAGAAAGCTTGGCCGGGGCCTGTCTTAAAGGCGCCGCAACGATCGCCTATCTAAGGTGTTCAAAGGGGGAGGGCGGTCGTGTGCGCGGCCGACGAAAACCTTTTCAGCGAGGGGAAGTTAAAAGAACCATGGCGGCGGTGAATACACTTTCGGTCATGTCGCCGGACGGCGGCCTGTCGCGCTACCTGACCGAGATCCGCAAATTTCCGATGCTGGCCAAGGACGAGGAATTCATGCTCGCCAAGCGCTGGCGCGAGCACGAGGACCCGGCCGCCGCCCACCGCCTGGTCACTTCGCACCTGCGCCTGGTGGCCAAGATCGCCATGGGCTACCGCGGCTACGGCCTGCCGATCGGCGAGGTGATCAGCGAGGGCAACGTCGGCCTGATGCAGGCGGTCAAGAAGTTCGAGCCCGACCGCGGCTTCCGCCTGGCCACCTACGCCATGTGGTGGATCCGGGCCTCGATCCAGGAATACATCCTGCGCTCCTGGTCCCTGGTCAAGATGGGCACCACGGCGGCGCAGAAGAAGCTGTTCTTCAACCTGCGCAAGGCCAAGAGCGAGATCAGCGCCCTGGAGGAGGGCGACATGCACCCCGACCAGGTGCGCCAGATCGCCACCAAGCTCGGCGTGCTGGACGCCGAGGTGATCAGCATGAACCGCCGCCTTTCCGGCCCCGACGCCTCGCTCAACGCCCCCCTGCGGGTGGACAGCGAGAACGAGTGGCAGGACTGGCTGGAGGACAAGGAGGCGGTCAGCCAGGAGACCCGCCTGGCCGAGGACGAGGAGAAGTCCCTGCGCATGGGCCTGCTGGAAGAGGCGATGACCGAACTCACCGACCGCGAGCGCCACATCCTCACCGAACGCCGGCTCAAGGACGACCCGACCACCCTGGAGACCCTGGCCTCCGAATACGGCGTCAGCCGCGAGCGGGTGCGCCAGATCGAGGTGCGGGCGTTCGAAAAGCTGCAGAAGGCCATGCGGGCGGCGGCCATCGAGCAGAACATGGTCAACGCTTAAATTTGCTCACCTTTGAAGATTAACCACGAAGAACGCGAAGTTCACGAAGGAGGACCTTTCCCTTTTCTTGGTGTTCTTCGTGAGCTTGGTGGTAAAACTCATTTAGATCGACGACCGCCTTATCCCCCGAACGGGTCGCGCAGCAGGATGAGGTCGTCGCGGTCGGGGCTGGTGGAGACGAGATCGATGGGCGCCCCGATCAGGTCCTCGATGCGGCGGACATAGCGGGCGGCGGCGGCGGGCAGGTCGCTCCAGGCGCGGGCGCCCCTCGTGCTTTCGCGCCAGCCGGCCATTGGCTCGTAGATCGGCTGGACGGCGGCCTGGTCGCTCGCGCCGGCCGGCAGATAGTCGAGGGTCCGCCCGCCCAGGCGATAGCCGACGCAGAGGTTCAAGGTGTCGAAACCGTCCAGCACGTCGAGCTTGGTGAGGACGACGCCCTGAACGCCGCCGATGGCCACCGACTGGCGGGCCAGCACGGCGTCGAACCAGCCGCAGCGCCGCTTGCGCCCGGTGACGGTGCCGAACTCGTTTCCCCGCGTCCCCAGCCGCTCGCCGGTGTCGTCGGTGAGTTCGGTGGGGAAGGGCCCCTCGCCCACCCGCGTCGCATAGGCCTTGACGATGCCCAGGACATAGCCGCCCGCCGCCGGCCCCGCCCCCGATCCGGCCGCCGCCTGGCCGGCCACGGTGTTGGACGAGGTGACGAAGGGATAGGCGCCGTGATCGACATCCAGCATGGTCGCCTGGGCGCCCTCGAAGAGGATTCGCCGCCCGCCCCTGATCGCCTCGCCGAGCACCCGCCAGGCCGGCTGGAGATAGGGGAGGACCCTGGGCGCGACGGCCAGAAGCTCGGCCCGCAGGGCGCCCGCCGTGACCTCAGGTAGGCCGAGGCCGGCGCGCAGCGGCTGGTGATGGGCCAGCAGCCGCTCGATCTTGCCGCTCAGGGCGCCCTCGTCGGCGAGGTCGCAGAAGCGGATCGCCCGGCGGCCGACCTTGTCCTCATAGGCCGGGCCGATACCGCGCCCGGTGGTGCCGATCCTGCCCGCCCCGGCCCGCGCCTCGCGCGCCGCGTCGAGGTCGCGGTGCAAAGGGAGGACCAGGCAGGCGTTGTCGGCGACGACCAGAACGTCGGGGGTGATCGCCAGGCCCTGGCCGCGCACCCTGGCGATCTCATCCAGCAGCGACCAGGGATCGACCACCACCCCGTTGCCGATGATGGACAGCTTGCCCTGGACCACGCCCGACGGCAGGAGGGAGAGTTTGTAGGTGTTGTTTCCCACCACGATGGTGTGGCCGGCGTTGTTGCCGCCCTGAAAGCGGACCACCACGTCGGCGCGGTCGGCCAGCCAGTCGACGACCTTGCCCTTGCCCTCGTCGCCCCACTGAGCGCCGATCACCGTCACATTGGCCAAGCTGAAACGAGCCTCCCGCGAGAGAAAGGCGGGCGGCCTTTCCGAGGCCGTTTAGCGCGGGAGGGGAGCAAGCTCCAGTGATAATGTCCTGTCTCAAGGATAGGGGGCCGAGGGATCCCGCCGCGGGTGTCGGCTTGCGGCTTGGGATCGAAGGCGAGCAAACGACCCATAGGGGCGAGCCCTTGCTCCGTGGAAAGCGGAGTGGGCGCCAGTCAATCGTTGATGAACGCGAGCAGATCGGCGTTGATCGTGGCCGCCTCCGTGGTGGGCATGCCGTGCGGGAAGCCCTTGTAGGTCTTCAACGTCCCGTTCTTCACCAGCCTTGCCGACAACGGCCCAGAGTCGGCGTAGGGCACGATCTGATCGTCGTCCCCCTCGGCGTTCAATCGAGTGTCTTTGTTTGTAGCGCGGGCTTCCAGCCCGCATCTGAAAAGGCCCAAGCATGAGCGGGCTGGAAGCGGTTCAAGCGACGGTTCCGGTCGGGGCTGGCGTGACCGGCGGAGGGCTGGTGATCAGGACCAGCGCGCCGAATGCGGCGGCCAACGCCGAGCCGGCGAGAACGCCGATCTTGGCCACCGCGGCGAAGTCCCCGTGAGGAAAGGCCTGATCCGCCATCAGCAGCGCCACCGGGTCGCTGACGCCGCACAACAGGGCGCCGCCCAGGAAGGCGCGCGGCGCTGTATCCTCCGGAATCACCGCGATCCTGGCCTTCACCGCCACCAGCGCCGCGAGGGCCACGCCGAGCGGCTTGCCCACGACCAGACCCAGGACCACTCCTATCAGCACATGCAGGGAGTCGGCCGAACGAAGATCAACGCTCAAGGGGAAACCCGTGGCGGAGAAGGCGAAAAGCGGCAGGACCACATAGGCCGCCCAGGGCGCCAGCGCGCGCTCGACCCGATCGGCGGGCGACAGCAATCGTGCGCTGGCCGCCGAAAGGTTGCGGCCCGCCCACTCCCAGAT
>JBBRQW010000133.1:0-5659 GCA_038225765.1 Caulobacterales bacterium | reverse complement strand
TCGGCAGGCGCGGCGGGTGTTTTTCAGCCCCCACGGTCGATTGTCAATGGCGAGGGGCCGCCGGCCAGGCGATCGCCCGCGGATGCGAACAGGGTTGAAGCCGAAAGTCTTAACGCCCGCCATCCGCGCCCGTGAACAGGGCCGAAACGAACCATGACCGAATCAGTGACTTCATCTCATTCGGCGTTTGTTCCCTACAACATATTGTATCCGTAAATGATTTACCCACAAGCTTCGTGCTGAGCGATTGGACCGAACCGCGCCAACCTTGACGCTCGCGGCGCCCATGGCCTATATCGCCGCTCCCGCGCCGGTTCCCCGCTGGCGCGTTCTCATTGGCTCGAAACGAAGGTCCGGCCCTATGTCACGCCGCTGCGAACTCACCGGCGTCGGTCCGATGACCGGCCACAATGTGAGCCACTCCAACATCAAGACCAAGCGCCGGTTCCTGCCGGCGCTGGGGCCGGCCACCCTGCATTCCGACAGCCTGGGGCAGGCGTTCCGGCTGCGCATCTCCAACGCCGCCCTGCGGACCCTGGATTTCCGCGGCGGCCTGGACGCCTTTCTGGTCAAGGCCCACGATACGGCTCTCTCGCCCCGCGCCCTGAAGATCAAGAAGCAGGTCAAGGCCAAGCTGGCCGAGCAGCCGGCCGCCTGATTACCGGCTGAGGAGTTCGCGCCCGGCCGCGCCCACGTCGGCGCAGCCCGTGAGGGACATGGCCACGCGCAGCTCCTGGCGGATGATCTCCAGCACCTGCGCCACCCCCGCCTCGCCGCCGCCGGCCAGGGCGTAGGCCCAGGCGCGGCCGATCAGGCAGGCCTTGGCCCCGAGGGCCAGGGCCTTGAGCACGTCCAGGCCCGAGCGGACGCCGCCGTCCATCAGCACCGTCAGGTCGCCGCCCACCGCCTCGGCGATGGCCGGCAGGGCGGCGATGGTCGATGGCGCCCCGTCCAGTTGCCGCCCGCCGTGGTTGGAGACGACAATCCCATCGACGCCGCAGCGCCGCGCCTCGCGAGCGTCGTCGGCGTCCAGGATGCCCTTGAGCACGATCGGCCCAGGCCAGCGCTCGCGCACCCAGTCGATGTCCTTCCAGGTCAGCGATGGATCGAAGTTGCGGCCGATCCAGGCCCAGTACTGGGTGAGGCTTTTCAGGTCGGCGGCGGCGGCGGCGAAATTGCCCAGGGTGTGGGGTCGGCCTCGAAGCTGGACGTCCCACAGCCAGGAGGGATGGGCGAGGCCGTCCAGGGCGTGGCGGGCCCGCGCCGCCGGCCTGGCCGAGGTCATGCCGTTGCGGGCGTCGCGATAGCGCGCCCCGGGAACGGGCAGATCGACGGTGAACAGCAGCACCGGCGAGGCCGCCTCGCGCGCCGCCGCCAGCAGGTCGGCCATGAAGCCCCGATCGCGGATCATATAGAGCTGGAACCACGGCGGGGCGGCGGCGCGGGCGACCTCGTCGATGGCGCAGACTCCCAGGGCGGAAAGGCTGAAGGGAACGCCCGCCGCCGTCGCCGCCCGCGCCGCCTGGCCTTCGCCGCGGCGGGCATACATGCCGCCAAGGCCGATCGGCCCCAGCACCACCGGCATGGAGAGGCTCTGGCCAAAGAGTTCGACAGCCAGGGAAAGATGGGAGACATCGCGCAGCACCCGCTGGCGCAGGGTGATGGCCCGCAGGTCATCGAGGTTGGCCGCCAGGGTCGCCTCGCCATAGGACCCCCCGTCGAGATAGTCGAAGAGCACCTTGGGCAGGCGCCGCCGCGCGGCCTCTCGATAGTCGGCGACGCAGACGGGATTCACGCCAGGGCCTCCCTGACCTCGCGGAACGTCGTCGCCTTCAGCGGCGGGGCGCCTTGCACGCTGGGCGGCGGGGAAAGAAGGCCGCGCCCGGCCCGGCCGGCGCCCCGCGGCTCCTCCTCGAACAGCGCCGCGAGTTGCTCGGTGATCGCCCCGCCCAACTGTTCCACATCGACGATGGTCACGGCGCGGCGGTAGTAGCGGGTGACGTCGTGGCCGATGCCGATGGCGATCAGCTCCACCGGCGAACGGCCCTCGATCTCGGCGATCACCCGCCGCAGATGGCGCTCCAGATAGTGGCCGGAGTTCACCGACAGGGTCGAATCGTCCACCGGCGCGCCGTCGGAAATGACCATCAGGATGCGCCGCTGTTCGGTGCGGCCGATCAGGCGCTGATGGGCCCACATCAGGGCTTCGCCGTCGATATTCTCCTTGAGCAGGCCCTCGCGCATCATCAGGCCGAGATTCTTGCGCGCCCGCCGCCACGGCGCGTCGGCCGACTTGTAGACGATGTGGCGCAGGTCGTTGAGGCGGCCGGGCGAGGCCGGCTTGCCGGCCTTCAGCCAGTCGTCCCGTGACGCCCCGCCCTTCCACGCCCTCGTGGTGAAGCCCAGGATCTCCACCTTCACCGCGCAGCGCTCCAGGGTGCGGGCGAGAATGTCGGCGCACACCGCCGCGACCATGATCGGCCGGCCGCGCATGGAGCCGGAGTTGTCAATGAGCAGGCTGACCACGGTGTCGCGAAACTCCGTTTCCTCCTCCTGCTTGAACGACAGGGGCGCGGTGGGATCGACGATCACCCGGGTCAGGCGGGCCACGTCCAGCATCCCTTCCTCCAGATCGAAACTCCACGAACGGTTCTGCTGGGCCAGGAGCTTGCGCTGCAGGCGGTTGGCCAGGCGCGAGACGACGTTGGAGAGGTTGGCCAGCTGCTGGTCGAGATAGGCGCGAAGGCGGGTCAGTTCCTCCGGCTCGCACAGCTCCTCGGCCGAGACGATCTCGTCGTGCTGGGCGGTGAACACCTTGTAGGCGGGCTCGGGGCGGCCGTGATCCTGGATGTTCGGCCGGGCCGGCCTGTCGCCGTCCGTGAGATCGAGTTCGTCGTCGGAGGGGTCGGCGTTCTCGTCCTCGTCGGCCTCGGCGAGCTGGCTCTCGGCGCTCTCGGCGTCGCGGCGGCTCTTCTCGCTGTCGTCCAGAGAGGCGCTCGGCGCCGACTCTTCGCCTTCGCCCTCGCCCTCGCTCGCCGCCTCCGCCTCGCCGTCCGGCGTCTCGTCGTCCTCCGCATCCTGGTCGGCGGCGTCGGCAAGATCGTCGCCCATGGAGAGATCGCGGACCACCGCCCGGGCGATGCGGGCGAAGGCCTTCTGATCGTGAGTGGCGCCGGTCAGACGATCGAGGTCGGGGCCGGCCTTGGCCTCGATCTCGGCGCGGAAGGCATCGACCAGGGCCTTGGCCGCGGGCGGCGGCGCCTCCCCGGTCAACCGCTCGCGAACCATCAAGGCGACGATATCGGCCATGGGCGCGGCGGCGCGATCGGCGAGGTGGCCCAGGCCCCGGCGCTGAACGCTCTGTTCCCAGACCGCCGCCAGGTTTTCACGCACGCCGATCAGGGCGTTGGCCCCGATGGCCTCGATCCGCGCCTGCTCGAGGGCGTCGTAGACCTGGGCGCCCTCCAGCGATTTGGGTTTGGCGCGGGCGTGAACGGCGTCGTCGTGATGGGCGACGCGCAGCGCCATCTGGTCGGCGAGGCCGCGGATGCGGGTGGTCTCGGGGCCCGACAACTCGCGCGGCGGGTGGGGCAGGACGGCGCGCCGCCCGATCAGGCTCGGCCCGTCGCCGGAGAACACCACTTCCAGGTCCGGCTGTTCGGCCAGGGAGCGGGCGGCGTGCGCCAGGGCGCGCTTGAAGACCTCGGGGGGGCTTTCCTTGTGGGACATGGCGGCCAAGGTCATAGCGCGGGCGCGGAGGGCTTAGAAGGCCTAGTAAGATGGACCACGAACCTCACGGACTCCACGAACGCGCCCGTGGACTGTGGAAAGGGAGCGCCCGCGCTTCGCGCAACGGCCATCGCCTTGTTCGTGGGGTTCGTGAGGTTCGTGGTTGAACTTACACCCTCTGGATCAGCCGTTCGAGGCGCCGGGCGTAGGTGTGCTCGGCCAGAACCCGCTCGCGGCCACGCCGACCGATCTCGGCGGCCTGCCCGGGGTCGCGGCGAAGGCGGGCGTGGATGTCGTTGAGCCCCGCGACATCGCGGTAGACCAGAACCTCCCGGCCCACCTCGAAGCACAGGGCGAGATCCTTCTGGTCGTCGCTCACCACCGGCGTTTCGGCCAGATAGGGATCGAAACTTCTCTGGTTGAGTCCGGCGAGGACATTGTGCTCGTTGCGGATGTTCAGGGCCGCCAGATGCCGGCCATAGATCGCCGGCAGATTCCCTCGCGCCACCCGGCGGCCCACGATCTGGTGATCGACGCCGGGAACGGGCGTCCACCCCGGCCCGTAGATCGAGATGGGGTCGGCGATCTGGGCCACGACCCGTCGTCGATGGTCGGTGGGATTGGCGACGAACACCAAGCGATTCTCGCGAACCGGCGGTGGGGAGGCGGGCCTCGCCGGGTGGGGATTGACCGCGTGCGGGAGGTAGAAGGCGGTGGTCTCGAACGCCAATCCCTGGTGAAGCGCCACCAGGCCACTGTCGGTATAGGCGACGGCGTCGAGCCGCCGCGCCGCCGGCCCGGCGCCTTTCGCGAACAGGTCGCCCACCCAGCCGACAATGGGAGGACGCCCTGGCAGGCCGACGAGGTGGTCCAGCACCGGCGCGGGGATATGGTAGGCGCCGATGGCCACGATGATGTCCGGCGAAAACCGCCGCGCTTGCCTGGCGATGACGCTCGCCAACGGCGCGCCGAACCTCCTGTCCAGCAGGAGGGCCTCGATCGACGCGTGCAGCCTGGGATCGCGCGTCGCCGCGACGCCAACCTCGTGGCCTTCGGCGCGCCAGGCGGCGGCGCAGTCTTCCAGCCAGCCGGTGACGCTGGCCCGCTTGCCGACGATCAGGATTTTCAAGTCGCGCCAGTCTGACCCGCCGGTCACTTGGGCGGGAAGAGCGGGGCCGAGGGAACCGGCGGGCCGGGCGGGGCCGGGGGGGCCGTCGGGCCCGGCGGCGCCGTTGAGGCGCGGGGCGGGGCTGGCTCCAGGCGCCAGGCCTTGCCGTCGGAGGCAACGGCCTGGAAGGGTCCGCCGACCGGCCCGCTGAAGGTGAGGACATGCTGGCGCAGCGGATCGAAAAAGACCGGCGCGCCGTGGATATCGAGGCTCCACACGGATAAATTCTTCAGTGGCGGAAAGGCGAGGCGGCACGCCCCGGGCGCCTGCAGGGCGTGACCGCCGCCGTTCAGCCGATCGGTGAAAAGGACCGTGCAGCGGACCTTGCCGCCGACCTCGCTGAGGTGCCACGGGCCGACGTCGGCGCGCATGGCCGCCGGAAGGCTATCGGGTTGCGGCGCGCCGAGGGCGGCCGCCAAGGCCAGGACGATCGCTGCGTTCATGTCGCATGGGCCTCCGCCCCGAGGCCAAGTCTAGCCCCGCCGGGGCGGCGCGCCAAATCGTCGATCGCGGCCGCCCGCCGATCAGGCCACCTTCACCCGCGCCGCGCTCTCGGGAAGGTCGCCGCCGAAGGCGCGTTGGTAGAACTCGGCCACGGTCGGGCGTTCCAGCTCGTCGCATTTGTTGAGGAAGGTCATGCGGAAGCCGAGCGCCAGGTCGCCGGCGAAGATCTCGGCGTTCTGGGCCCAGGTGATCACCGTGCGCGGGCTCATCACGGTGGAGATGTCGCCGTTCATGAAGGCGTTGCGGGTCATGTCGGCC
>JBBRQW010000132.1:0-5689 GCA_038225765.1 Caulobacterales bacterium | reverse complement strand
GGGTCGAAAACGCCTTCTGCCGCATCAAAGACTTCCGCCGCGTCGCCACCCGATACGACAAGCTCGCCGCCAACTTCCTATCCGCCGTCGCCCTCGCCTCGCTCCTCACTTACTGGCTGTGAATGAGTCTGGAGCCTAATCCGCGAGAATGTCCGATGCCTATTTTGCAAAATCCTCGTCACGAAGCCTTCGCCCAGGGCAGGGCCGAGGGCGCCGGCCTGGAGCAGGCCTATGAGGACGCCGGTTTCGTGGCCGACACCAGCCACGCCTGCCGCCTCGCCAAGCGCCCCGAAGTGGCCGAGCGCGTGGCGGAACTGCGCCGCGAACAGGATGAGGCCGAAGACGCCAGCCCGCGGGCGATCGTCGCCGCCCTGGTGCGCATGGCCCGCGACAGCGAAGCTCTGAAGACCCCGGCGGGGGTCAAGGAAGCCCGCCTCAACCTGCTCGAGGCCCACCGCCTGCGGGACGTCATGGCGGCCAGTCGAGCCAGCGACCGCGCCACCATGGCCTACAGTACTGCCTAGTCGGCCGGCCGCCCCGGCGCCCATTCCTTGCCCAGGCCCGGCCTCGCCCTGGCCCAAGAGTGGCCATCGGAAGGCCAGCGGCTTGCCCGCCCACGGCCCGGCGGCGGCCCATCCGAACTTCTGTCGAAAGAGGCGCCCGCCATGCCCGGGGGGTAAGGATGCCTCGCCAAGTTGAGGGTGTCGGACATCCGACATCCTGGCGGTGTCCTGGGTGTCGAGTGTCGGGACGGTCGAATCTAGAACCTTGGCCAGCGCTCGGTTTCCGCTAAAGATTACCATCCGGTGATGGCTGTTCGCCGGTGAGGATCGCGCAAGGGGGGTCGTGTGGCCGAGGGGACGATGCGCACAGGTCGATGCCTGTGCGAGACAGTGAAGTTCGAACTGACGGTCGAACCGGAGATGCTCGGCTTGTGTCACTGCCGAGACTGCCAACACCTCACGGGCGGAGAGCCCGTGGCCGTCGTCATTGGCCCGCAAGGCAGCTTCCGGCTCACCCAGGGAGAGCTGAAGACCTATCGCCGCGCGGCCGCCTCCGGGAACATGATCGATCGCCATTTCTGCTCGGAGTGCGGAACGCACGTTGTCAGCCGCCTGGAGGCTGGCCCCGTCGTGGCGGTCAGGGCCTCCACTTTGGACGAACCGCTCCCGCTCCAGCCGCGGTTCGAGGTCTGGACCTCCACCGCCCAACCTTGGGCGCACCGCCCGGACGGCGTAGCGAGCTTCGAGAAGAACGCTGGCTGAGCGCCGGGCCCCGCCGTTGAACATGGCGGCATTTGTTGTTGGTGCGGGCGGTCGGGGTCGAACCGACACTCTGTCGCCAGAACCGGATTTTGAGTCCGGCGCGTCTGCCAATTCCGCCACGCCCGCGTCTCGCCGCCCGGATCGTTAGCCACTGGGGCGGCGCCACGGGCTCTAGCAACCGGCGGCCGAGCTCACAAGGCGCGGCTCAGTTCGCTTTGCGCTCGCGAGTGGCCGCGGCCTTCTTGGCGGAGGCCAAGCGGTCGGCGGCCGAACGGCTCGCCGAGGCCTTGCCGCCCTTCGCGCCACCCTCGTGGGCGGCGGGGTGGCCGGTGGATTTTCCGCGACCCGAGCCGCCCTGTTTCTTGCCGCCGCCGTCATCCTTGTTGACGGTGGCCCAGGCGCGGCGCTCGGCTTCCTTTTCGGAGACGCCGCGGGCTTCGTAGCTCGCCTCGATGTGCTCGGCCTGGCGTTCCTGCTTGCCGGTGTATTTGGACTTGTCGCCCTTGGGCATGGCGCTCGGCTCCTTTCGCCCGTGGAACCCGCGGGCAGGGCGCTTGGGTTCCCGCGACGTTCAGGCCGCTATCACCGTCTGGTCGATGGCCCCGAAGATCGAGCGGCGGGACGCATCGCGCATCTCGATCCGCACCGTGTCGCCGGCCGTGAGGAAGGGGGTGCGGGGCGCGCCGCCGCCAAGGGTCTCGACGGTGCGCAGCTCGGCGATGCAGCTGTAGCCCGCCCCGCCCTGGGCGATCGGCTTGCCCGGGCCGCCGTCGGCGCCCCGGTTGGAGACGGTGCCCGAGCCGACGATGGAGCCGGCGCCAAGGGCGCGGGTGCGGGCGGCGTGGGCGATCAGGGTCCCGAAGTCGAAGGTCATGTCGACGCCGGCGTCGGCGCGGCCGAACAGGGCGCCGTTGAGCTCCACCATCACCTGGCCCGACAGGCGCCCGTCCTTCCAGGCCTCGCCCAGCTCGTCCGGCGTCACCGCGACCGGCGAGAAGGCGCTGGCCGGCTTGGACTGGAAGAAGCCGAAGGACTTGGCGAGCTCGCCGGGAATGAGGCCGCGCAGGGAGACGTCATTGACCAGCATGACCAGGCGGACGGCGGCGAGCGCCGTTTCCCGGTCCGCGCCCTGGGGTGTGTCGCCGACGATCACCGCCACCTCGGCTTCCAGGTCGCAGCCCCAGGCCGGGTCGGCCAGGGGGATGGGATCGCGGGGCCCGAGAAAACCATCGGAGCCGCCCTGATACATCAGGGGATCGGTCCAGAAGCTCTCCGGCATTTCCGCCCCGCGGGCGCGGCGGACCAGCTCGACGTGGTTCACATAGGCCGAACCGTCCGCCCACTGATAGGCTCTGGGCAGCGGGCTGGCGGCGGCGCGTTCGTGGAAGCGGGCGCGGGCCACCGAACCGTGCTCCAGGCTTTCCGCCAGCCCGCGCAGCAGGGGCTCGCACCGCTCCCAATCGTCCAGGGCGCCCTGAAGGGTGGGCGCGACGCCGTCGGCCTCCACGCACCAGGCCAGATCGCGCGAGACCACCGCCAGGCGCCCGTCGCGGCCCGATTTCAGGGAGGCGAGTTTCATGGGCTCTTCCAGCTATCGACATAGGCGGCGTTCTCCACCGCCGCCGCGCCGTCGCCGATGTCCAGGGGATCGCGGGCGTCGATCATCACCGCGTATTCGTCGGTGGCCGCCTTGGCCTGGACCAGCATGGATTTCAGCGCCTTGGGGTGCGGGCCGTGGGTGAAGCCGCTGGGGTGAAACGTCATCATCCCGGCCTCGATGTTGTCGCGGCTGAAGAAGTCGCCGGCGTGGTAGAACAAGACCTCGTCGTAGTCGTCGTTGTTGTGGAAGAACGGCACCTTGAGCGCCCCCGGGTCGGTCTCGAAGGGGCGCGGGGCGAAGGTGCAGACCACGAAGCGGTCGGCGGCGAAGGTGGTGTGGACGCTGGGCGGCAGGTGATAGCGGTGGCTCGCCACCGGGCGGATCGAGCGCACGTTGAGGCGGGCCGGCGCCAGGTCGCCGTGCCAGCCCACCGCGTCCAGGGGGTTGTAGGGGAAGGTGACGGTGGAGACCGCGCCGCGCTTCTTGATCTCGACCCGGTAGTCGCCGGCCGCGTCCTGATGGGCGCGGAAGGTGCCGTCCATGACCGGGGTGTCGAGCATGGCCGGGTCGAACACCGCGTGCGGCCCCAACATGCCGCGCTCGGGCAGGGTGTAGTGGCCGTTCGTCGCCTCGATGGTCAGGATCGCGGCCGTGCTTTCCGGCGCCAGGCGCCACATCGTTCCGCGCGGAACATAGAGATAGTCGCCGGCCTCGAAGGCGATGTGGCCGTAGTCGCAGAACAGGTCGCCGCGCCCCTCGTGGACGAAGAGCAGAAGGTCGCCGTCGGCGTCGCGGGCCAGGGCCGGCATGGGGGCGGCCAGTTTCCAGAACCGCATCTCCACATGGGCGTTGAAGAGCACCTTGGGCGCCTCCCACGGCGAGGGCGTGGCCTCGTTGAGGGCGGCCAGATCGAAGGCGCGCGGGCGCAGCGGCCCCTCGAAACGCGTCCAGCCGGTGGGAGGGCGGCGGTGATGGAAGAAGGCCGCGGGGCCGAAGAACCCCTCCTTGGAGACCTCGCGCTCGAAGGTGCCGTCGGGCATGTCGGCGTGGGCCTGGCGCGAATGCTCCCCCTGGGCGCCGCGAACCGGGATCCAGTTGCGGTTAGGCATGGGGGCGCGCCCCCTCCGTCACGCGGCGCGAAAGGGCGCCGCGCGCCACCTCCCCCGCTTCGCAGGGGAGGAAAGAAGAAAAGGCGGAAGTCATTCTTTCCTCCCCTGTCCTCTTACGGGGGAGGTGGCGCGGCGCGACGGCGTCGCGCCGTGACGGAGGGGGCGCAAGGCCACGTCAATCTCCCTTCGCCGGTAGCACGCCGCGCCGCATCTGGTCGGCTTCGATGCTTTCGAACAGGGCCTTGAAATTACCCTCGCCGAAGCCCTCGTTGCCCTTGCGCTCAATCATCTCAAAGAAGATCGGCCCGATCATGTTCTGGGTGAAGATCTGCAGCAGCAGGCCCTGGCCCTCGGTGGGGGCGCCATCCAGCAGGATGCGGTCGGCGCGCAGGCGCTGCAGATTCTCCCCGTGGCCGGCAACGCGGGCGTCGAGCTGCTCGTAGTAGGTGTCGGGAACCTCCTGGAACTTGACCCCCCGCTGGTTCATGGTTTCCACCGCCGCGCAGATGTCACTGGTCCCCAGGGCGATGTGCTGGATGCCCTCGCCGCGATAGTCCCTCAGGAACTCCTCGATCTGCGAGTGGTCATCCTGGCTCTCGTTCAGGGGAATGCGAATCTTGCCGCAGGGGCTGGTCATGGCCTTGGAAACCAGGCCGGTCTGGGCGCCCTCGATGTCGAAATAACGGATTTCGCGGAAGTTGAAGATGCGCTCGTAGAATTCCGCCCACTTGCCCATCTGGCCGCGGTGGACGTTGTGGGTGAGGTGATCGAGATAGGTCAGGCCGACGCCCGGCACGGTTTGTGGCGCGCCCTCGAGGGGAACGAAATCCACGTCGTAGATGCCCTTGGCCCCATAGCGATCGACCAGATAGAGGTGGGTGCCGCCGATGCCCTCGATGGCCGGGATGTTCAGCTCCATGGGGCCGACCGGGCCGGCGACCGGCGTCGCCCCCCGCTCGACGGCGAGCTTCAGCGCCTTGGCCGCGTCCCTGACCCGGAAGGCCATGGCGTTGGCCGAAGGGCCGTGCTGGGCGCGGAAGGCGGCCGGCTGGCCGGCCGGCTCCATGTTGAGAATGAAGTTGATGTCGCCCTGAGCGAAGCGCAGCACGTTCTTGGAGCGGTGGCGCGAGACGGCGGCGAATCCCATGAGCTCGAACAGGCCCTTGAGCCGCTCGGGCTCGGGGGCGGTGAATTCGACGAACTCGAATCCGTCGGTGCCGAGCGGGTTTTCGAACAGGTCGTTCTTGACGGCGGCGGGAGCGTTCATGGGCGGACTCCTTGGAGGATCGATATAGTGTCATTGGAAACGCCTTTGCGGAAGGGCGCCCGCGCCTGATACAGGGCGCCGACCCGCCCGTTTGGATTCTCCTTAAGATGTTGCGACGCCTCTACGCCTGGACGATGAGGCTGTCGGCCTCGCGCCACGCCGCCGTGGCTCTGGCGGCCCTGGCGTTCGCGGAGAGTTCGTTCTTTCCCATTCCGCCGGACGTCCTGCTCGTCCCCATGGTGCTCACCAGGCCCGAGCGCGCCTGGCGCCTGGCGGCGATCTGCGCGACCGCCTCGGTGATCGGCGGCCTGGCCGGCTACGCCATCGGCTACGGCCTCTCGCCGGTCGGCCACTGGCTGCTCGCCGCCACCGGCTACCCGGGGGCCGAGCGGTCCCTGCGCGCCGCCTTCGCCCACTGGGGAATGGGAGTCATCCTGCTGCAGGGCCT
>JBBRQW010000131.1:0-6227 GCA_038225765.1 Caulobacterales bacterium | reverse complement strand
GGCAAGGCGGTCAAGGCCCGTGACGGCGATCAGCTGGTCGTCGATTTCATCGGTCGCGTCGATGGCGAAGCCTTCGAGGGCGGCGAGGCGCAAGGCGCCGAACTGGTGCTGGGGGCCGGCCAGTTCATTCCCGGCTTCGAGACCCAGCTTGTCGGCGCCGCGGCGGGCCAGGCGGTGACGGTGAACGTGGAATTCCCGGCCGACTATCCGGTCGAGAGGCTCAAGGGCAAGGCGGCGGAATTCGCGGTCACGGTCAAGGAAGTGCGCGCGCCCAAGGCCGCCAAGGCCGACAACGCCCTGGCCGAGCGCCTGGGCCTGGCCGATCTGGCGGCCCTGACCGACGCCATCCGCGGCAACCTGGAGAACCAGTACAAGGACGCCTCGCGCTTCAAGCTGAAGCGGGCGCTGCTCGACGCCCTGGATTCCCGCCACGCCATCGCCCTGCCGTCGCGCATGGTGGAGGCGGAGTTCGACGGCATCTGGCGCCAGGTCGAGAAGGACGCCGCCGACGGCGCCGCCTCGCCGGAGGACGAGGGCAAGAGCGAGCAGGCCCTGCGCGCCGAATACCGCCAGATCGCCGAGCGGCGGGTGCGCCTGGGCCTGGTTCTGGCGGAAATCGGCCGGCGCGAGAATCTGACGGTTTCCGACCAGGAACTCGCCGACGCCATGCGGGCCGAGGCCATGCGTTACGGCGCCCAGGCCCAGCAGGCCTTTGATCTGATGCGTCAGAACCCCGAGGCCCAGGCCCAGATGCGCGCGCCCCTCTACGAGGAAAAGGTCGTCGATCTGATCCTCGCCCGCGCCCAGGTCACCGACAAGGCGGTCTCCAAGGAAGAATTGCTGAAGGAGGACGATTTGCCGGCGGCCTTCACCGCGC
The DNA here is from genome assembly GCA_038225765.1 of Caulobacterales bacterium. Classification (GTDB taxonomy): domain Bacteria; phylum Pseudomonadota; class Alphaproteobacteria; order Caulobacterales; family Caulobacteraceae; genus Acaudatibacter. Next base: position 5,350 of record JBBRQW010000131.1, on the reverse strand, counting down.
CCGAGAAGCCGGCCAAAAAGGCCAGGGCGAAGGCGGAGAAGAAACCCGCGCTCGTTAAGGCGAAACCGAAGGCCGAGGCGCCGCCGAACGCCAAACCCAAGGCCACAAAGCCGAAAGCAAAATAGCTGGACTTTTCGCGCCCCTCCCCCCTGCGGGGAGGGGTTGGGGGTGGGGGTGTGGCAACGAACCTACACCGGGGAACCACCCCCCATCCGGCGCTCACGCGCCACCTTCCCCCGCAAGGGGGGAAGGAACCCATCTTGCACTGAGTGACGCAAGGGGCGTCGGGCGGCCACCATGGCTCCCGCCCTTGCAACGCCCCGCCCGCGAGGCGATATCAAAACGCCAGCCAAGGACCCGCCATGACCGACTCTCCCGCCCATTCCCTCAATCTCGTGCCGATGGTGGTCGAGCAGTCCAGCCGCGGCGAGCGGGCCTTCGACATCTTCTCGCGCCTGCTGCGCGAGCGGGTGGTGTTCCTGAACGGCCCGGTCGACGACGGCGTGTCGGCCCTGATCTGCGCCCAGCTTCTTTATCTGGAATCGGAATTCCCCAAGAAGCAGATCGACATGTACATCAACTCCCCCGGCGGCATCGTGACCTCCGGCCTGGCGATCTACGACACCATGCAATATGTGCGCTGCCCGGTGGCCACCACCTGCATGGGCATGGCGGCCTCCATGGGCTCCTTCCTGCTGATGGCCGGCGAGCCGGGGATGCGCGTCGCCCTGCCCAATGCCCGGATCATGCTCCACCAGCCGTCGGGCGGCTTCCAGGGCAAGGCCTCGGACATCGAGCGCCACGCCGAGGACATCATCAAGACCAAGCGGCGCCTGAACGAGCTTTACGCCAAGCATACCGGCCGCACCTTCGAGGAGGTCGAACGCACGCTCGACCGCGACCATTTCATGGACGCCGAGGAAGCCAAGGCCTGGGGAATCGTCGACCATATCTACGAAAGCCGCGCCGCCTCGGAGGCGGCGGAGAAGGCGGAAAAGGGTTAAGGCGCGATTCTCACCGCCTCCCACCCGTTCGCGGGAAGGCGGAGAGCCTGGCCGCGTCACCGCGGCCTTGACGCGTTCGGCTCTTGGTGCGCCTTGGCCAGGGCGTGGACCAAACGGGGAATGGGGGCATCGTGAATTTGGCCGTCCCTTTCACCGCCATGGCGGTCGCCGGCGCACTGGCGGCCGGCGCCCCGGCTTGGCCGGCGACCGCGTCGCCGATGGGCGTCATGCCCCCGGGCGCGATGAACATGGGCGCGCCCATGGCGCCCATGCCGTCGGTCTACGTCGGCCAGGCGGACAAGCCCGGGGCGCCGGTGTTCGAGGGCCTGGGCGCCCACCGTCACCCCATCTCGACGAAGAACGCGACGACGGCGATGTTCTTCGACCAGGGTGTGAACCTGCTCTTCGGCTTCAACCACGCCGAGGCGATCCGCTCGTTCCGCGAAGCCGCGCGGCTGGATCCCGATTGCGCCATCTGCTGGTGGGGCGTGGCCGTCGCGCTCGGCCCCAACATCAATCTGCCGATGCCGGCAGACGCGGTGGCGCCGGCCTGGCAGGCGCTTGGCCGCGCCCGCGCCCTGGAGGCCAAGGCGTCGCCCGAGGAGCGCGCGTGGATCGAGGCCCTCGCCGCGCGCTACAGCCCCGACCCGAAGGCCGACCGAAAGACCCTGGACGAGGCCTACGCCCGGTCCATGTCAAAGCTCTGGCGCGACCATCCGGGCGATCTGGATGCCGGCGTCTTCTACGCCGAGGCGATGATGGACACCCAGCCCTGGGACTACTGGGAGGCCGACGGGAAGACGCCGAAGGGGCATGGCGCGGAGATCGTGGCCACGCTCGAGAACGTGATCGGCCGCCAGCGTGATCATCCGGGCGCCTTGCATCTCTATATTCACGCGGTGGAGGCCTCGACCACCCCGGAGCGCGCCGAAGGGGCGGCCGACCGCTTGCTGAGCCTCATGCCGGGCGCCGGGCACATCGTTCACATGCCCTCCCACATCTACTACCGGGTCGGGCGGTATGCCGACGCCGTGCGCGTCAACGCGCGCGCCGCCACGGTCGATGAAGCCTATATCGCCGCCTGCAAGGCCCAGGGCTTCTATCCGGCCGGATACTACGGCCACAACATCCACTTCCTGTGGACCTCCTCCGAGATGGAGGGCCGCCGAGGCGCCGCGCTCGACGCCTCGCGCCGGCTGGTCAAGGCGGTGGACGCCGTCGAATTGGCCAAGGCGACGCCGTTGGGCGAGCTTTACGTCTTCACCCCGGTGGCCACCCTGCTGCGCTTCGGCCAATGGCGCGCCGTCCTGGCCGAACCGCCGCCGCCGGACGAACTCACCCTGGACCTTGCCGTGTGGCTCCACGCGCGCGGCTTCGCCCACGCCAATCTGGGCGATCTGGCGGCGGCGCGGCGCGATCGCGACCGCCTGGCCAAGCTGATCTTCGCCGATTACGGCCGCTACGACCCCGTCGGCATCCCGGCGACACGGATGGTCGATCTGTCGCTCGCCCTCCTGGACGGCGAAATCGCCCGCAAGTCCGGCCGCCTGGGAGAGGCGGTGACTCATTTTCAGGCGGCGGCGGCGCTGGAAAAGGCCCTGCCGTATACGGAGCCGCCCTATTGGCACCAACCGGTCAGCCATATCCTCGGCGCCGCCCTGATCCAGGACCGCCGGCCGGCGCAGGCCGAGGCGGTCTATCGCGAAAGCCTGAAGACCTACCGGGCCGACGGCTGGGCGCTGTTCGGCCTCATTCAGGCGCTTCAGGCCGAAGGCCGGCGCAAGGAGGCGAGCGAGACACGGCGGGCGTTCGACCGGGCCTGGGCGTTGGCGGACGTGAAACTGACCGCGTCTCGGTTTTGAGGCGGCCAGAGCCTGTTGCGTTGGCACGGAGCAGATGCGGACGCCGGATCAGGCTCTACATCTTTGAATCTAGGCGGGCGGTCGCGGGCTTCGCGCCCGCCTGTTTCACGGCTTTTCGCCAAACACCTTCATGCCCGCCTCGTCGGCGAGTTCCAGCATTTCGGTGTCGCCGGCGCTGTCGCCATAGGCGGCCTCGAGGCGCACCGCCTCGCCGAACGCCTCTTTCAGGCGGACGACCTTTTCCGGCCCCCGGCAATTGGGGCCATCGAAGGCGCCGGTCACCTTGCCGTCCGCGTCGAACGCCAGCCGGGTGCCGATCAGCCTGTGCGCTCCCAGGCCGTGGGCGAACGGCGCGACCACGAAGTCCGGCGAGGCGGTGACGATCGCCAGTCGGGCGCCGCGCGATTGCCACAGCTTCCAGCATCGCAGGGCGTCGGGCCTGAGCAGCCGGCGCGAGGCGGCGGCGGCGAAGGCCTGGGCCTCGATCTCCAGATCGGCCCGCGCCGCTCCCTCCAGATATTCGCGAACCACGGCGCCCTTGAGCGCGGTGCGGTCGCGGTCGCGCGCATAGGTTACGGCGGCGGGGGCCAGGCGGACCATCCCCACGGCGTGGCGCAAGGGGCCGGCGCGCCAGGCCAGAAAAGCCAGGAAGCTGTCCTTCCAGGTCAGGGTGCCGTCGAAATCGAACGCCACCAGTGGGCGAAACGGATCCTCTTGCCGGCCCGGCGGCGCCCCCCTTTCCATGATCCGACCGGCCTCTTAAATACGTAGGATGAAGGGCGCCCCAAATGCGACACCCGCCGCCTTATGTGGCCCCCTCGCCATGATGGGCTTGTGATCCGCGCCCGGATCGGGGAATGTCAAGAAGGATACACTCGCGGCGCAGATCGCGCGGGCTCGGAGACGGCGGGCACCGGGGACAGGAGTGGGCGTTCGGCTGGGCGCCGGCCGCTCGAGAGTGAGAAGCGACGATGACCAAAGCCGCGAGCGGCGACAGCAAGAGCACCCTCTACTGCTCTTTCTGCGGCAAGAGCCAGCATGAGGTCCGCAAGCTGATCGCGGGCCCGACCGTGTTCATCTGCGATGAATGCGTCGAACTGTGCATGGACATCATCCGTGAAGAACACAAGATCACCCTGGTCAAATCAAAGGACGGTGTGCCCACCCCGCGCGAGATCCGCGAGGTGCTCGACGATTATGTGATCGGCCAGGAACACGCCAAGAAGGTGCTCTCGGTCGCCGTCCACAATCACTACAAGCGCCTCAACCACGCTCAGAAGAACAACGACGTCGAACTGGCCAAGTCCAACATCCTGCTGGTCGGCCCGACCGGGGTTGGCAAGACCCTGCTGGCCCAGACCCTGGCCCGGATCATCGATGTCCCCTTCACCATGGCCGACGCCACCACCCTCACCGAGGCGGGCTATGTGGGCGAGGATGTGGAGAACATCATCCTCAAGCTGCTGCAGTCGGCCGACTACAATGTCGAACGGGCGCAGCGCGGCATCGTCTATATCGACGAGGTCGACAAGATCAGCCGCAAGTCCGACAACCCCTCGATCACCCGCGATGTCTCCGGCGAGGGGGTGCAGCAGGCCCTGCTGAAGATCATGGAGGGCACCGTCGCCTCGGTGCCGCCGCAGGGCGGGCGCAAGCACCCGCAGCAGGAATTCCTGCAGGTGGACACCACCAACATGCTGTTCATCTGCGGCGGCGCCTTCTCGGGCCTGGAGAAGATCATCTCCATGCGCGGCAAGGGCACCTCCATCGGCTTTTCGGCCAAGGTTTCCGATCCCGACGACCGCCGCACCGGCGAGGTTCTGCGCCAGGTCGAACCGGACGACCTGCAGCGCTTCGGCCTGATCCCCGAATTCATTGGCCGCCTGCCGGTGATCGCCACCCTCGACGACCTGGACGAGGTGGCCCTGGTGCGCATCCTCACCGAACCCAAGAACGCCCTGGTCAAGCAGTACCAGCGCCTGTTCGACATGGAAAACGTCGGCCTGGCCTTCACCGACGACGCCCTCAAGGCGGTGGCCCGCAAGGCCATCGGCCGCAAGACCGGCGCGCGGGGCCTGCGCTCCATCCTCGAAGCCATTCTCCTGGAAACCATGTTCGACCTGCCCACCTTGCAGGGCGTCGAGGAAGTGGTGGTCAACGCCGAGGTGGTGGAGGGGAGGGGATCGCCCCTGATGATCTACGCCGAGAAGAAGAGCGGCGCGGCGTCGGCGTAGGGATCGGCTCTCTTCCCCCTCAGGGGGAAGTCCCGGCGAAGCCGGGGATGGGGGTGCTCGCCGCCAGCGTGTTTGCTTAGAGGCGGCCCCCTCCACCCCTTCGGGGTCCCTCTCCCCCAAAGGGAGGAGAACGCTAGGCTCCAGACTCATTCACAGCCAGTAAGTGAGGAGCGAGGCGAGGGCGACGGCGGATAGGAAGTTGGCGGCGAGCTTGTCGTATCGGGTGGCGACGCGGCGGAAGTCTTTGATG
>JBBRQW010000130.1:0-6253 GCA_038225765.1 Caulobacterales bacterium | reverse complement strand
GCCTTCCTGGCCATGAAGGCGCGCATCCAGCGCCACGTCGAGCAGCGCACCGCCCTCCTGGCCTCGGTGAGCCACGATCTGCGCACCCCCCTGACCCGGTTGAAGCTCGAGCTGGCCCTGGCCGAGCCCGGGGCCAGGATCGAGGCCATGAAGGGCGATCTGGCCGAAATGGAACACATGATCGACGAATATCTGGCTTTCGCCCGCGGCGAGGAAGGCGAGAGCGCCGAGCGGGTCGAGCTAGGCGGCCTGGTCGCCGCGGTGAGCGCCGGCGCCGTGCGCGCCGGGGCGGAGATGGAGGTCGACGTGCCGCCGGATCTCACCGCCGTCGTGCGGCCCAACGCCTTGAAGCGAGCCCTGGCCAATCTGGTGATGAACGCCGCCGCTCACGGCGATCGGGTGCGGATCGCCGCCCGCCCCACCCCCGCCGGCGGGGTGGAGATTGCCATCGACGATAATGGCCCCGGCATCCCCGAGGACCGGTTCGAGGAGGCCTTCACCCCCTTCGCCCGCCTCGATCCCGCCCGCAACCAGAACGAAAAGGGCGTCGGCCTGGGCCTCGCCATCGCTAGAGACGTGGCCCGCGGCCACGGCGGCGAGGTGACCTTGAGCCGGTCACCGCTGGGAGGGCTGCGGGCGGTGATGCGGTTGCCGGGCTAGAACCCCGCCCCGATCCGCCCCAGCCGGGAGCGCATCTGCTTCAGCCGCTTGTCGATCTCGGCCATGGTGCGGTTGAGGGCGCCCTCGTCGTCGCGCCAGACCTGGGCGGTTCGGGCCCACACGGCGGTCATGGCGGCGAGGCGCGGCACCGTGGCGTCGATGCCGGCTGCTTCCAGGATGGCGCGGGCGGTGGGCGGGAAATGGGCGACGAGGGCCAGGGGGCCGGCGTCGCGGGCGATGGCGATCAGGGCGGCGCGATGGGGCTCCATGGCCTCGACCCTGGCCATGACGGCGTCGAACAGGCGGTCGTGAACGTCGTCGGAGGCGGTGGCGGCGGTGGCCAGGGCGGCCTTGTCGAAGCGCGCCGACAGATAGGCCAGCAGCGCGCCCTTGCCGTCGGCCCGCCCGTAGAGGTCGGCGAGCGGCAGGCCGGCCGCCTCGGCGACGGCGCGCAGGGAGATGTCGCGCCACGGCCGTTCGGCGGCCAAGGCCAGCAGGGTGTCGGCGGCGCGGTCGAGGCTGTCGTCCAAGGAATCGGTCATCGGCTCACCCCGCTCAGCGCTCGCGAACGCGCCGCCGCGGCCGCGACGGCGCGCGCCATCAGCTCGCCCAGGCCGCCGGGCCCCGCCAGTACGTCGAGGCCGGCCTGGGCGGTCCCCCCCGGAGAGGTCACCTGGCGCCGCAGGTCGGCCGGCGCCTCCCCCGTGCGCTCCATCAAGGCCGCCGCGGCGGTGACGGCGCCGGCGGCCAGATGGCCCGCCGTGGCCGGGGGCAGGCCGGCGGTCACGGCCGCGTCTCTCAACGCCTCGACGAAGGCGTAGAAAAAGGCGGGGGCCGAACTCGACGCGGCGGTGACCGCATGCATCCAATCCTCGCGCTCCACATCGACGACCAGGCCAACCGGCTCGAAAAGGGCGCGCGCGCGGGCCCGGGCGGCGGGCTCGGCCGCGTAGACGCCGGTCACCGACCGGCCGATGGCGGCGGCGGTTGTCGGCATGGCGCGGACGATGGTCCGGCCGACGAACACGGCGGCGAGATCCTCAACGCCGATCCCGGCCATGATGGAAACGACCATCGCGTCGGGGGCCAGATGGGGCACGATCTCCAGGGCGGCTTCGCGCCAAGCCTGGGGCTTGACCGCGAGGAGGACCGTATTCGCCTCGGCGAGCTCGGCGTCGGGCGGGTTGAGGCGAGCCCCCGCGTCCAGGGCGTCCACCGCCGCCGGGCCAGGGCGCGGATCGCGAACGATGAGGTCGCGGCCCATGAACGCCCCGGCCAGCCGCCAGCCGGCGATCAGCGCCCCGCCCATGCGCCCGGCGCCGGTCAGAAGAATCGGCGTCGGCGGCGTGGTCATGGCCGGGGACGCGGTTACGCCTGCCCCACCGTCTCGAACATGCAGGCCGCCATGGCCTCGGCCGGCGTCTTGTCGCCGGCGAGCAGGAAGTCGAAGGCGGGGTAGAAGCGGTCGGCCGACTCCATGGCCGCGTCGATCATCGAGGCGGTCTGGGCCAGGCTCGGGCGCTCGCCCTCGGGCAGGGCCATGGCGTGGCGGAACACCACCTCGCCGTCGTCGGCCCATACCTCGAAGTGGCCCAGCCACACCCGCTGATTGATCAGGTTGATCAGTTCCTGGGCCGGCCCGCGCAGCGCCTTGCCCGCCTTGAGGTCTATCGACAGGCAGAGTTGCAGGCAATCGGCGTCCGGCCGCCAGGCGAACCACAGTTCATAATCCTTCCAGTCGCCGGTCAGGCAGAAGGCCAGGTCGCCGTCGTCGGTGCGGTCGAAGGAAAGGTTTTCGGACGCCAGCACGTGCTCGACCACTTCCAGCGGATCGAGGGCGATCAGGGTGTCGTCTTCTTCCGGTCGGGGGATGTCCATGGGGCCTTGGCGTCCTTGAAGGCTCGTGGGCGGTGTCGCGCCGCCCGCGCGGGTGAATCATCGACGTGGGCCGATAGGCTAATCTGCTTCGCGCCGTTCGTCTCGACCCAGGATCGAGCTATTTTTCGGCCGCTCGCGGGGCCGCCTTTAGGGAGGCAATCTCGGCGCGCAGGCTCGCCACCTCCGCCTTGAGGGCCTCATACTCCTCGCGCCGGATGAGGTCGAGGTCGGCGGCCCATTTGTCGGTCTGGGCGCGAAAGGCGCTCTTGGCCTCCTCCCCCGCCGCCTGGGCCAAACCCATGGCGGCCTGGGTAAGCTTGGCCATTTCGTCGAGGAAGGGGTTCTGGGTCTGCATCTCGCGATCATAGGTCAAAAACGGCGCGAAAGCGAACGGGGCGCCGGGCCGCTACACTTTGGCGCGAGGCGGCGCTAAAGCGGGCCATGGCTCTGCCCTTTCCCGATATCCGTCCCGACCTGTTCACGATCCCGGCCTTGCACGCGGGCGCCCTGCGCCTGGGGCCTTTTCCCATCCGCTGGTACGCCCTGGCCTATATCGCCGGCATTCTTCTGGGCTGGCGCTACGCCGTGAGCCTGGTGAAGACCCCGCGGCTGTGGGGCGGCGGGGCGCCGACGGCCACCCCCCTGCAGATAGACGACCTCATCTTGTGGGTGACCCTGGGGGTCATTGTCGGCGGGCGGCTGGGCTATGTCCTCTTCTACATGCTCACCGTGGCCGACCAGCGGGCGATCCTCGTCGCCGATCCGCTGGAGGTCTTCCGCGTCTGGCACGGCGGGATGAGCTTTCATGGCGGGACGATCGGGGTGATCGTGGCCCTGACGGCCTTCGCCCGCGCCCAGCGCATCGACCTGCTGCGCCTGGCCGACATCGCGGCGGCCTGCGCGCCCATCGGCCTGTTCTTCGGCCGCCTCGCCAACTTCATCAACGGCGAGCTGTGGGGGCGGGTCACCACGGCCCCGTGGGGGATGATTTTCTGCGGTCGCACCATCGCCACCTATGCCAACGGCGCCTGCGTCGCCGGCCCCCTCCCCCGCCATCCCAGCCAGCTCTACGAGGCGTCCCTGGAGGGGCTGGCGCTGTTTCTCATCCTGCGCCTGGCCACTCACAGGGCCGGCTGGCTGCGGCGGCGCGGCGCGGTCACCGGGCTCTTTCTGGTCGGCTATGGCCTGATACGCATCGCGCTGGAAAACGTGAGGATGCCCGACGCGGGCCTGCGCGATCTTCCCCTGGGCCTGACGGTCGGCATCCTGCTTTCCGTTCCCATGGTGCTGGCGGGGGCGTGGCTGATGTGGCGCGGATTGCAGGCGCCGGCGCCCGGCGCCCATGAAGCTGCGTGAGCGCCTGATCGCCGCCATCGCCGAGGGCGGGCCGATGTCGGTGGCCGACTATATGACCGCCTGCCTGCACGACCCGGGTGGGGGCTACTACGCGACCCGCCCCAGCCTGGGCGCGGACGGCGACTTCATCACCGCCCCGCATGTCTCGCAGATGTTCGGCGAACTCCTCGGCCTGTGGGCGGCGGACGTGTGGGACCGGCTTGGCTGCCCGCCGCGTGTGCGCCTGGTCGAGCTTGGCCCAGGCGACGGAACCATGATGACCGACGTGCTGCGGGCGGCCGAGGCCGCTCCCGGGTTTGCCGCCGCCGGCGAGGTGTGGCTGGTGGAGGCCAGCGCGCCGCTGCGGGCATCGCAGGAAACCGCCCTGGCGGGGACCCAGGTCCGATGGGCGAAAAGTCTCGCCGCCGTGCCGACGGACGCGCCGCTGATCGTCCTGGCCAACGAATTCCTCGACTGCCTGCCCATCGATCAGGCGGTGTTCACGGCCGAGGGTTGGATGGAGCGGCGCGTCGGCGTGGACGCCGGCGGCAGGCTCGGCTTTTCTTTCCTCCGCCGCGCGGCGGGGGAGGTGGCGGGCGGCTTTTGCGTCCCGCGTGACGGAGGGGGCGTCCCGCCGCTCGGAGCGATGCTGGAGTGGTCGGACGATCTGGTCGCTTTCGGCCAAACCGTAGGCGACCTCATCGCCCGCGCCGGCGGCGGCGCCCTTTTCATCGACTATGGCCGCGATGCGCCCGGATACGGCGACACCCTCCAGGCGCTGCGCGGACACCGCAAGGAAGGCCCGCTGGCCCATCCCGGCGAGGCCGACCTGACGGCGCATGTTGATTTTCCCGCCTTTCTGGCCGCCGCTCGCCAAAGCGGCGCCCTGGCCGCGCCGATCCGCTCCCAGGGCGATTTTCTGCGCGCCCTGGGCGTCGAGACCCGCGCCGCCGCCCTGGCGTCCGCTCGGCCGGACAGGGCCGAGGTCATCGGCCGCCAACTGGCGCGGCTCATCGCGCTGGACCAGATGGGCGCTCTCTTCAAGGCGGCCTGCGTCCATTCACCGGGCCTGATCCCACCCGGATTCGCGGCGGCCCAATGAGCGGCCCACCCGTCCTGACATCCTCCCTGCTGGCCGCCGCCTCCGGCGTTCGGCACGGCTTCTTCACCCGCCGCGGCGGGGTGTCGAAAGGAATCTACGACAGCCTCAACCTTGGGCGCGGCTCGCGCGACGCGCCGGCCGATGTCGCCGAGAACCGGCGGCGGGCCGCCGCCGTCTTTGGGCTTGGCCCGGACGCCCTGAACACCTGCTATCAGATTCACTCGGCGCGGGTGCTGGCCGCCGAGGCGCCGTGGGGGGAGGCGCGACCGCGCGCAGACGGGGTGATCGCCTCGCGCGCCGGCCTGATCTGCGGCGCCCTGGCCGCCGACTGCGCGCCGGTGCTGATCGCCGACGGCCAGGCGCGGGTCGTCGCCGCCGTCCACGCCGGCTGGCGCGGCGCCCTGGCCGGAGTCGTGCTGGAGGCGGTCCAAAAGATGACCGCCTTGGGGGCGGAACCTGCCCGAATGTTGGCCGCGGTCGGCCCGTGCATCGCCCAGGCCTCCTACGAAGTGGGCGTGGATTTCCTCGAACGGTTCGAGGCCAGCGCGCCAGGCGCCGCGCGCTTCTTCGCCCCTGCCGCCAGCCCCGAGAAGCGCCTGTTCGACCTGCCCGCCTTCGTTCTCGCCCGCCTGCGCGAGGCCGGCGTCACGCGGTGCGAATGGGTCGGCCGCGACACCTGCGCCGAGGAGGACGCCTTCTTTTCCAACCGCCGCGCCTTCAGGCGCGGAGAGAGCGACTACGGGCGATTGTTGTCGGCGATCGTGTTGGAGGCGTGAGTCCCCATCCGCCGCGGTGCCGGGGGCTTGCCCCGCCGCCGGGCGCTGATAGAAGCCTCTGGCGTGGGCAATCAGGAAAACGGCGGGGGGGGACGGAGTTCGATGAAGTTGCTGGCCGGCAACTCCAACCGCCCGCTGGCCGAGGCGATCGCCCGGTCCCTGGACGTGCCCCTGACGCGCGCTCAGGTGAAGCGGTTTCCCGACAACGAAGCCTGGGCGACCATCGAGGAGAACGTCCGCGGCGAGGACGTTTTCGTCCTGCAGTCCACCAGTTATCCGGCCAACGACAACCTGATGGAGCTGCTGGTGTGCGTGGACGCGCTCAAGCGGGCCTCGGCGCGGCGGATCACCGCGGTGACTCCCTACTTCGGCTATGCGCGGCAGGATCGAAAGACCGAGGGGCGCACCCCGATCTCGGCCAAACTGGTCGCCAACCTGATCACCCGCGCCGGCGCCGATCGGGTGCTGACCATGGATCTTCATTCGGGGCAGATCCAAGGGT
>JBBRQW010000129.1:0-6420 GCA_038225765.1 Caulobacterales bacterium | reverse complement strand
GTTCACCAGCACCGCCTTGGCCCCCTTGAGCGACACTTCGTCGAGCAACGGGTTCTGGATGGCGTTTTCCGCCGCCATCAAGGCGCGGCCCTCGCCGGACGCCTCGCCGGTGCCCATCATCGCCTTGCCCATGTCGGTCATCACCGTGCGCACGTCGGCGAAATCGAGGTTGATCAGGCCCGGCAGGACCATCAGGTCGGTGATCGAGCGGACCCCGGAGTGCAGCACCTGATCGGCCATGCCGAAGGCCTCGGCGAAGGTGGTCCGCTCATTGGCGACGCGGAACAGATTCTGATTGGGGATGACGATCAGGGTGTCCACATAGCGTTGCAGTTCGGCGATCCCCGCCTCGGCCAGGCGCATGCGGTGACGGCCCTCGAAGTGGAAAGGCTTGGTGACCACGCCCACGGTGAGAATGCCGCGTTCGCGGGCGCATTTGGCGATGATCGGGCCGGCCCCGGTGCCGGTGCCGCCGCCCATGCCGGCGGTGATGAACACCATGTGCGCCCCGTCCAGGTGTTCGCCGATCTCGGGCGCGGATTCCTCGGCCGCCGACATGCCCACTTCGGGATGGGCGCCGGCCCCCAGGCCCTGGGTGACGTTGACGCCGAGTTGGATGCGCCGGTCGGTCTTGGAAAAGGCCAGCTGCTGGGAGTCGGTGTTGGCGACCACGAACTCGACGCCTTCGAGCCCGGCCTCGATCATGTTGTTGACCGCGTTGCCGCCAGCCCCGCCGACCCCGAAGACCACAATCCGAGGCTTCAATTCCTTGGTCTGTGGAGCAAAAACCTTAAATGTCATTGGACCCCGGAGCCTCCGCCGCGCCTAGATGAAATCATCAGTCCCCGAACCGCTCGCGAACCGCTTCGGTGGACGCCGCCGATTCAGCATCCGCCATCCTTAATCCCGCGTTAATCGCATAAGCTGAGTCGGGAGGCCGTCGAGGCGGACGGGGCTGTTTTCGCGAGGAAAAGCGACGCTGGGATGTTCCTGGCTGGTTCGCCGATATTCACAAATTCTCCCGCAGCCACGCCGCCGCCTTGGCGACAACGTTGGCTTTCGGATCGACCGGGCCTTGCGCCCGCTGAGTCCCGCCCGGGCGTTTCGGCCCGGCTTCGCGGGGCCCAAAGGCGGCGCGCTGGAGGACGCCGGCGGCGGCGCAGAAGGCCGGGCCCGAGGCGGCGTCGGCGAGGTGAGGGATGCGGCGCGGCCTCCCTAAGCGCACCGGGCGATCGAAGACGCGCACCGCGACTTCCCGAACGCCGGCGAGTTGGCTGGCCCCGCCGATCAGCACCACGCCGGCCCCCGGATCGACCAGGGCGCCGGCGTTCTTCAGGCGCTCCTTGAGGAGTTCGAGGGTTTCCTCCACCCGCGGCGCGATGATCCCCTTGAGCATGGAGCGCGGCGCGTTGACCGGCCCGGCGCCGGGATCGTCGCCGCGCGGGGGCGCTTCGATCATCTCACGGTCCTCGTTGGCGGAGGCGATGGCCGAACCGTGCAGGGTCTTGATGCGCTCGGCCCCGGCGGTGGAGGTGGAAAGGCCGCGGGCCACGTCCTGGGTCACATGCTGACCGCCGACCGCGAGCGCGTCCACATGCACCAGGGCGCCGCCCGAATAGACCGCCACCGAGGTCGAGCCGCCGCCCATGTCGATGCAGATGGCGCCCAGGTCCATCTCGTCCTCCTCCAGGGCCGCCAGGGCCGAGGCGAAGGGGGCGGCGACCACGCCCTCGAATTGCAGATGGGCGCGCTCGACGCAGTGGCCCAGGGTGTGGAAAACGCCCTCGTTCATCGACACCACCAGCATCTCGACGCCGAGGACGCGGCCGAACATGGCGCGCGGGTCGCGCACCCGCCGTTGCCCGTCCACCGACCAGGCGATGGGGCGCAGATGGATCGCCTGGCGCCGGTCGAGGCGCAGGCCGGCCATGGCCTGACCGATGGCGCGCGCCATGTCGTTGTCGCCGATCGGCCGCCCGCCCAGCGAAACCCGGGCGGCGACGCGGTGGCTGGCGAGCTGGCCGCAGGCGGTGGCGACGGTGACACCCTGAACATCGACGCCGGCCATGGTTTCGGCGCGCTCCACCGCCTGGGCGATGGCCTGGGCGGCCTCGTCCATATCGACGATGCTGCCGCCGCGCACGCCGCGGGACTGTACATAGCCGACGCCCGCCGTGGTCAGGGTGCGGTCGCCCCGCCGCACCCCATCGGGCTTCATGATGAAACAGGCCACCTTGGAGGCGCCCAGATCCACCGCCGCCACCACCGGCGAGCGGCCCAGCGCCGCCTTGAGCGCCTCGCGCCGCTCTCCCCTCGCCGGCGCCGGCCCAGTGCGTTCCATCACATCCTGCATTGTCTAAACCCCTCCAGAGGTCAACACCGGCGCCGCGCCGCCACGCGGGCGAACCACAACCATCTCCGGATCGCGCAGATCGACGCGCGCCAAGCCAAGATCGAGGATTCGCGAGGCGCGGTCGAGCCCGTCCAACGCCTTCAGCGCGGCCTCTTCATTCTCGGCGGGCAGCATGATCAGGCAACCGTCCTTGAGCCGAACATCCCATCGGCGGCCGTCCACCCGAACCAGGGTGTCCAATCTTCGCGCCAAGCGCGGCCGGGCGAGAATGGCGGGCAAAATCGAGCGCGCGGCGAGATTGGCGCCTTCGCCGACGATCAGGGGCAGGGCGGTGAAATGTTCTGGATCGATCTTGGTCATCACCCGGCCGTCGTCGGCGATCACCATGGCGCGGCCGGCGTGTTCCCACACCGCCAGCAAGGGGCGCTGGTCGATCGCGATCACCAGGGTGTCGGGCAGCAGTCGAACGACCCGCGCCCGCTCCACCCAGCCGACACGCTCCACCCGGGTCCGCACATCGTTCAGATCGACGGCGAGGATCGGCGCGCCGAAGGAAAGGCCGGCCGCCTTGAGAATCTCCTTCTGCGCGGCTGGCGAGGCGCCCTGCAGGTGGATCACGCCCAGTCGGTAGCCGAGGCTGGCGAACCGGCTGTCGATCGCGCCGTGGGCGGCTCTCACGAGGCTTTGACCGCGCCCCCCCGTCGCCAGGACGACGACCACGCCGAGCGTCAGGACCAGGCAGGCGGCGGCGATCGCCACGGCGGGCGGCAGGCCGACGCGGCGCGCGGCGCGCAGTTTGCTGGTCCCGCGCGAAGCCGGTCTCGCGAGGCGCGGGCGGACGGCCTTAGGGGACACTTTGGCCCGAGGTTTGGCGCCCCCCCGCCGTTCCCCCCGCAACGCCGCGGGCATGCCCGTCCTCCGTGATCCAAAGAACCAATTCGTCGAACCCCAGGCCGGCGTGCGCCGCCTGCTCGGGCGCGAGCGAAGTGGGCGTCATCCCAGGCTGGGTGTTAACCTCCAGAAGGACCAGAAGGTCGTTAATGTCGTCATAACGAAAGTCGCTTCGGGTGACCCCCTGGCAGCCGAGCGCGGCGTGCGCCGCCGCCGCGTGACGCTTGGCGCTGGCCGCCACGTCCGGCGCGATGCGCGCCGGGAGGATGTGGATCGAACCGTGATCGCCGTATTTCGCCTCATAATCGTAGAAGCCGGTGCGCGATTCGATCTCGGTGACGGTGAGGGCTTCGCCGCCCAATACCGCCACCGCCAGTTCGAACCCCGGCACATAGGGTTCGATCATCACCGTCTCGCCGAAGGCCCAATCGGAAGCAAGAAGTTCGGCGGGCGGCCCGTTGGCGCCCTCGAACACCCGAAACACGCCGACGGAGGAGCCTTGGGAATTGGGCTTGACCACATAGGGCGGCGCCATCACGTGACCCCGCCCCGCCTCTAGGCGGCTGTAGAGCCCGCCGCCCGAAACCGGCACGCCGGCGGCGGCCAGCACCGCCTTGGCCTTGGCCTTGTCCATGGCCAGGGCCGACGCCAGCACGCCGGAGTGGGTGTAGGCCAGTCCCAGGGTCTCCAACACGCCCTGCACGCAGCCGTCCTCGCCCCAGGCGCCGTGCAGGGCGTTGAAACAGACGTCGGGCCGCAGGGCGGTCAGCACCGTGGCGATATCCCGCCCGGCATCCACCCGGCTGACCCTGGCCCCCAGGCGCCGGAGAGCGTCGGCGCATGCGGCGCCGGAGGTCAGGCTGACCTCGCGCTCGGCCGAAAGGCCGCCCATCAGCACGGCTACATGGCGGCCAGCGAGTGGAAGTCCCATGGGCGGTCCCTTGTTTCGATGTCACTTGTGCGCTGAATCGCCGCTTGGTGTTAAGGGCCGCCCGATACGCCTGATTTCCCATTCGAGGTCGATGTCGAATTTCGCCCTGACATCGGCGCGGACGGCCTCCCCGAGGGCTTCCAGGTCGGCGGCCTTGGCCTCGCCGGTGTTGATCATGAAGTTGGCGTGCAAGGGCGAGAACATCGCCCCGCCGAGGCGGCGACCGCGCCAGCCGGCGGCGTCGATCAGGCGCCAGGAAGAGTCGCCGGGCGGATTCTTGAACGTCGAGCCGCCGGTCTTCTCGCGGATCGGCTGGGTCGCTTCGCGGCGCCGGGTGATCGCCGCCATGCGCGCCAAGATCGCCTGGGGATCGTCGCGACGGCCGTTGAACGTCGCCCGCGTCCAGATGACACCCTCGGGCGCCGCGCTGTGGCGATAAGCGTAGCCGAACGCCTCGACCTCGATCACATGACGCTGGCCGGCGCGGTCGATTCCCCGCGCCTCGATCAGCCCGTCCTTGGTTTCAGCGCCATAGCAACCGGCGTTCATGGTCAGGGCGCCGCCGATGGTTCCCGGTATCCCGGCGTAGAATTCCAGGCCGGCGAGGCCCGCCTTGCCGGCCGCGCGGGCGACGGCGCCATCGAGGGCGGCGGCCCCGGCGATCGCCCGGCATTCGTCCGCCTCGACGCGAATGTCGGCGAACGCCCGGCCCAGCCGGATCACCACCCCTTCGACACCGCCGTCGCGGACGATGAGGTTGGAGGCGGCGCCGAGCACGGTGATCGGCGTCTCGCGCGGCAGCCCCCGCAGAAACACGGCCAGATCGTCCTCGTCGGCCGGAAGAAACAGCACCTCGGCTGGGCCGCCAACGCGGAACCAAGTAAAGGGCGCCAGCGGCTCGTCGAACAACAGCCTGCCGCGCACCGACGGCAGGCTGCCCCGCCAGCCCGCGCGCCCTCCCCGCCGCGGATCAGCCACCCATCGCCCCCAACTGCCCCGGGAGGGCGTGCGCCCAGGCGGTGATGTCGCCGGCCCCGAGAAAAACCACGAGGTCGCCGGGGCGGGCCTCGCCGGCCACCAGGCTCGGCAAATCCGCCAGGTGTTCCAGGGAGACCACCCTGCGATGGCCGTGGCGGCGCAGGCCTGCCACCAGCGCCTGACGATCGATCCCCTCGATCGGCGCCTCGCCGGCGGGGTAGACATCGGCCACGATCACGGCGTCGGCGTCGTCGAAACAGCGGCAGAACTCCGGAAAAAGATCGCGCAGGCGCGAATAGCGGTGGGGCTGGACCACCGCGACGACCTGGCCGCCGCTCACCGCGCGGGCGGCGGCCAGGACGCTGGCGATCTCGACCGGGTGATGCCCATAGTCATCGACGATGCGCAGGCCGGCGGCGACGCCCACGGTGGTGAACCGGCGCCGTACGCCGCCAAAGGCGGCGAGGCCCTGGCGGATGGCGGCGTCGGCGACTCCCAGCTCCCGCGCCACCGCGATGGCGGCCAGGGCGTTGAGCACATTGTGCCGCCCGGCCATGGGCAGCGTCATCCGCTCGAGCCTGGCCGCCGAGCCGGCCGCGCTCTCGATCTCGACGTCGAAGGCGGCGCCCTCGGCGCTCATGGAGATGTTCAGCCCCCGCACCCGCGCCAGCGGGTCGGTTCCATAGGTGATCACCCGGCGGTTCTCGATCTTGGCCGCGAGTTCCCGCACATTCGGATCGTCGATGCACAGGGCGGCGAAACCGTAGAAGGGCGTGTCCCGCACGAAGGTTTCGAAGGCGGCGGTCAAGGCGGCGAAATCGCCGTAATAGTCCAGATGTTCGCGATCGATATTGGTCACGACCGCCACCGTGCGGAACAATCTCAGAAACGTGCCGTCGCTCTCGTCGGCTTCGACGACGATCCACTCGCCGTCGCCGACCTTGGCGTTGGCGCCATAGGCGTTGACGACGCCGCCGTTGATCACGGTCGGATCGAGCCCTCCGGCGTCGAGAACGGCGGCGATCAGGGAGGTGGTGGTGGTCTTGCCGTGGGCGCCGGCGACGGCGATCGACAGGCGCGGGCGCATGAGTTCGGCCAGCATTTCGGCGCGGCGAACCAGGGGCGTGCGCCCCGCCCGCCCCGCCGCCATTTCAGCATTGTCGGCCTTGATGGCGCTGGACTAGACGATGGCGGCGGCGCCGGCGATGTTGGCGGCGTCGTGGCCGATGAACACCTTGGCGCCCAGCCTCTGAAGCCGTTCGGTATT
>JBBRQW010000128.1:0-6492 GCA_038225765.1 Caulobacterales bacterium | reverse complement strand
TTGAGCCTGGAATCCGTCGCCGCCCTGGGCGATAATCCCCTCGTCAGCCTGCCAGACATGGCCGCCTGACCGATCCCGGCCTAGCCGGAGATCGCGGTGTCGCCGACGCCCAAGTTACACCACGGCTCGGGGCACGATCCGTTCCCCCTTCTGTTCCCTGAAACCCGCCGCGCTGGGGCGCGAGCGGAAAAAGCCCTAAGGCCCGCGTTGCTGATAGATTAGGACGCCGTGTTGCTGGATGGCTGGCCAAACCCGCTCGTCGTTTTCCGGCTCTGCGTGGCAGAGGTCGACTTTCACTGGAATTGATGTCCCCAAATATTCCGTCCAGCGCTGTCTCATACACATGACATAGATGTCTGGCTCTTGCGGTGCCTCGAAAGGCTTGGTCGAAAGCAGGAAACCCAGGTCCAAGTCGGGCACCGGGTCGGGGTCTTCCTTTGGTGTTCGGCGCCCCGTGGCGCGGGAGCCGATAACCCAGATGGTAGTGATCCGAGGGGCGGTCTCTGCCCAGGCACGTACTGCCTCAATCCATTCAGGCCGGGTATCGAAGAACAGTTCGAATTTCATGATGGCATCTCTAAAGGAATGGTCGGTAGCGTCCTCGATTCCCTTGCTCCGTTTCGCGATAGGCGCTTGGGGCCGGTTCATTTAGCGAGCAGACCCTTATGTCCCCCTTCGCGCCGTTTGTAGGTGTCCCTCGCGCCTTCGCGACGTTCACTGGTCCGGCCACTCCGATCTCAACGGGATGTGGCTGTAGAGCTCCGGCGGCTTGCCCTGAAACTCGACGACGCCAGCGCAACCGATTCGCCGGCATTTGGTCTGGCGGTTCCACAACACGACCTCTGGGCCGGACACCCGTTCGACGAGTGCCAGGTCGACGCGCATCGTAAGGTGGCAGGCGCGGCAATAAGGGATCACCTCCCAACCCATAAATTGGGCGCCGGCCGCAAGCCGCCAGCGCCGTTGACACCGCCGCCGGCGCGCCTATTTTCCGCCCGCTCGCGTGACTGGCGATCTAGGGTGGACGAACCACCGGGGAGCGCGGGGCCGATTTCGACGATCAGCCGCACGCCTGGGCGCCCACTCTTGCCGTGGAGACCGCCATGACCGCGCCCGCTTTTCCGCCCGCCGCCGACCGCGCGCCCATCCGCCGGGCCCTGATCTCGCTGTCGGACAAGGCCGGCCTGGTCGAGACCGCCCGCGCTCTCGCCGATCTGGGGGTCGAGATCGTCTCCACCGGCGGCACCGGCGCCGCCATCGCCGCCGCCGGGTTGCCGGTCACGGATGTCGCCGAGTTGACCGGCTATCCCGAGATGATGGACGGGCGGATCAAGACCCTGCATCCGGCGGTGCACGGGGCCCTGCTGGGGGTGCGGGACGCTCCGGCCCACGCCGCCGCCATGGCCGACCACGCCATCGCCGGCATCGATCTTCTTTATGTGAATCTCTATCCCTTCGAAGAGACGGTGGCGGCGGGCGCAGGTTTCGCGGCCTGCGTGGAAAACATCGACATCGGCGGCCCGGCGATGATCCGCTCGGGGGCCAAGAACCACGCCTATGTCGCCGTCTGCACCGGGCCCGAGGACATGGCGCGGGTGCTGGAGGCGCTGCGGGCCGAGGGCGCGACGAGGCTGGGGCTGCGCCGGGAACTGGCCGCCCGCGCCTTCGCCCGCACCGCCGCCTACGACGGCGCCGTCGCCGCCTGGTTCGCCGGCCAGGGCGGCGAGGCCCAGGCCCCCGGGCCATGGCCGGCGCGCAAGCTCATCGCCGGAACGCTCAGGCAGACGCTACGCTATGGCGAAAACCCGCATCAGGCGGCGGCCTTTTACGCCCTGCCGAACCCCCGGGCGGGCGTGGCCACGGCGCGCCAGCTCCAGGGCAAGGCGCTGAGCTACAACAACATCGCCGATACCGACGCGTCGGTGGAGCTGGCGGCCGAGTTCGATCCCGCCGAGACGGCGGCGGCGGTGATCGTCAAGCACGCCAACCCCTGCGGCGTGGCCCTGGGGCACGATCTGCGATCAGCCTATCTTCGCGCCCTCCAGTGCGACCCGGTGTCGGCGTTCGGCGGCATCGTGGCGGTTAACCGCGCCCTGGACGGCGCGGCGGCGGCGGAGATGGTCAAGATCTTCACCGAGGTGGTGATCGCCCCGGACGCCGACGCCGACGCCATCGCCCTCTTCGCCGCCAGGAAGAACCTGCGCCTCCTCCTCACCGGCCCCCTGCCCGATCCGGCGGCGATCGGCGAGACCTTCCGATCCGTCGCCGGCGGCTTCCTGGTCCAGGCCCGCGACGGGGCGAGGATCACGGCCGCCGACCTGAAGATCGTCACCCGCCGCGCCCCGACACCGGTCGAGGTTGGCGACATGCTGTTCGCCTTCACCGTCGCCCGCCACGTCAAGTCCAACGCCATCGTCTTCGCCCGGGACGGCCAGACGGCCGGGATCGGGGCCGGGCAGATGAACCGCCGCGATTCGGTGCGCATCGCCGCCCTGCGCGCCGCCGAGGCGGCCGAGGCGGCGGGCCTCCCGGCCTCCCTGGCCCAGGGCTCGGCCTGCGCCTCCGACGCCTTCTTCCCCTTCGCCGACGGCCTGATCCAGGCCGTGGAGGCCGGGGCGAGCGCGGTGATCCAGCCCGGCGGCTCGATCCGCGACCCCGAAGTGATCGCCGCCGCCGACGCCGCCGGCATCGCCATGGCCTTTACCGGGGTGAGGGTGTTCCGGCACTGAGCCCTGTTCTCGTAGGGCGGGCTGGAGGCCCGCGCTACATGGAACGACTCACGCCCCGGCCAGCTCCCGCAGGGCGGCGTTGGCGATGGTGAGTTTGGCGAAGGACCAGCCGCCGGCGGCCTTTTCGATCTCCTCCACGGTGCGCTTGACGATCCTGACCGGCTCGGCGTGGGCGGCGGACCAGGCGCCCACCGCCGCGGCGGCGCGGCCCGGCGCCTCCTCGGCCTGGGCCGGGCCGGCGAAGGCCATCACCGCCCCGGCCAGGGCCGACTGCTCGGCCAGCATGTCCTCGATCAGGCGGCGAACCGCCAGTCGCTCGTAGGGGTCGCCGGCGGCCCGCGACCCGGCCGCCGCGCGCAGTTTATCGAAGCCGAACACCCCGCCCACCTTGTGATAGACAAAGGCGGTCCCGGCCAGCGGCCAGCCCTGGGCGGCGGCCAGGTCGGTGAGGGTGGCAGCCAGGGTCAGGGGACGCATCAGGGCCACCGAATGGGCGATGTCCCGCGGCGCGCCGGCCTTGATCCAGAGCGCCGCCCGCCGCACCGCCGCCTTCTGCTCGAACGGCGAGAGCACGCCCGGCACCAGGCGCTTCAACCCATCCACGGCCGGGCGATAGGCGCGGATCAGGCCCTGGACATCGCCGCCTTCCCGCGCCACCCGGCGGGCCAGCCAATAGGTGAGCCCCCGCAGCACATAAACCAGTTCGCGAAACAGCGCCGTCTGGCCGCTCGCCGCGGCCTTGCCGTCCAGCCGCTGCACCCGCGCCCACGCCTCGGAAAAGCGCAGCACCTGGAGCGCCGCCTCGAAGGCGGTGACCAGGGCCGCGGTGTCGCAGCCGGCCGCCGCCCGCAGGCGCCCGGGGAAGGTGGGGCCACACAGGTTCACCAGATCGTTGTCGATCACCGTGGCGATGATTTCGCGGCGAAGGCGGTGGCGCGCCATCTCGCTCTCGAAGGCGCCCATGGCCTTGGGGAAATAGCCTTCCAGAGTGGCCAGAAAATAGGGGTCGTCCGGGGCGCCCGAGGCGACGATGTCGTCGAAGAGATCGAGCTTGCCGTAGGCCAGCAGCACCGCCAGCTCGGGGCGGGTGAGGCCGGCCCCGGCCTTGGCCCGCTCGGCCAGGACCGCCGCGCCCGGCAGGCCCTCAAGGCCGCGATCGAGGCGGCCGCGGCTCTCCAATTCCGTCATGAAGGCCGCCTGGGCGTCCAGATCGGCGCCCCCCTCGGCCCGCAGCAGCGACAGGGCCAGGGTCTGGTCGTAGTTGTGGGCCAGCACATGGGCGGCGACCTCGTCGGTCATCGAGGCCAGCAGGCCGTCGCGGTCGGCCGGCGCGAGGCGCCCGGCCCGCTCGGCCATGCCGGTGAGGATCTTGATGTTCACCTCGTGGTCGGAGGTGTCGACGCCGGCCGAATTGTCGATGGCGTCGGTGTTGATCCGCCCGCCGGCCAGAGCGAATTCGATCCGCCCCGCCTGGGTGAAGCCGAGGTTGGCTCCCTCGCCCACCACCTTGCAGCGCAGGTCGGCGCCGTTGACGCGCACCGCGTCGTTGGCCTTGTCGCCGACATCGAGATTGGCTTCGGCCAACCCCTTCACATAGGTGCCGATCCCGCCCATGAACAGCAGTTCGACCCGGCTCTTCAGGATCGCCGAGATCAGTTCGGCCGGCGCCAGGGCGTCGGCCTTGACATCGAGCATCGCCTTCACCGGCTCGCTGAGGTCGATGGATTTCAAGGCGCGCGAAAAGACCCCGCCGCCGGGCGAGATCGCCGCCGGGTCGTAGTCGTCCCACGACGACCGGGGCAGGTCGAACAGGCGCTTGCGCTCGGCCCAGCTCGACGCCGGATCGGGATCCGGATCGAGGAAGATGTGCCGGTGGTCGAAGGCGGCCCTAAGCTTGATCTGTTTGGAAAGCAGCATGCCGTTGCCGAACACGTCGCCCGACATGTCGCCCACCCCGGCCACCGTGAACGGCTCGCGCTGGATATCCTTGCCCAGCTCGCGGAAGTGGCGCTTGACCGCCTCCCACACCCCCCGCGAGGTGATCGCCATGGCCTTGTGGTCGTAGCCGGCCGAGCCGCCGGAGGCGAAGGCGTCGCCCAGCCAGAAGCCGTAGTCGGCCGCCACCTGGTTGGCGATGTCGGAGAAGCTCGCCGTGCCCTTGTCGGCGGCCACCACCATGTAGGGATCGTCGGCGTCGTGGACGACCACCCCCGGAGGCGGCACGATGGCCCCCTCGGCGTCGATGTTGTCGGTGAGATCCAGCAGGCCGTGCAGGAAGGTCTTGTAGGCGCCGATCGCCTCGGCCCGCACCGCCTCGGGGGCGCCGCCGCGCGGCAGGGCCTTGGGATAGAAACCGCCCTTGGCCCCCACCGGCACGATCACCGCGTTCTTCACCTGCTGCGCCTTGACCAGGCCCAGAACCTCGGTGCGGAAGTCATCGCGCCGGTCCGACCAGCGCAGGCCGCCGCGCGCCACCGGCCCAAAGCGCAGGTGCACCCCCTCCACGTTGGGGGCGCTAATGTAGATTTCGCGGAACGGCCGGGGGGCCGGCAGGTCGATCAGCTCGCGGCTCGCCACCTTGAAGGCGATATAGGGCTTGGGGGCGCCGCCGACGTCCTTCTGGCCGACGTCCTTCTGGTAATAGTTGGTGCGGGTGATCGCCCCCACAAGGGCCGCCAGGCGGCGCAGCACCCGGTCGGCGTCCAGGCTCTCCACCCCCCGCAGGCCGTCCTCAATGGCCAGGCGCAGGGCGTCGGCGGCCGCCGTTCTCTCGATCAGGCTCGCCCCGCTCGCCGGATCGAAGCGGGCCGCGAACAGGTCGAACAGCAGGCGGGTCACCTCCGGGTTGGCCGAGAGCGCCGCCTCCTGCGCCGCCTGGCTGGGGTCGAGACCCGATTGCTGGCGATAGCGGGCCAGGGCGCGCATCAGGGCCGCCTCGCGCCACGAGGCCCCCAGCTCCAGCACCAGGCGGTTGAAGCCGTCGCTCTCGGTGGCGCCGTTCCACACCGCCGTGAAGGCGGCTTCGAAAGGGGCCTTGATGTCGCCGAAGGCCAGATCGCCGCCGTTCTCGTCCTCGAGCATGAACTCGTGAACCCACACCGGGCCTCGCTGGCCGCCCGCCGCCCGGGGCGCGATCGCGAACCCTTCCTCCACCAGAGCACTCAGGCCCATGTCGCTCAGAATGGGCAGCACCCGGGCCAGGGACGCCGGCGAATCGCCCCGCCGGTAGAGCTTGAAGCGGAAGCGCAGCGCCGAATCGCCGCGCTCGCGATAGGCCCGCACGCTCACCGCCCCGCCGCCCCCCAGGGCCTCGACGGCCCGCAGGTCGGCCAGGGCCTCGGCCGCGCCGTAGCGGTCGCGGTAGCCCGGCGGAAAGGCGCCCGCATAGGCGGCCAGGATGGCCGGAACCTCGGCCGGGTCGGCGGCGCCGGCTCGGATCGCCGCCTCCAGGTCGTCGCTCCAGGTGCGCGCCGCGCGGGCCACCGCCGCCTCGACCTCGGCCGGGTTCGGATCGAGATGGTCGCCGGGCGTAACCCCGATGATGTAGTGGATGCGGGCCAGGGGGGCGTCGGAATAGCTCGGATAATAGGCCGAAACCCGGCCGCCGTAGGCCTTGGCCAGTATCTCGCCGGCCCGCGCGCGCAGCCGCCCGTCGTAGCGCTCGCGCGGCACGTAGAGCAGGACCGAATAGAAGCGGTCGAAGGGGTCGCGGCGCACGAACAGCTTGACCCTCGGCCGGTCGAACAGGTGCAGAATGCCCAGG
>JBBRQW010000127.1:0-6796 GCA_038225765.1 Caulobacterales bacterium | reverse complement strand
CGCCGCTTCGGTGCGACCATCCAGGGCGCTGGTGGCTTCGTCGAGCACCAGCAGGCGAGGGCCGGCCAGCAAGGCGCGGGCCAGGCCGACCCGCTGGCGCTCGCCGCCGGAGAGCTTGAGGCCCCGCTCGCCCACCCGCGTCTCCATGCGGTGCGGCAGGGTCTCGATGAAGGCGGCCAGCTCGGCCGCCTCGGCGGCGGCCCACACCGCGTCCTCGCCGGCGCCCGGATCGGCGAAGGCGATGTTGGCCCACAGGGTGTCATTGAACAGGGCCACGTCCTGCGGCACCAGGGCGACCGCCTGGCGCAGCGAGGCCAGGCTGGCGTTTCGCAGATCCATGCCGTCGAGGATCACCCGGCCCGCCTGGGGATCGATGAGGCGCAGGGCGAGGCGGACCGTGGTGGTCTTGCCCGATCCCGAGGGGCCGACCAGGGCGGTGGTCGTGCCCGGCGGCGTGGTGAAAGCGATGTCCTCCAGGCCCACCGACCGGGCGTCATGGCGGTAGGAGACGGCCTCGAAGACCAGTTCCGCCCCGGCCCCCGAGGCCGGCGGCAGGGGCCGGGCGCCCGGCGCATCGACGATCTCCGGCGCGACGGCCAGCAGGTCCAGCATCTGCTCCATGTCGATGAACGACTGGCGGATTTCCCGGTAGTTGAAGCCGAGGATGAAGAGCGGCGCATAGACCTGCTGCAGAATGAGGATGCAGGCGGTGATGCCGCCCAGGGTCATCCTGCCGTGCAGCACGTCCAGGCCGGCCCTGAGGGCGATCAGCACCAGGCCGAGGTTCAGCACCACCGACTGGATGCCGTTGAGAAGCTGGAGGGAGTTGTTGGACTGGACGGCGGCGCGGACATAGCCGGCCAGGGTGCGGCCATAGCGATCGACCATCCTTTGTTCCGACCCGAAGGTCTTGATGGTCTCGAAGTTCATCAGGGCGTCGACGGCAAGGCCCGCGGCGTCGGAGTCGGCGTCGTTCAAGGCCCGCCGATGCTTGATGCGCCAGTCGGAGATGGTGAAGGTGAAGACGATGTAGATGACAATGGTGGCGATGGCGACGCCGGCCAGCCGCCAGCTGAAGCGGCTGGTCAGGACGTAGGCGGCCATGGCCAGCTCGAGGACGGTGGGCCCCAGGTTGAAGACCACGCTGCGCAGCAGGAAATCGGCCGAGCGCGCCCCGCGGTCGATCAAACGCGCCAGGGCGCCGGTCTGCTTGCCCTGGTGAAAATTCACCGACAGGGAGAGGGAATGGGCGAAGGCCTCGGTGGCCGAGCGCGCCAGGGCCTGTTGGGAGACCGGGGTGAAGATGGCGTCGCGCAGATAGGGCGCCGTGCCGGCGATGAAGCGCAGCAGCACCCAGCCGACGACGAAGCCGGCGAAGGCGACGAACACCGCCTGATCGGTCGGGCGACCGCGGTTGAGCTGGTCGATGGCCTTCTGAATGAACAGGGGGCCGACGATGCCGGTCCATTTGCCGATCAGGACCAAGGCCAGGGCCGCCGCCAGGCGCGTCTTCAGGCCCTTGGCCTTGGAGCGCAGGACGAGGCGGGCCAGGTCCGCCATGGAGGTCCAGAAGTCGAATTTCCCTCCCGGCGCTCCAATGGCGTCCGGCTTGGCCATCCGGCGATCGCCGCTCGGATTGAGCTCTCTCACGGCGCGCTCGCCGCGGTCGCGATGAGCAGGGTGGTCTGCACCCCGCCGCCCGGCGTCAGCCAGTCGATGCGCCACCCGGACGGCGCGGCCGCCGCCGAAAATGGCCCGCCGCTCAACGGCCGCGCCGGCGAGACCACGATGCGGGCCTTGGCGCGGGCGCCGGCCGCGTCGAGTACCAGCAGGTGTTCGCCGGGGCTCAGCGGCTCGTCGAGGGCCAGGGCGAAGCGGCCGAGGCCGTCGGTCTGGGCCGGCCCTTTTTCGGCGCCATCGACGCGTAGGCCGAGGCTGGCTTTCGGCGCGCCGGTTCCGGAAATGGCGGCACCGCCCTTGCGGTCGAAATCCACCGCCAGGATGCGCAGGGCCCCGCCGGCGGTGAGCACCCGCGCCCCGGCCCCGGCGCGAAGCTGGGCCGCCGCGCCTTGCGGGGTCACCGCCAGATAGCCCTCGGCCTGCATCGTCCGGCCGCTCTCGATCATGGAAAGGCCGAACAGGCGCACCGCCGGCGCGGGGGCCAGCACGATCCGCCAGCGGCCGTTCTTGTCGGCGGGCGCGACCGCCGCCTGCCCCGCCGGGGTGGCCAGCCGAACCCGCCCGCCCGGCGCCGCGTGGCCGGCCACGAGCACCCGCCCGCCGGTAAGGGGCGTGGCGGATTGGACCGAGGGGGGCGGCAGATAGGCGCGCTCGGCGGTGGAGGGAGCGGCCGCGCGCGGCGGGGCGAGGCCGATCCGCCCGCCCGGCCCGCACGCCGCCAGCGCCGCCGCCAGGGCGCCGCCGGCCGCGATGTTCAACCGTGGAGCGACTTGAATCGTCCGCCCTTTCCCATGACTATGCCCGCTCGAACCGCGCGGCGGCGCGCTTCTTGTCCCGGAGACGAGAGATAATGTCGAGCCCGCCCCGGCGCCTGGGCAGCGTCTGCGTTTTTTGCGGATCGTCCGGCGGCGCCGATCGGGCCCTGCTCGCCGCCGCCGCCACCTTCGGCGAAACCCTCGCCCGCGAAGGGGTGCGGCTCATCTATGGCGGCGGCGGGATCGGCCTGATGGGCGCCTGCGCCCGCGCCGCGCACCGGGCCGGCGGCCGGGTCCTGGGCGTCATCCCGGCCTTTCTTGTTCCGGCGGAAAGCCCGCCGCCGGCTGTCGAGACCCGGGTGGTGGCCTCCATGCACGAACGCAAACTTGCCATGTTTCAGGAATCCGACGCCTTCGCGGTGCTGCCCGGCGCCATCGGCACTTTGGAGGAAGCCATAGAACTCCTCTCCTGGCGCCGCCTGGGCCTGCACGCCAAGCCGGTCGTCTTCTACAATCCGGACGGTTTCTGGGACCCGCTGTTCACCCTCTTCGCGCAATTCACCGACCAGCGGCTGCTGCCGGCGGAGTTCGCGGCTTGCTGGCGCGCCGTCACCGACATCGCCGATGTGCTGCCGACCCTGCGCGCCATGCCGACCGGGTTCATGACCGTTCCCGACGTGGCGGCGCTGACCTAGCCGGCCCCTCTCACCCTATCGCGAAACCCATTGACCAGGGGATAGCGGCGGTCGCGCCCGAAGGCCTTGCCGCCGATCTTGACGCCCGGGGCGGCTTGGCGGCGCTTGTATTCGGAGGCGTAGAGCAGGCGCTGGACGCGCTCGACGGTGGCGGCGGCGTGGCCTCGGGCGACGATCTCGTCCAGGGTCGCTTCCTCTTCCACCAGGCCATGCAGGATGGCGTCCAGTTCCTCGTAAGGGGGCAGGCTGTCCTGGTCGGTCTGGTTCGCTCGCAGTTCCGCCGATGGGGCCTTGGTCAGAATCCGCGGCGGAATCGGGCCGGCGGGACCGCCGTAAACGGCGTTGGCGTTGCGCCAGCGGGCGACGGCGTAGACATCGACCTTGTAGAGGTCTTTCAGCACATTGTAGCCGCCGCACATGTCGCCGTAGAGGGTGGCGTAGCCGACCGCCATCTCCGACTTGTTGCCGGTGGTCATCAGCATCAGGCCGAGCTTGTTGGAGAGGGCCATCAAGGCGACGCCGCGCACCCGCGCCTGCAGATTCTCCTCGGTGATGTCCGGCGGCCGGCCGGCGAAGGCGGCGGCCAGCATGGCCTCGAAGGCGCCCACCGCCGGGGCGATCGCAATCGCCTCCAGGGCGACGCCCACCGCCCTGGCGCAGGCGGCCGCGTCCTCCAGGCTCTCGCGGCTGGTGTAGCGCGAGGGGAGCATGAAGGCGCGCACGTTCTCCGCCCCCAGGGCGTCGCGGGCGACGACCAGGCAGAGGGCCGAATCGACGCCGCCGGACAGGCCCAGGAGGACGCCCGGAAAGCCCGACTTGCGCACATAGTCGCCCAGGCCGAGCACCATGGCGCGGTAGATCTCCTCCGGCCCGCGCGGCCAGGCGGCGAGGGGCGCCTCGACGCAGCGCCAGGCGCCCGCCGCCTTTTCCCAGGTCGAACAGGCCAGGGCTGGCTCGAACATCGGCAGGCTCATGCACAGGCTGCCGTCGGCTTGCAGCGCGAACGAGCCGCCGTCGAACACCAGTTCGTCCTGGCCGCCGACCTGGTTGACATAGACCAGCGGCAGGCCGGTCTGGGCCACCCGGGCGCGGGCGACGGTCAGGCGCTCGTCGTCGGCGGTGCGGCGAAACGGCGAGCCGTTGGGAACCAGCAGCATCTCCGCCCCCCGCGCCTTCAGCGCGCGGCACGGCCCCGGCCCCCAGATGTCCTCGCACACCAGCGCGCCGATCCTGACGCCGCCCACCTCATAGAGGCCCGGCTCGGTCCCCGGCGCGAAGATGCGCTTTTCGTCGAAGACCCCGTAGTTGGGCAGGTCGATCTTGAACGAGACGCCCTGGATCTCGCCCCGCGCGATCAGGGCGATGGCGTTGCGCGGCCGGCCATCCTCGCCGGCCCATGGCAGGGTGACCAGGGCCGCGCAGCCCTTCGCGGTGTCCCGCGCCAGGCGCTCCAGCGCCTCGCGGCAGGCGCGCACCGCCGCCGGCTTCAGCGCCAGGTCCTCCGGCGGGTAGCCGATCAGGAACAGCTCGGAAAACAGCGCGACATCCGCGCCCGCCGCCGTCGCCTCGGCCATCAGCCGCCGCGCCTTACCCTCGTTGCCGGCCACATCGCCCACCGTGGGATTGGCCTGGACCGAAGCGACGACGAAGCGGCGGGACATGGCGTGTTTCTAGCGTTTGGCCAGTGACAAGGCCATGGGCAGCCGGGGCAATCGGGTGACCGTCCCAATTCAACCACGAACTTCACGAACGTCACGAACAGAGCAGCGGCCCTTGCGCGAAGCGCGGGCGTTCCTGGGTAAAATCGCACGAGTTCGTGAGGTTCGTGAGGTTCGTGGTCTACTTAATCGGCCTTCGGCCAAGTCCATCTCGCGACGATTCGTTCACCCGATTGCCCTGCATGGGCTGCCGGCTAGTCGTCCCGATGCACCCGCTCGCGGCGTTCGTGGCGTTCCTGGGCTTCCAGGCCGAGGACGGCGATGGGGCGCGCTTCCAGGCGGGCCAGGCCGATCGGCTCGCCGGTCTCCTCGCAATAGCCGTAGGCGCGCTCGTCGATGCGGCGCAGGGCGTCGTCGATCTTGGCGATCAGCTTGCGCTGGCGGTCGCGGGTTCGCAGCTCCAGCGCCCGGTCGGTTTCCGACGAGGCGCGATCGGCGAAATCGGGGTGGTTCTCGGTGTCGGACTGGAGATGGGTCACCGTTTCGCGCGTCTCGCGAAGGATGTCGTCCTTCCAGTCGAGCAACCTCTGCCGGAAGTATTCAAGCTGCCGTTCGCTCATGAACGGCTCGTCCGCGGAGGGACGGTAATCCGGATCTTTCAAACGTGCCGCAGCCCCCGCCATCAACGCCTCACCCTGTTGTCGCACACCCCGCTTCGATCGTCGGGCGCCGCGCTTATAGCAAAACCAAACGGCGGGGCAATGAGGCTTGGAGCGCCCGCGCCATCTGGACGCGGGGTGTGCTATTTTAGCCGTCGATGCGGGAGTAGAGAGCATGGATGAAGCGACGGCGCGCGGCCACATCGAACGGGTTCGCGACCAGGGCTATACGGTGGTGGAGGGCGCCATCGAGCCGGACCTCGTCGAGGCCCTCAGCGCCGCCCTGACCCGCCTCGAGCGGGAGCTTGGCGCGCGGCCGGCCGACAACGGCTTCGAGGGCCACGCCACCGTGCGCCTCTACAACCTCCTGGCCAGGGGCGAGCCGTTCGAGAAGGTTCCGGTCCACCCCGCCGTCCTGCCGATCGTCGAGGGGATCCTCGATCCGGGCTGCCTGATCTCCTCGCTCTCCTCCATCGCCATCGATCCGGGCGAGATCGCCCAGCCGATCCACGCCGACGACATGGTGATTCCGCTGGAAAAGCCCCACGCGCCGATCGTCTGCAACTCCATGTGGGCGCTCACCGACTTCACCGAAGCCAACGGCGCGACCCGCCTGGTCCCCGGCAGCCACCGCCGCGAGAACCCCGAATACGGCGGGACCTACGACACCATCCCCGCCGAGATGGCCAAGGGCAGCGTGCTGATCTGGGACGGCGCCCTGTGGCACGGCGGCGGGGCCAACACGACCGACGAACGGCGCACCGGGATCGCCATGAACTACTGCGCCGGCTTCATCCGCCAGCAGGAGAACCAGCAGCTCGGCCTCCCGCCCAGCCTGGTCCGCCGTTTCGAGCCCCGCCTCCAGGAACTGATCGGCTATGGCGTCTACCGCGGCCTGATCGGCCACATCGACAAGGACAGCCCGGCGAGGCGGCTGATTGGCGAGGGGGCGTTCGAGTCGATCTGGGACCGAGGGTCGGGCGATTAGCCGATCGGACCAATGAGTGTTCCCATTATGTTCTTGCTGTATCCGCGACTCCGGTTACTAAATCAAGGGGCTTGGCTCGCGGGCGGCGCGGGCGGACTTTAGCGAAACCATGTACGAACAGACCCGCTTCATTCGCGTGCGCGGCGCGCGCGAGCACAATCTCAAGGACGTCAGCGTCGATATCCCGCGCGGCGAGCTGGTGGTGCTGACCGGCCTTAGCGGCTCGGGCAAGAGCAGCCTGGCTTTCGACACCATCTACGCCGAGGGCCAGCGGCGCTATGTGGAGAGCCTGTCGGCCTATGCGCGTCAGTTCCTGGAGCTGATGAGCAAGCCCGACGTGGACCTGATCGAGGGCCTGTCG
>JBBRQW010000126.1:0-6829 GCA_038225765.1 Caulobacterales bacterium | reverse complement strand
TTGCCAAGGTTGGGGTCGAGAGTTCGAATCTCTTCGCCCGCTCCAGGGTTTCAATGGCCAATGAGTCGCGCATCGCACCGAACCGATGAACGCGGCGCCTGAGGCCAAATGCCCAGGTCAGAACAGTATGCCCGTTTCCGCCAGGACGCGGATCTGGCTCTTGTCGATACCCAGCGCGCCAAAGCCAGCACCCGGCGTGAGGTTCTCCGCCCGCGTGTAGGAGATTTCGCCGCGCAGGTAAAAAATCTTGAACTGGTAGGTAGGCGTCACAGTCAGCGAACGGGCGTCGCTGCCGGGACCGTAGAGCAAGTTAGCTCCGCCGCCGGCGTCCCGCCCGGTCGAACGAATGTATTCGCCCCGGCCCGCCAGGCTAAATGCCGCCGTGAAAGAATATTTGATCAGCAACGCGCCACCAGCCGTGGAGGCGTCCTGGGGGATGCCGAGCGACGGCGACGCCGGGACATGAGTATATTGCAGGTAGGGCGTTATCGTCCACGGCCCGGCGTTGTGGGTGAAAATTAGATCGTAGACTTGGCCGTTGTTCTGGGCCGGCGGCGTGGCCAGGCTCGACACCGCCGAATGGCCGGCGTTGCCGGCACCCACGAATGTCACCGAATCCCTGGGGTTCAACGCATAGGTGATGAGCCCGCTGACCGAGGTGAAGCGATCGGAATAGTAACCGTCGTTCAAGGAGACCGAGACGGTCAGCGGCCCCTTGGCGTAGTTGGCCTGGACCCCGCGGCTGATCGCCGGTTCCTGGTTCCACAACAGCCCCCGCTCGATGTTCATGTTCTCGAAGGTGAAGGTGGCTTCGGCCCCGATCAGGGTCGGCAGCTTGCCCACGATGATGTTGAACCGCGTATCGGGCGCGAACTTCAGATATCCTTCCGGCAACACTCCATACGTGTCGCGCGTGATGGTGCTGGCCCGCAGATAGGGCGTTCCGAGCGCCGGCAGGGAATAGGTCCCGACCTGAAGGTAGAATTGCAGGACGCCGTCGGTTTTCTGGATGAAGACCTGCGCGTTGCTGAGGTCGGCGCGCGAACTCTCGTCCCCCGGCGAAACGCGATCCTGGGTGAGCGTCAGTCCGCCGATGGCGCCGGTGACGAATGTCTTGCCGAGCGGGCCGAGTTCGAAACTCATCGGATTGGCATCGGCCGCCAGCGGCGGGGTCATCGCCGATGTGGGCAGCGGGTCGGCGCTGGCGCCGTGGGAGACAACCGCGGCGAATGTGCCGACGACGGCCCATGGCAACGCCTTCCACCTTTTCATCGCACGTCCCCCTTTTTGAATACCCGGGCGCCCCTGTCCGTTGAGGATCGGAGGGGCGGGCTGGAGCGTTCTCGCCGCAACCCGCATAAGAGGTCCATGCGTATCGATGGCTTGACGGACGAAAGAAGGCCGGGGCGCTCGACGGACTTGTTCGCCTCAGGGTTTGAGCGGCGGCGCCGGCGCCGCGGCCAGGCGGTAGCCGACGCCGGGCTCGGAAATGAACAATTCCGGCTTGGGCGAATCCAGTTTCTGGCGCAACTGGCCCATGTAGACGCGCAGGTATTGGACGTCGGCGCGTTCGGATCC
Source organism: Caulobacterales bacterium (assembly GCA_038225765.1). Lineage (GTDB taxonomy): Bacteria > Pseudomonadota > Alphaproteobacteria > Caulobacterales > Caulobacteraceae > Acaudatibacter. The sequence continues at coordinate 5,251 of JBBRQW010000126.1, read as the reverse complement.
CCAGACGGCGGCCAGCAAAGCCTTGTGGGTCATCGGGCGGCCGAGGTTGAGGGCCAGTTCGGCGAGCAGGTCGTATTCCTTGGGTGAGAGCCTGATGAGCTGGGCGCCCTTGCGCACGGTGCGCAGGCCCAGGTCGATCTCCAGATCGCCGGTCCGCACCACCGGCGCCGAGCCGCGCGCCTGCACCCCGTGGCGAAGCGCCGCCCGCAGCCGCGCCAATAGTTCATCGACGCCGAACGGCTTGGTGACATAGTCGTCCGCCCCGGCGTCCAGGGCCGCGACCTTCACCCGCTCGCCGTCGCGCGCCGACAGAACGACGATGGGCGTGGTGCCGGCCGCGCGGATGGCGGCGATGAGCGCCAGGCCGTCCATGTCGGGAAGGCCGAGGTCGAGGAGCACCACGTCGGGCGCGTAGTGCGCCAGCCACCGGCGCCCCTCCGCCCCGTCGCGCGCCCCGACCGGGCGCAGCCCCGCGGCCTTGAGCGTCGCCATCAGCACCCGGCTAAGGCTGGGATCGTCTTCGACGATGAGGACGGTGGCGGGATCGGCCTGCGCGCTCACGCCGATGGGCCCGGCGCGGCCAGAGGCAGGTGAATGCGGACCAGGGCGCCGGCGCGGTTGTCGCGATTGCGCGCTTCGATCCAGCCGCCCTGAGCCTCGAGGAAGCCGCGCGCTATGGCCAGGCCCAGACCGGTCCCGGCCGGCCGGCCGTCGCCCTCGACGCCGCGGGCGAACCGTTCGAACAGGGGTTCGATCGCGTCGGGGAAACCCGGCCCCTCGTCCAGCACCTCGATCGCCGCCATGTCGCCGTCGTCGGCCCGGCGAATCTCGATCGGCGTTCCGGCCGGGGAGTATTTGGCGGCGTTTTCGATGACGTTCCTTAAGGCGATCTCGGCCAGGGAATAGTCGATCAACACCGGCGCGCCGTCGGTCACCTTGTTCTCCACCGGGTGATGGGCCACCGCCAGGGCGGCGCGGTCCAGCGCCGAGAGGACGAGTTCGGCCGGGCTGGCCGGAGCGCGGCGAACCGCCACCGCGTCCGCCTCGATCCGGCTCATGTCCAGCAGGTTGCCGACCAGGCCCGAGAGCCGCGCCGTCTCGGTTTCGGCGAGGGCGAGAAGTTCGGCGCGGGTGGCGCCGTCGTGCTCGGCCGCGAACCGCCGCAGGCTCTGAAGGGTGAAGAGGATGGTGGAGAGCGGCGTCTTAAGGTCGTGAGAGACGGCGGCCAGCAGGTCGGCCTTGACGCGGTCGCCCTGACGCCGGAGCTCGGCGGCGCCGGCCTTGGCCGCGTAGGCGTCCCGCTCCAGGGCCACCGTCAGATAGCCGCCGACGATCTCCACCAGGCGCTCGGGGTTGACCGGGCGCCCGGTTCCCCGGACGGCGAGGTTCACGCCGATGAGGGCCCGCCACGGGGCCGGGGCCGCCACTGGCCAGAAATCGAATTCGGCCGCTTCCACCGGATAGGCGTCGGCGCGGGTCGGCAAGCGGGAGACCAAGGCCCACCGCGCCGCCTCCCAATCGTCGGGCGAGAGGCTCGCGCCGGCCCCCGGCGCCGAGGCGACGATGTCATGGCGGTCGGCGAGAATCACCACCGCCGGCGTCGCGAAAAGCCGGCCCAGGGCGTCGGCCGCCGCGCCGAGGATAGCCTGGCGATCCGCCGCCGCCACCAGGGCGCGGACCAACCCCTGCAGGGCGGCGCCCTGGTCGGCGTACTCCCGCGCCTCGGCCGCCCGCCGGCGCGACACGCCCGCCACCGCGCTCGAGACGGTCGCCACGACCAGGAACAAGGCCAACGCCCAGACATTGGCCGGGTCGGCCACCCGCAGGGTGTAGCGCGGTTCGATCAGGAAGAAGTTGTAGCACACCACCCCGCCAACGGCGGCCAGGAGCGCCGCCCCCCAGCCGGAGGTCACCGCCAGCACGATGACCGGCAGGACGAAGATCAGCGACAGATTGGGAATCGCGACCGACCGGTCGGTGACGACGGCGATCAGGGTCGTCACACCGACGAGCGGCGGCGCGAGCGCGTAGCCCAGCCAGGCCGGAGGTTCGGGCGGGGACGCGTTAACAGCGGTGTCGGCGCTGACGGACATGACGGCGAGCCTTTCCCGCGCGCGGGCAGGGCCTCCACAAGCACCGCCCCGTGGCCTTCGCGCAAGGCGCCCGAGGCGACGGACCCCCACAACCTCATGGGATTTTTATGGGGCCGCGAGGGAAAACCGCCCGTTCACCAGAAAGGCGACTTCATTGATGACCGTGTCGAGCCCGTCGGTCGTCGTCGAAGCCGGCGCGCGCCGCGACACCCGCCGTTTCCTGGGGCTGGCGCTCGGCTCGGTCGGCGTCGTCTACGGCGATATCGGCACCAGCCCTCTCTACGCCTTCCGCGAATCGATCGCCCACCTGCGCTCTCCCGCCGGCGCGGTGGCGGCGAGCGATGTCATCGGCGTCATCTCCCTGATGCTGTGGACCCTGATGGCGATCGTCACGGTCAAATACGTCCTCATCGTCATGCGGTTCGACAACAAGGGCGAGGGGGGAATCCTGTCGCTGATGGCCCTGGTTCAGCGAGCCGGCGCGCGCGGCGGCCGATGGATCCTCGTCATCGGCATGCTCGGCGCGGGCCTGTTCGTGGGCGACGCCGTTCTGACACCGGCGGTTTCGGTGCTTTCCGCCGTCGAGGGGCTGACGGTGGTCAAGGGACTGGGCGGCCGGCTGGACGCCTTCGTCGTGCCGATCTCCCTGGCTGTCCTCGCCGCCCTGTTCCTGGTTCAGCGGCATGGCACCGGCGGCATCGGGCGCTGGTTCGGCCCCGTCTGCGGGGTCTGGTTCGTCACCATCGCCGTTCTGGGCCTCCATCAGATCGCGCGGGCGCCGGGGGTGCTGGCGGCGCTCAATCCCATCTGGGGAGCGCGGGTCCTGGCGGGCCATCCGTGGCTGGCCGCGGCGCTCCTAAGCTCGGTGTTCCTCACCGTGACCGGGGCCGAAGCCCTCTACGCCGACATGGGCCATTTCGGGCGGCGGGCGATCCGGACCATGTGGCTGTCGCTGGTTTTTCCCTGCCTGATCCTCAACTACCTGGGACAGGGGGCGCTGGTCCTGACCGATCCCGCCGCCGCCGCCAACCCGTTCTTCCTGGCGGCGCCGGCCTGGTTTCAGCTTCCCCTGGTGGCGATCGCCACGGCGGCGACGGTCATCGCCAGCCAGGCGGTGATCTCGGGCGCCTTTTCGATCGCCCAGCAAGCCATTCAGCTCGACCTTCTGCCGCGCATGAGCCTGCTCGCCACCTCCGAGGATCACGCCGGCCAGATCTACGCGCCCCAGGTGAACTGGCTCCTGATGATCGCGGTGGCCGCCCTGGTGGTCGGCTTTCACTCATCCAGCGCCCTGGCCTCGGCCTACGGCATCTCGGTGGTCGGCGCGATGATAACGACGTCCGTCCTGGCCGTGGTCGCCATCCACCGGCTGCTGAAGAAGCCGGTCTGGCTGTCGGTCGCCCTCTTCTCCCCCCTCCTGATCGTGGAAGGCGTGTTCGTGATCGCCAACCTGTCGAAGGTGGCGCATGGCGGCTATGTCCCCCTGCTCATCGCCGCGGTGACGATCGCGATCATGTGGAGCTGGGTGAGGGGGACGGCCGAGCTTCGCCGGGCGCAGCAGCGCGGCGGCCTCCAGCTTTCCGAGGTGCTGGCCATGCTGGCCGACCGGCCGCCGATGCGCGCGAAAGGAACCGCCGTGTTTCTCACCGGCGACCCGGAGGCCGCGCCTGGCGCCCTGCTGCACAACCTCAAGCACAATCAGGTGCTGCACGAACAACTGATCCTGCTCACCGTGCGTTTCGTGCGCCGCCCGCGCGTCGGCGAAGCCGAGCGTGTCGCCGTCCGCGAGCTTGCGAAGGGCGTCAAATCGCTGGTCCTGACCTACGGCTTCATGGAACGGCCCAACGTGGCCCTGGGCCTGAAGCTGGCCCGCGCCCGGGGGGTGAAGTTCGACATCATGGCGACCTCCTTCTTCCTCGGCCGGCGCACCATCGTCTCGCGCCGCAAGGCCGGGCTGTCGCGCCTGCGCGATCTGCTGTTCATCTTCCTCAGCCGCAACAGCACCCGCACCGCCGACTTCTTCCAGATCCCCCCCTCGCGCGTGGTCGAACTGGGGGCGCAGGTGACGATTTGAGCGGAGCGCGAGGGCGGCCCCTCAGAACGGCCCCCGCCGCCGGCCGCCAATGGCCGGCGCTTCCTTGCGCCACACCTGGCCTTTTTCGAACACCACCACGCTGTCGTGGAAGGCGATGGAGAGGGTGTCGCGGGTGAAGGCGTCGGGGGCGAGGGCGCCGCGGGTGTGGTCGGCGTTGAGGCGATCGATCAGCGACTTGGCGTGGGCGATGAAGCTTGCCGGCTCGTCCAGGCCGCCGCCGTATTCCGCCCAATAGGCGGTGTGCAGGTCCTCGACCATGTAGACGCCGTTCTTGGGCAGGCGCGGGTAGAGGAAGTCGAACGAGGCGCGGATGTGGGCCATCTGGTGGCTGCCGTCGTCCAGGACGATGTCGGGGGCCCCGAACTCGTCGATCACCGATTGCAGAAAGACTGGGTCGGACTGATCGCCGATGCGCACGAACACCCCCGGCGCCTGGTGGCGGCGGCATTTGGGGTCGATGTCGACGCCGACGATCCGGGCCAGGGGGCCCAGGGCGCGGCTCCACATGGCCAGCGAGCCGCCCTTGGCGACGCCGATCTCCAGGAAGGTCACCGAGCGGTTGCGCCACGGCCGGAAATAACGCTCGTAGATCGGGAAATAGTGAACCCACTTGTGGATCGCCGGGCCCTGGTTGGTCTGGAAGTCCGCCCAAAGATCCATGGCCTCAAAGATCCCAGTCGCCGTCGCCGGCCTCGCGGAAGCCGGCCTGGGCGAGGGCGCGGCGGGCGCGCGGCAGATCGTCGTCGGCAATCATCACCCGCATCGGGATGACGGCCCGCCACAGGGCCCCGGCGGCGGCGTCGAACACCTCGGCCTCGATCCCCTCGCCGCCGAGCAGGGCCTGGACGGCGGAGAGTTTCACGGCGTCGGTGGTGGTCATCAGGGCGATCATGCGGCGCGACTATGAACGGTCGCGGGGCGGCGCGCCACCGGGTCGATCCAGCACGGCGATTGACCGGCGGCGCGCGGCGGGCGATCAGTCGGCGCTCAGTCGCAGCTGAAAGCGCCATGCCCGCCGTCCCCTCGCCCGTCACCGCCCGCAACGCCCTGGTCATCCTGGCGG
>JBBRQW010000125.1:0-6849 GCA_038225765.1 Caulobacterales bacterium | reverse complement strand
CGGCGTCACCAGGCCGGCGAGGCGGCCATCGTCGGCGGCGCGGATATAGTGGTTGTTGACGTGGGCCAGCTTGTTCCAATCGAGGCGGGCCGGCGCGCGCACCACGTCGCGCACGTCGAACCAGGCGATGGCCTCCTCGTCGGTGAACAGTTCGTCGTCGCCGTGGCCCCAGCCCAGGCGGGCCAGATAGTTGCGCATGGCTTCGGGCAGATAACCCATGTCGGCGAATTCGCCGACCGCCTGGGCGCCGTGGCGCTTCGACAGCTTGGCCCCGTCCGGCCCGTGGATCAGCGGCAAATGGGCGAAGGCCGGCAGCTCGAAATCGAGGGCGCGGTAGATCAGGCTCTGGCGGGCGGCGTTGTTCAGATGATCGTCGCCGCGAATGACATGGGTGATCCCCATGTCGTGATCGTCCACCACCACCGCCAGATTATAGGTCGGCGCGCCGTCCGAGCGCAGTAGCACCAGATCGTCGAGTTCCTTGTTGGCGAAGGTCACCGGCCCCTTGATCAGATCGTCGATCACCGTCTCGCCGTCCAAGGGTCCCTTGAAGCGGACCACGAACGGCCGGTTTTCGCCGGCGCCGGCCGCCCGGTCCCGCCACGGCGAGCGGATGGCCCGGCCATCGGCGCGGGCGCGTTCGCGCTCGCCCGCCAGTTCTTCCACGGTCATGTAGCAGCGATAAGCCCGCCCTTGTTCGAGCAGGGTCTGAACCGCTTGCCGATGACGGTCGGCTCTGGCGAACTGGAACACCGGCGGCGCGTCCGGCGTCAGGCCGAGCCACGCCAGGCCGTCGAGAATGACCTGGACGGCGCCCTCGGTGGAGCGCTGGCGGTCGGTGTCCTCGATGCGCAGCAGGAAGGTCCCGCCGCGATGGCGCGCATAAAGCCAGTTGAACAAGGCGGTCCGCGCGGTGCCTATATGCATCGAACCGGTCGGCGAGGGGGCGATGCGGGTGACGACCATTCGGTTGGCGGAGGTTTCGGCGGGGGGCATCGCGGTTCCAGAAGATGGGGCCGGCCCCGCGCCGCGCGGCGGGAGGCGGGCGCCCTGGGGACGGGCGGCGGCTCTTATCACGGGCGCCCGCGCCCTTCCTAGCCTCGCCGACCTCATCGCCGGCGTGGCGCGCCAAGGCTTGGATCAGATGGACCGCGTGCTCTTGTGGGCGCCGGTGGCCTTTGGCCTGGGCGCCGCCGCCTATCTGGGCCTCAAAGCCGAACCGGCGTTGTGGATCGTCGCCGCTCCGGCGGCGGTGTTCCTGGCCGCCGCCCTCGCCAGCCGGTTTCTGACCGCCAGTCGGGTCGCCATCGCCCTGACCGGCCTGGCGGCGGTGGCGGCCGGCGGCTTCCTGGTCGCCAAGCTGCACACGCTCGCGGTGGCGGCCCCGATCGCGCCGCCCCACCTGGGCGTGGTCAGCGTCGAAGGGTGGGTGGTCGATATCGCCAACCCCAGCGAACGCGGCGAGCGCCTGCTGATCGCGCCGGTCGATATCGCCCGCCTGGCGCCCGCCGATACGCCCGCCCGCGTCCGCGTGGTGCTGCCGCCCGGCGGTCCCGACAGCGCTCCGGCCCCCGGCACGGCGATCCGCGTCGCCACCCTGCTCGACCCGCCGCCCGGCCCCGCTTCGCCGGGTGCCTACGATTTTGCCCGGGACGCCTGGTTCGAGGGCATCGGCGGGGTCGGCCTGGCCATGCGCGACCCGGTCCCGGTCGCCCTGCCGCCGCCGCCGTGGCGGCTGCGCCTGGAGATGGCCGTCAACGCCCTGCGCTGGTCGGTGGCCCGCCATCTGGCGGCCGACATCGCCGCGGCCATGGGGCCGGACGACGGCGGCGCCGCCGGCCTGGCGGTCGCGGTCACCACCAGCCATCAGGACTGGCTGGCCGCCGACCACCGCGACGATCTGCGCGCCTCGGGGCTGGCCCACATGCTGGCCATCGCCGGCCTGCACACCGCCGCCCTGAGCGGGTTCGCCTTTTTCGCCTTCCGCTTCGCCATCGCGGCGTGGCCGTGGCTGGCCCTGCGCGTTCCGGGCAAGAAGATCGCCGCCGCCGCCGCTCTGCTGGTGGTCGGCGCCTATCTCGTTTTGTCGGGCGCCCATCCGCCGGCGCGGCGGGCCGCGATCACCGCCAGCGTCGCCTTCTTCGCCATCCTGGTCGATCGGCGGGCGGTCAGCCTGCACTCTCTGAGCCTCGCCGCGCTGATCATCCTGATCGCCGAGCCCGACGTGGTGGTGGCCCCGGGCTTCGAGATGTCCTTCTGCGCCACCGCCTCCCTGGTCGCCCTGGCCGAGATCGGGCGCCGGTCGCCGGCCCCGGTGTCACTGACCTGGCCGTTGAGGTTTCTCCAGAAGGCGCGCGACTGGACGATCGCCATGGCGATGGTGAGTTTCGTCGCCGGCGCGGCCACCGGGCCGTTCGCTATCCAGCATTTCAACCGGGTGGCCAACTACGGGGTGTTCGCCAATCTCACCGCCGATTTCCTGGCCACCGCCATGTTGATGCCGGCCCTGGCGCTGTGCCTGCTGGCCGAGGCGGTGGGCCTGGGCCACGCCCTGGCCGCGCCGATCTACTGGCTGGCCGGCTGGGCGGCCAGGGGGGTGATTTTCCTGGGCCATGTGTTCGCGGTCGCGCCCGGCGCATCGATGACGCTCTCCAGCGCGCCGCAGATCGCCCTGGCCGTCTCCTACCTGGGAATCGTCTTCGCCTGCCTGTGGAAGGGCAATCTGCGCTGGATCGGCGTCCCCATGGCGGCGGCGGTGGCCCTGTGGCCCCGGCCGCCGGCCCCGGTGGCCTGGATGGCGGCCGATGGCGACGACGCGGCGATCGTGGCCACCGGCCAGGAAGTGCCCCTCAAACCAGGCGCTCGGCGCTACGCCACCCAGCTCTGGGCCCAGCGGCGCGGCTTCACCCTGACCGCCGATCCGGCCGCCGCCGAGGCGCTCCAGCAACGCTATTTCGACTGCGACCGGAAGGGATGCGCGCCGATCGGCGGGGCGCGGCCGGCCATCGCCGCCTGGTGGTTCAAACGCCCGCCCGACGCCGAGCGGGCCGATCGGCTCTGCGCCGGGACGGACATCGTGATCTATCGCGCCGAGGGCGCCGCTCCGGCGGCGTGCCAAGGCGCCATCGTCCTGACCCGCGCCGATTTCGCCAGGGGCGGCGCGGCGGAGGTGTTCACCGCGCCGGCGGGCTGGCGCATCGCCTGGTCGCAACCCCTGCGCGGCGAGCGGCCGTGGACCACCGGCGGCGGCGATTGAGCGGCGCGCGCCTCAGGCTAATGATACCGCCGGATCAGCCCCACCAGCTTGCCTTGCACCTCCACCTGGTCGGGGCCGAAGATGCGGGTTTCGTAGGCCGGATTGGCGGCTTCCAGGGCGATGGAGGCGCCCTTGCGGCGCAGGCGCTTCAAGGTCGCCTCCTCGTTCATCACCAGGGCGACGACGATCTCTCCCGAGGTGGCGGTGTTGGCCTTGCGGATGACCACGAAGTCGCCATCGAGAATGCCGGCCTGGATCATCGAATCGCCCTGGACCTCGAGCACGAAATGCTCGCCGGCCCCCAGGATCGATTCGGGCACCTGCATGCGGTCGCGCTCATGCTGGATGGCCTCGATGGGGGTGCCGGCGGCGATCTTGCCGAGCACCGGCAGCTCGCGCACATCGTTGGCGGCGACCGGCGCTCCGGCGCGGCCGGGGCCCACCACGGTGGGAACGAAGGCGCCCCGGCCGGCCGCCGGCGCCGAGGTGGTCGCCTGCTGCGGCAGCTTCATCACCTCCAGCGCCCGCGCCCGATGGGCCAGGCGGCGCAGAAAGCCGCGCTCCTCCAGGGCGGTGATCAGGCGGTGGATGCCGGACTTCGACGCCAGATCCAGAGCCTCCTTCATCTCGTCGAAGGAGGGCGAGATGCCGGTCTCCTTGATCCGTTCATGGATGAACATCAGGAGTTCATGTTGTTTGCGTGTAAGCATCGCCGCCTCGCGAGAAAGTCCGGCGCCAGCCGGAACAAATCAAAAACGATTGACGATGTTCTCTGAGTGTTCCGCTCAAATGTCAAGGCGAGGGCGCGGGGGCGTCGATGGACGTCAGCAGGGCGCGGGTCGCGGCCTCCACGTCGGGCCGCCGCATCAGGGCTTCACCGACCAGCATGGCCCGCGCCCCGGCCCGCTCCAGGCGGGCCGCGTCGGCGGCGGTGAAAATCCCACTTTCCGTTACCAACAAGGCGCTTGTGGGGATTTTCTCAGACAATCGTTCGGTCACCGCTAGGTCGGTGATGAAAGTCCGCAGGTCGCGGTTGTTGACCCCGATGAGGTCGGCGCCGAGGGCGGCGGCGCGGCCGATCTCGCCCTCGTCATGGGTCTCGACCAGGGCGTCCATGCCCAGGCGCCGGGCCTCGGCGAGGAGGTCGGCGGCCAGCGAATCGCCCACCAGGGCGAGAATCACCAGCACGGCGTCGGCCCCCAGGGCGCGCGATTCGGCCACCTGCCAGGGATCGATCAGGAACTCCTTGCGCAGGCAGGGCAGGGGGCTGGCGGCGCGGGCCGCGATCAGATCGGCGTCGGCCCCCTGGAAGCTCGGCCCGTCGGTCAACACCGACAGGCAGGCCGCCCCGCCGGCTTGGTAGGCCCGGGCCAAGGCGGCCGGGTCGAAGTCGGCGCGGATCAGGCCGCGGGAGGGCGAGGCCTTCTTGATCTCGGCGATGAGGGCCACGCGCCCCGGCGCCCAGGCTCGCTCCAGGGCGGCGCGAAAGCCGCGCGGCGGGCCCGCCCGGCGGGCGCGCTCTTCCACGGCGGCGAGGGGGGCGGCGGCGCGGCGGGCGGCGACCTCGCCGCGCTTGTAGGCGCCGATCGCGGCGAGGATGTCGCGCGTCATTTCAGGCGTTGGTGATGGCGATCAGCGAGTCGAGGGCGCGCGCGGCGGCCCCGCCGTCGATGGCGGCGGCGGCCAGATCCACCCCCTCGCGCAGGGTTTCGGCCCGGTCGGCGACCAGAAAGGCGGCGGCGGCGTTGAGGAGAACGACGTCGCGGTAGGCCCCGCTCGCCCCGCCCAGCACCTCGCGCAGGGCCTGGGCGTTGTCGGCCGGCTCGCCGCCGCGCAGGTCGGCCAGGGCGGCGCGCGGCAGGCCCACCGCCTCGGGGGTGATGTTGAACAGCCGCACCCCGCCGTCGCGCCATTCGGCCACCTGCGTCGCGCCGGCGGTGGTCAGCTCGTCCAGGCCGTCGCCATGCACCACCCAGGCCCGCGTCGCCCCCAGCGCGCCCAGCACCCGCGCCAGCGGCTCGACCCAGCGGCCGTCGTAGACGCCCAGCACCTGTCGCCTGGCCCCGGCCGGGTTGGCGAGCGGCCCCAGGATGTTGAAGACGGTGCGAAAGCCCAGATCCTCGCGGATCGGCATGACGTGACGCATGGCCCGGTGATGGGCCGGGGCGAACAGGAAACACACCCCCGCCTCATCCAGGGCCCGCCGCTCCTGCTCCAGGCTGGTGCCGATATTGACCCCCAGCGCCGCCAGCACGTCGGAGGAGCCGGACTTGGACGACACCGCCCGCGCGCCGTGCTTGGCGACCTTCAGGCCGCCGCCGGCCGCCACGAAGGCCACGGCGGTGGAGATGTTGAGGGTGTGGGCGCCGTCGCCGCCGGTGCCGCACACATCGACCACGTCGTAGGGGTGATCCAGAACCATCGCCTGGCGGCGCAGGGCGCGGGCGCAGGCGGTGATCTCGCCCACTGTCTCGCCCCTGAGGCGCATGGCGGTGACGGCGGCGGCGATCTGGGCCGGGCTCGGTTCGCCGCGCAGGCAGGCCGAGAAGAAGGCGTCGGCGTCCTCGCCGACCAGGGTCGCCCCGTCGGCGAGCCTGGCCAGCAGGGGTTTGAATTCATCCGACAACGGCGCCGCGCCCCTTAAGCCGCGGCCAGGCGCCGGACGCCCGCCAGATCGAGGAAATTGGCCAGCAGGGCGTGGCCGTGCTCGGTGGCGATGGACTCGGGGTGGAACTGGACCCCGTGCAGCGGGCGGGCGCGGTGCGCCAGGCCCATGATTTCGCCGTCATCGGTCCAGGCGGTGATTTCGAGCGCCTCGGGGAGGGTTTCGCGGGCGACGGCGAGGCTGTGATAGCGGGTGGCCGTGAAGGGATCGGGAAGCCCCTGGAACACCCCCGCGCCGCCGTGGCGGATGGCGCTGGTCTTGCCGTGCATCAGGGTTCTGGCCGGCGCGATCACGCCGCCGAACGCCTGACCGATGGCCTGGTGGCCCAGGCACACCCCCAGGATCGGCAGATCGTCGGGCGCGGCGGCGATCAGCGCCAGGCAGATCCCGGCGTCGTCGGGCCCCCGCGGCCCCGGCGACAACAGCACCGCCTCGGGTCGCAGCGCCAGCGCCTCGCCGACGCCGAGCGCATCGTTGCGCCGCACCACCGTCTCGGCCCCCAGCTCGCTCAGATAGTGGACGAGGTTGTAGGTGAAGCTGTCGTAGTTATCGATGATGAGGATCATGGGAGGCGGTTCTTAAGCGGTGGCAGGGGGCGCGCCAAGGGAAACCTCCTCCATCCCCTTCATGGAGAGGGACGAGTCGCGAAGCGACCGGCTCTTGCATCACACTCCGCTCTTGCTCAGAGCGCCCCTCGCTTCCGATCGCAAACCGCTCGCGTCCACCGTCCCATGAAGCGGAGGGAGGGCCGGCCGATGTCTGCTCCTCGGCGACGCGTCAAAGGCGGTGACGTGACCCCCTGAAACTCCTCCAGAAATAATTAGAGTCCGGCCCAGCGAAGGAAGGGACGGACGGATGAGGAAGTCGAGGTTCAGCGAGGAGCAGATCATCGCGATCCTGCGGGAGCAGGAGGCGGGGATTGCGGTCG
>JBBRQW010000124.1:0-6963 GCA_038225765.1 Caulobacterales bacterium | reverse complement strand
GCACCCCCACCCCCAACCCCTCCCCGCAAGGGGGAGGGGAGCGCGATGAAGGGGCATCCGGCCGGCGGCGAGATGTGTGAATCGCCAAGCCATCACGCTTCAGCGCAAACCGCCAGATACAAGTGACTCACCCCGCCATCGCCGCCGCGATGGTCAGGGCGGCGGCGCGGGGGTCGGGGGCGGCGGTGATCGGGCGGCCGCAGACGAGGTGGCTGGCCCCGGCGGCCAGGGCCTCGGCCGGGGCGGCGGCGCGCGCCTGGTCGTCGAGGGCGGCGCCCGCCGGCCGCACGCCGGGCGTCACCACCAGGAAATCGGCGCCGCCCAGGCGGCGGGCGAGGGCCGCCTCGTGGGGGCTGGCGATCACCCCGTCGGCCCCGGCGTCGATGGCCTGGCCGATGCGCCGCTCCACCAGGGCGGCGAGGGTGAGGCCGTAGCCGATTTCGTTCAAATCCTGGCCGGAGAGGCTGGTCAGAACGGTGACCCCGAGGATCTTCACCGACCGCTCGCCGGCCCGCCCCCTGACCGCCGCCGCCAGCACCTGAGGCTCGGCGTGGACGGTGAGAAAATCGCAGGCGCCCGTGGCGGCGATCGCCGCCGCCGCCCGCTCCACCGTGGCCCCGATGTCGTGCAGCTTCCAGTCCAGGAACACCCGCCGGCCGCTCGCCTTGAGGCTCCGCGCCATGTCCATGCCGCCGCCGGCCAGGAGCTGAAGGCCGATTTTGTAGAATGAGACCGCGTCGCCCAGGGTTTCCACCATGGCTTCGGCCGCGGCCCGCGTGGGCAGGTCGAGGGCGACGATCAGGCGCGGGTCGGCGGGCATGGACTTTCCTCGCGCCGGCGCCCGGCGCGGCGAAAGAGCCACGCCGGTCGCGAAACGCCGTGAATTGGGCTAAGGCGAAAAGATGGACCAGGCCGAATTCGCCGTCAACTTCTTCGTCGCCCTGTTCGCGCTGATCGATCCGGTGGGCAATGTCCCTCTGTTCGCCGCCGCCACCGAGGGGGCGAGCCCGCCGGCCCGACGGCTGACGGCGGTCTATATCGCCCTGTTCGCCTTTGTCTTTCTGACCTTCTTCTATCTGACGGGCCTGAGCCTGCTGCGCTTCTTCGGCATCTCGATGTCGGCCTTTCGCATCGCCGGCGGCATTCTGCTGCTGCTCATGGGCCTGGACATGGCGCGCGGGGCCACCGGCCACATGTTCGCCGACGCCGGCGAGGCGGTCGACAAGCTGTCGCCCCGCGCCTATGCGGCCCGGCGCTTCGAGGGGCTGGTGGTGCCGTTCGGCATGCCGCTCCTGATCGGCCCCGGGGCCATCTCCTCGGCGGTGATCTACGCCGAGGAGGCGCACACCCTGGGGGTCGGCGCGATGGCGGTGGGGGTGGCGGTGATCGCCGCCGAGTGCCTCCTGATCGTCGCCGCCTTCTGGATGACCAGCCTCATCTCCCGCGCCATGGGCAAGATCGGGATGATCATCGTCGTCAGGGTGCTGGGCCTGATCCTGTGCGCCATGGCGGTGCAGTTCATGCTGGCGGGCCTCGCCGGCTCGACCATCGACCTGATCCGCCACGACACCGCCTCGCCCTATCAGGCGAAGCGAGCGCCGCCGCCGGCGCGGCCCTCACAGCCGGCGGCGGGGGGAGGCGCGGCCCGCCATCAGGGCCATGCCCCACTCGTCCGGTAGAAGCTTGGCGATCGCCGCGATGGCCTTGTTGGGCGCGCCCGGAACGCAGATCGGCCGATTGGCCTCCGCCGCCTCGTAGCCGGCCGCCGCCACCTCGTCGGCTCCCAGCCACATCCACGGTGGGGCCATCGCCCCGATGCTGTCGCGAGTCCCGTTGACATCGTGGAACTCGCTGTAGGTGAAGCCGGGGCAGAGGGCCGAGACGTGGACGCCGGCCGCTCGCGTCTCGGCGTGCAGGGCCTGCGAAAAACTGACCAGAAACGCCTTGGCCGCCCCGTAGAGGGCGGTTTCCGCGTTGCCGGGGACGAGGCCGGCCAGGGAGGCGACGTTGACCACACGGCCGAACCGCCGCTCGACCATGCCGGGCAGGACCTTGTGGGTGAGTTCGCACACCGCCATCAGCAGCACCTGGAGGAAGGCCCGGCGGTCCTCCCAGGCGCCGGCGGCGTAGGCGCCGGGCGTCCCGTAGCCGGCGTTGTTGACCAGGGCGTCCACCACGCGGCCGTGGGCGGCGATGTGGCCGAGGATGGCGTCGGCGGCGCCAAGCTCGGCCAAATCGGCCGGCGCGATCAGGATTTCGACGCCGTGGCGCAGGCGCACCTCGTCGGCCAGCCGCGTCAGGCGGTCGGCCCGCCGCGCGGTCAGCGCCACGTCGTAGCCGTGACCGGCGTAGAGGCGCGCGAAGGCCGCCCCGATGCCCGACGAGGCTCCCGTGATCAAGGCAAGGCGACGGCTCATGGGCGCAACCTAGCCGGGCGCGCGGTCAATCGGAAAGCCAATTGTTCGGGATGGGTCCTTGACGCCAAGGATGCCGCTCGGCCGGAGTTGCGAGGACGGCGAAAAATGACTATAGCCGTGGTCATATATCATCGGAGGTCGCCATGAGCCGCTATAGCGTCGCCGCCGCCAAGGCCGGCCTGCCGCGCCTGATCGACCAGGCCATGGCCGGCGAGGAGGTGATCATCACCCGCCACGGCAAGCCGACGGTGGAGCTTCGGCCGGCGATCGTCCCGCGCCCCGAAACCGCCGTCGCCGCCTATGAGCGGTTGCGGTCGGCGCGCGTCAAGGCGCCGCCGGGCGCGCCGACCTCGGTCGAACTGCTGAACCTGATCCACGACGAAACCGGCGGGTGAGCCTCTATCTGGACGCCAGCGCCATCGTGCCCACCCTCGTCGAGGAGGCCGCGAGCGAGGGCGTCGACGCCCTGCTGCTGACCGCGGCCGAGCCCCTGGTCGTCAGCGATGCCACCGGCGCCGAGGTGGCCTCGGCGCTATCGCGGCTGGTCAGGATGGATTTCCTGACCGGCGAGGCGGCCGCGGCCCTCCTGCGCGAATTCGACGCCTGGCGCGCCACGGCGACGGCCGGGATCGATTTCCAGCCTTCGGACTTTCGCCTGGCCGACATCTTCGTGCGCCGCTTCGACCTGGGGTTGCGGGCGCCGGACGCCCTGCACGCCGCCGTCTGCCGGCGCGCGGGCCATACCCTGGTGACCCTGGACGCGCGCTTGGCCGCCGCCGGCGAAGCCCTGGGCGTGCGGGTGGACCGCCCGGCCTGAACGGTGTGGCGAGCGGCCGGTTGGACACCGGTCGCCCTCCGGG
This sequence comes from Caulobacterales bacterium, assembly GCA_038225765.1. Classification (GTDB taxonomy): domain Bacteria; phylum Pseudomonadota; class Alphaproteobacteria; order Caulobacterales; family Caulobacteraceae; genus Acaudatibacter. The sequence continues at coordinate 3,686 of JBBRQW010000124.1, read as the reverse complement.
ATGGGGGAGTTCCGCGCGTCTCTCCGGGACGATGGCCGGGGGGTGGGGGAAGAGGGCGATCTGAGTCGATGCCAGCGTCGCTGGCCTTGACATCCGCCGCCGCATATTGCAATATGCAATCTTTGTGACGACGAAGGGGATCGGGTTTTGGCTGCTTTCAACAGCGCGCGGCGGGAGGCTCTGGCCCAGGGCTTGGCGCGGGGGCTGTCGCTCAAGGCGGCGAGCGAGGCGGCGGGCTACCGGAGCAGCACCTCGCGGACGCGGGGCCGGTCGGCCTCCGCCGCGGTGAAGGCGCGGGTGGAGGAGATCAAGGAGGCGGCGCGATGGGCCGGCCAGGATGATCTGGCGTGGATCTTCGCCGAGCTGATGCGCCTGGCCAAGGCGGCCGGCAAGCTGGAGACGGCGGCGGGGATGAGCGCGGCCAAGGGCCTGCTGGCCGAGGCGGCGCGGCTGCGCGAGCGCCTGGCCTCGCCCGAGGCGTCGGCGGATGCCGGCGGCGGCGGGTGGGTGACGCCGGCGCCGGTGCCGAAACTGACCAAGGCCGAATGGCTGGCCGCCTTCGCGCCGCGCCGCGAAACCGCGAATGAACCGGAATAAGCTTAGATGGGCGCCGCAGCCCGGGCCGCAGGCGGCCTTCGTGGCCAGCGATGTGTTCGAAGTGGTCTATGGCGGGGCCCGGGGCGGCGGCAAGACCGACGCCGCCCTGGGCGATTTCGCCCTCCACGCCGCCGAGTTCGGCCGCCACGCCAAGGGCCTGCTGCTGCGGCGCACCCGCGTCGCCCTGGAGCCGACCCTGGCGCGGGCGCGGGCGATCTTCGGCCCGGCCGGCGCGGTGTGGGGCGAGGCGCGGTCGGTCTTCGTCTGGCCGGACGGGGCGCGCCTCTATTTCCGCCATCTCGACCGCGACGCCGACGCCGACCGCTATCAGGGCCACGACTATTCGCGGGTCTATGTGGAGGAGCTGACCCAGTTCGCCAGCCCCCGGCCGGTGGACAAGCTGAAGGCCACCCTGCGCAGCGCCGCCGGGGCGGCGGTGGGCTTCCGCGCCACCTGCAACCCCGGCGGCCCCGGCCACGGCTGGGTCAAGGCGCGCTATATCGACGCCGGGCCCTTCGCGGTGACGACCGAGGCCTTCGTCAGCCCGTTCGACGGCTCGAGGGTCGATCTCGACCGGCTGTTCATCCCGGCCCGCCTGACCGACAATCCAGCCCTGCTGGCCAACGATCCGACCTATGTGGCGAGGCTGCGGCAATCGGGCTCGGCGGCCCTGGTCCGCGCCTGGCTGGAGGGCGACTGGAGCGCCGTCGAGGGGGCCTTCTTCGACAAGTGGAGCCCGCGCAACGTGGTCGCCCCGTTCGCCGTCCCCGCCTTCTGGACCCGCTTCCGATCCTTCGACTGGGGCTACGCCGCGCCGTTCTCCGTCGGCTGGTGGGCGGTCGCGAGCGACGATTTCGCCACCCCCGCCGGCGCCGTGATCCCGCGCGGGGCGCTGGTCCGCTACCGCGAATGGTACGGGGCGAGCGGGGCCGATCACGCCGGCCTGCGCCTGGAAGCCGAGGCCGTCGCCGCCGGCATCCTCAGCCGCGAGGCCGGCGACAGAATAGCCTACGGCGTCGCCGACCCGTCGATCTTCCGCCAGGACGGCGGCCCGTCCCTGGGCGAGCGGATGCGCCGCGCCGGCTGTTTCTTCCGCCCGGCCGACAACACCCGCGTCGGCAAGGCCGGGGCGATGAGCGGCTGGGATCAACTCAGGGCGCGGATCGCCGGCGACGGCGGGCGGCCCATGCTCTATGTGTTCGACACCTGCCGCGACTTCATCCGCACCGTCCCTTCCCTGCCGCATGACCCGGATCGCACCGAAGACCTGGACACCGCCGCCGAGGATCACGTCGCCGACGAGGCCCGCTACGCCTGCCTGTCGCGGCCGTTGACCGCCCGCGCCCCGCCGCCCTTAACCCGCCCCGACGACGCCTGGGCGCGGGCGTGGGGCCACGCGGCGCCGCCAGTCAACGACTGGAAGAGCATGTGAGCCTGGCCATCGTAGCGCGGGCTTCCAGCCCGCCCTTTTCAGCGCGATTCGGGAGACCGCCGCCCGGAATGCGGGCTGGAAGCCCGCGCTACGGGAAAAATTAGTGACGCCCCCGTCATTTTCCTTGACTCGCGCCGGCCGCGCCGCCAGATTGGGCGCGGGCGTTGAACAAAGGGAGATACCGCCGTGGCCGATGGGAACATCACCAAGGACGTCATGTACGAGGCCGTTTCGCCGGACGATTTCGAGTCCATGCTCACCCTGGACCGCTACGGCAATCGCTCGACCGCCTTCGACAAGATCATCGCCGCCACCCACGACCACTTCTGGGACCCCCTCGACAAGAAGTACATCGACTTCGACGAGCCGTTCGACATGGAGAACGAGGCGCTGTTGCCCGAGGAGCTGATCGGCGCCCTGCACACCCAATACGTCTCCGAGGCCCTCTCCGACCCCAAGCGCCGCGTCGCCTTCATCAACGCCCAGGCCCTGCGCTCCTTCTCCTCGATCCTGCACGGCGAGCAGGGGGCCTTGAACCTGTCGGCCTCGCTGTGCCACGTCCTCTATGACCAGGGGGCGCAGGAATACGCCGCCAACCAGACCCGCGAAGAGGCCCGCCACGTCACCGCCTTCGCCAAATACATCAAGGCCCGCTGGGGCCGGCCGGCGGCGTGCAGCCCGGTCCTGCAGAACCTGCTGGTGGAGATCATCGCCTCGCCGGAAGTCTACAAGAAGATCGTCGGCATGCAGATGTTGGTCGAGGGCCTGGCCATGGGCGCCTTCGCCACCTTCTACCAGAAGCTCAACGACCCCCTCGGCCGCAAGCTGATGCAGCTGGTGATGACCGACGAGGCCTTCCACCACAAGTTCGGCAAGATCTGGGCCGACCGCACCGTGCCCCATCTGAGCCCCGACGAGCACAACATCATCGAGGACTGGGCGGCGCACTGCTTCCAGACGCTGCTGTTCAACCTGGTCGCCCCGACCCAGAACGTCGGCCTCTATGAGGAATTCGGTCTCGACCCAAACCGGGTGATCGAGGAGATGGGCAAGCTGATCAACGACGAGACGCGCCGCGAGGACATGAAGGAAGCCACCAACATCTTCCGCGTCCTGGTGAAGACCCTGCTCAACGCCGGCATCATCACCGACCGTACCAAGGGCTTCTATTCGATGTACGTCGACATCGACGAGCTGAAGAACGAGGGCGACAAGATGGTCGGCGACGACATCGCCGAGCAGGGCATCGCTTACCTGCAGGAGATCAACTTCAAGGACCGCGCCAAGCAGATCCTGATCGCCGCGGAGTAGCGGCCCTCGCGATCGAAGGCGCCCGCCGGCGGGCGCCTTCGATTCCGGCCCGCGCCACAGGTTACGCCTCTAAGGCGAAACCCTTCGCCGACCCCGCACCCTTCCCCTAAAGCCAAGCCAGTTCCCGCGCCTTGCGTGAGCGGAGGCCATTTTGTGGGGAATTCTATGCGTATTGCGATGATGCTAGCCGGTGCGGGGATGGCGATGACCGCGAGCTTTGCGGCGACCGCTGCGAGCGCCGCGGTGATCGAGGACTTTGAAACCGGCGGCTTCGGCGCGGCCTGGGTCAATTCCGGCGGGATCCCGGTCAACGGCTCGGGCGCCCACGATGGCGCGTTCGGCGTCT
>JBBRQW010000123.1:0-7269 GCA_038225765.1 Caulobacterales bacterium | reverse complement strand
GGCGTCCGGTCGGCCGGGGGCGACCTCGCCCGGGAGCGGGATGTCGAGGACGGGCAGAGCCCTTTCGAACACCGCCGCCGCCTCGGCGGCGCCTTGAACCGCGTGGATGGCCGCCGCCTCGCCGGCGGCGACCGCCAGGGATCGAGCGTCACCGACGACCATGAAGGCGGGACCGGTGCGCCGCAGGGCGCGCCACGCCTTGACGACAATCTCCGGGCCGATGCCGGCCGGATCACCCAGGCTGACCGCGAGGGGGGCCGGCGTCACCGGGTCTCGATGGTCGCCGAATTTCTCAGATCGCGCAGTTGCCGCTTGGCGATCATGGCCAGCTCCTGGCCGTACAGGCGATTGGCGATATCGTCATGTTTCAACTGGTCGGCGCCGCCCTGGCGCTTGTCGCATACGGCGATGAGGTGGAGGCCGGCGTCGGTGCGGATGGGCGCCGAGACCTGACCCACCTGCAGGCTTTCGGCCGCTTCGCGGAAGGCGGGCGCGAGATCCTTGCTTTCGGCCTCGCCCAGATCGCCGGAGACCACGCCGGGTGTCTTGGCGGCTTCCGCCGCCATATTGTCGCAACCGTTCAGCTTGGGGCGCAGGGCGACGAGCTTGGCGTTGGCGGTCGCGACCTGTTCGGCGCTGGCCCCCTTGGGCAGCGCGATGGCCGCCTGCTTGAGGTTGATGAGGGTGGTGGCGCCGCCCGCCCGGCGATCCTTGAGATAAATGATGTAGACGCCGTCCTTGACCGGGATGGGCGCGGAAAGCTGGCCTGGGCGCAAGGCGGCCAGAGCGCGGTCCACTTCGGGGGGCATTTCACCGGTCGAGACCCAGCCCACGTCTCCGCCCTTGGCGGCCGAAGGGGTGTTGGAAAACTGCCGGGCCACGGCGGCGAACGGAGCGCCTTTCTGAAGCTGTGCAATCAGTTGCGCGGCCCCCTGCTCGGCCGCCGTCTCGCCGCCGGCGCGCCCGGCGTCGATGAACACTTCGCTGATCTGGTACTGCGGCTTGCCGCCCTCGGCCTCGAGGCGCTTTTGATAGGCCTTGATCTGATCCTCGCCGATGGTCAGGCGCTGCCCATAGCGACCGCGAATCCAGCCGCGCCAGCTTATCTCGGCCTTGAGTTGGTCGCGAAAGGTCGTGGCCCCTACGCCCTGGGCGGCGAGCTGGGCCAGGAGCTGGTCGGCGCTGGTGTTGTTGCCGCGGGCAATGTCGGCGAGTTCATCGTTGACCTCGGCGTCGGTGGCGATCAGGTCGAACTTCTGAGTTTTCGCCTCGCGCGCCAACTCCTGCATTTCCAAGTGTTCATCGACCAAGGAGCGCACCGCCTCGCGTTGAATATCGGGCAGGTTCTGCTCGGTGGGCTGGATCCCCGACGTGACGATCAGCAGGCGCATTCTCTGGACGATGTCGTAGGTCGAGATGATTTCGTCGTTCACGGTCACCACCACGGCTTCGGAAAGGCCCGAGGGTGCTGGGGCGGGCTTGTCCGGAGTCTCGGCCGGAGTCGACGACCCGGCCGGTGACGCGATCACCGCGCCTTGAGCCAAGGCGCCGGTTCCCCAGGCCAGAGCAATCACGCCAAGGGCCGCGCCGCCCGCCCATCCGGCGGTCGCGATATCACCGAGCCAACGCATCGTGGTTTTTCTGATCCTCATCCATCGCCGCCTCGCCCCTTCAACCGCGGGCGATCGATCGTTTAGCGGCTGTAGCCTGAATTGCCCAATGTGGCGAGGGTTAGGCGCAGCACCACGGACGTCGAGGGTCCCAGGGTTCCGTTGGTGGTCTCATCGTGGCGATAAAGGACTTCCAGGCGCACGCAGTCGTCGCGATAGACGACACCGAGGTCGCGTCGTCGCCACGAACCCTGATCGACGATGGCGTAGGCGCTCACCCCCCAGTGTTTGGTGGCGTAGGCTTCGCCGTGAATATCGAGCGCCCGGACCGGCGCGCCCGTCGGTGACTGGGCTTCCTGGAGGTAGCTGATATAACCCGTGGCGCGTTCGGTGGCGAAATCCACACCCGATTCCAGCCGGTTTACGGCCAGGGTGCTCGAATCCAGTCGGAGTCTCGAGAACAGGTTGATGCCGCGAATCGGGGTGGCTTCGAAGCCGACGATGTAATCGGAAAGGGCGGTCTGCAGGCCGGTGCGTTCAGGGACGGCGGGGTCGTCCTCGGCCCCGAACCGGCGACCGACCAGCAGACTGCCGCCGCGGCCGTCCGGCAGGAAGAGCGTCGCCCGCCCGCCGACGGTGGCGCTCTGCCCGCCCTCATAGAGATCGTAGCCGGGCGAGCGGTTGGCTTCGAAGAGATTGGTCTCGTCGAATTCCCAGACCTGGCTGTCCTCGTTGGGGATTCGTGGATCGAGGTGGGTGTTCGGCGCGACGGCGATCTGAGCCAGGGGCTCGAGCACCCAGGTCGAACCGCCCGACTGCTTGATCAACGGATAGCTCACATTGGCCCCGATGACGCCAAAGCCGCGGGTGATCGTCGCGTTGGCGGGGCCCGGGGCGAGATCGGAGACATTGTAGACATCGACGCGAGCCTGGGCGAACGGCTGGAGGCGCAGGCCGCTGGCGAAGGTGAGGGTGCGCTCCCAATCGGCGCCCAGGGTGGCGCGCCGGCTGTCGAGGCCCGGGATGGGCGAGACGCCGGGAAGGCCGGTGTCGAGGGGCGCCTGGGCGCGGGTGAGCGCCACCGCGCTGCCGTCGATGCGCAGGCGCCCGCCCAGGATGTCGCGGGCCGGCTCATACCGCCCTTCGATCAGCGGCGCGACGGTGGGAAAGGTGCTCTGATCGTCGCCCGGCGTGGTCGCGGTCGGGGCGCGCAGCCCCTGCACGCTGATGGCGGCCACCGAGAGATAGGAGAGCTGGTCCTGGCGGACCGCGTAGAGCTGCGAGATCAGCCGCCGGTCGTCGGCGGCGTAGAGACCGCGGTCGGTCAGGCCGGCGTTGGTGAAGACGTTGGGAATTGAGTATTTGTCGAAGATAAGTTTGTCCGACGCCCGCTCGGCGGTGAATCCCCACAGCCAATTTTCATCGACATCGAAGACACCACTGCCGAGAATGTAGCTGCGCGAGGTGAGCGGCCCAAATTTCTGTCCGTTGGACAAAAAATCCTGATCGTATGTATATCCAGCGCGGATGTCAAGAACTCCAGAATAGAACCTCTTCCGGTATTCGAGATTGAGAAATGGATTTACTTTGGTGTTGATCTGCGGCGTCAGTGTTATATCTTGCGATGGAGATATCACTTGATAGTATGGTTGTTGGTAACTGAGACCGCGCTCTCCGGAGATGGTGATCACTGGCAACAGAAAGCCCGATTTGCGGACCGCCGTCGGGTCCGCCGTCCAGAAAGCGGGCAGGTAGAGCAGGCCGACGCCCTTCACCTGGATCACGGCGTCCTGAAAATAGACCGTCTGACGCTTGTGATCCTGGATCACCTTGCGCGCCTTGATCGACCAGGTCGGCTTGCCCTGGCCACCGTCGGCGCACACCTCGCAGGGGGTGTAGATCACCCGGTCGAGTTCGGTGACCTGGTCGCTCTGGCGCGTGGCCCCGGCGGCGGCGATCTTCACATTGTTTTGGAGGCGGGTGGAAAAGCCCAGCGCCACCCCCTCGCTCATGTCCTTGTCCAGGGTGATGGCGTCGGCGAACTGCGAGGTCCCATCGGGGTTGAGGATCGCCACATGACCTCGCGCGGTGACGATCCCGGAGGTGCTGTCATAGACCACCTGGTCGCCGCGCAGCACCCGCCCCTTGTAGCGCGCCTCCACCGACCCCTCGGCGGTGAACCGGTGGTTGGCGTCGTCCTGGAGGATCCGATCGGCTTCGAGATAGAAACCGCCGCCCGCCAGACCGTCGTCGGGCGGCGCGGCGACGGCGGCGGCCGGCGGGGTGACGATCGCGCCCGGGCCCAGGGTCTGGGCGTCGGCGGCGCCGGCGAGGATGGCCGCGCCGACGGCGAGCCCCGTTCTCGTCACGATCGACGCCCAGCGGTTGACTGTCACCACCCGAGGATCCCTCAATCGTTCACCACGCCCCCGCGCGTCTTAGCCGGATGGCTTCGCATACGAATCCTGAATCGTCACCCATCCTCGGTATAGCAAAGCAGGGTCACCCCCGACAAAATCGCCAGAAGCGGCGGCGCCCAGGCGGCGACGAAGGGAGGGATCATCTCGGTGGACCCGAGGGCGCCGCAGAACTCGCCCAGGAAGAAGACCACGAATCCCAATCCCACGCCCGCTCCCGCCAGGGCGGCCAGATCTCCAAGGCGCATCAGGCGCAGGGAAAAGGCGGCCGCCAAAATCGACATGGCCGAGAACAGCAGCGGCGTCGCCAGAAGCTGCTGCCAGCGAAGCCGGTAACCGGCCGCCGAATAGCCGGCCAGTTCCGCCGAGCGAATGGCGGCGGGCAGGCGCCAGAAAGCCACGGCGCCGGGCGAGGCGAACCGCTCCAGGGCGGTGCGCCGATCGAGACTGGAGGGAATCGAGATCTGCTCGGATCGCACGGTTTCGGCGCCGGGCAACGCTTCGCGCACGTCGGTGAGCCGCCAGAAACCGGGCATGAGGCGCGCCTCGGCCGCCTCGATGCGGTGGGAGAAGTCGAGCGCCCCGGTCGGGCCGACGCTTTGAACGAACAGGGAGACACCCTTGAGCCGCACGGTCTCATTGTCGATGTCGTGCGTTTTGGCGTGGATCACGATCTGATCGCGGTCGTCGCCCTGGCGCAGCCAGATTTCACCCCGCGCGCTTAGGGTCCTGCCCTCGGTCAGCGCCGAACGCTCATCGTCGAAACGGGCGCCGAGAGCGGCGGCGATGGGGTTGAGCACCGCGACCACCAGCACACCGATGGCGAAAGAGGCCGCCGCGGCAGGGAAGATGAACCGCCACGCCGACACGCCGGCGGCGCGCATCGCCACCAGTTCGCTGCGCCGGTTGAGGGCGACGAAAGCGCCCATGGCGCCGAACAGGAAGACGAACGGCAAGAGCAGCAGTATCACCGATGGCGATTTCAACAGCATCAGGCCGACCAGCTCGACGAAGGTCACTTCCACCCGCCCGCCCACGGTGCGTGAAAGCTCCACCAAGTCGATCAACATGATCGCCGAGGCGATGACCGCCAGCGCCACGCCCACGCCCATGAGCATGCGCGTCAGCACATAGATCTGCATGCGTCTCGCCGGCCGACTCACGCCGGGTGACTCAACCGCGACGGCGCCGGGGCGCGGCGCCGCGCGGCCATCGGCCTCGCCGACCTGCCGAACAGCACCATGGCCGCGACCGTCAGGGCGCCGATGGGGATCGCATATTGGAGAACATTGAGGGCCGGCGCTCCGCCCGCCGCCGTCTGGGCGGCGAAGCCCAGAGTGCGCGCCACCAGAGCCTCGGCGGCCACGGCGGCCATGCGCGCGCCATAGCCGAGCCGGCTGAAACCGCCGCCGATCACCGCCGCCAGGGCCATGAAGATGAAGGCGATATTGTAAAGCGGCCCGGCCAGGCGCGAATGGCCCTCGGCGAGCATTTTCGCGAGGTTGGCGCGTTCCCAGGCCAGACGCGTGTCGGGAAAGAAGAGTTCGTGGAGATAGCGGTCGGAGAGCTTGTAGCGGATCTGCCGCCCCAGGCCGATCAGGGGGCGAAGATCGAACACATATTCGTCGAACGACAGATAGTTCAGCACCCCGGCGGAACTGAATTCCTGGTTCGCTCCCTGGCGCATGACCAGCACCGGCGCGCCGCCGCGGCGCTCAAGGCGCCCCTCGCGCGCGGTGATGGTGAGGTCACGGCCCCTGCCGTCGTCGCGGTCGATGAACAGATTGTGGATGGCCCCATCGTCGTCGATCGACTGGGCGTAGACCGTCAGGCCCGGCGCCGGATGGGTGAAGTGTCCAGGCTTGACCATGGTCGCCGCCAAATCCGCCCGCACCGCGTCCAGGGTCTGCCGAAGCTCGCGGTAACAGAGGGGCTGAATCCATAACGTCATGATCAGGGACACCAGGGTTAGCCATCCAGCGAGGCGGGCCGCCGGCGCGATCACCCGCCATCGGCTCATGCCGCCGGAAAAACAGATGACGATCTCCTGTTCGGTGTGCAGGCGGTTCATCGCCACCAGGGTGGCGACCAGCGCCGCCACGGGCAGGATCACCACCACCAATTGCGGCATGGCCAGCACCGTGATCTTGGCGAACACCCACGGGTTCTGGTGCTGATCGACCAAAATATCGATCCCCGAAAGGAGTTGGCTGAGCATCGCCACCGCCGAAAGCGCCGCCGTCGCCAGGAGCGTGGGACCCAGCAGCTGGCGAAACAGATAGCGTTCGATCAGGCGCATAAAATGGGGAACATGGCTCATTCAGGCGTGAGGCGAACCCCGAGGGCGGGCGGCATATTTGTAAACACGGCCTTTGATTTGAAACAACCGGCGGAGCCTAATCCGCGATCGGCGGCGCGCGGTCGGCGACCGTACCGAACACCTGGATGAACGCCGCTCGCAGCGCCGCGTCCACACTTTGAAGAGACGCGGCGATTCCCAGATCGGCAAGGCTGGTCACCCCATGGTCGGTGACGCCGCACGGAACGATGCCGTCGAAGTGCGTCAGATCAGGGGCCACGTTCACGGCGATCCCATGGAAACTGACCCACCGTCGCAACTTCACACCGATAGCGGCGATTTTGTCCTCGCGAGGCGGGGCGACGTCCCGCGTGCGCGCGACCCAAACGCCTATCCTGCCGCCCCGCACCTCGCCCACCACGCCGAACGTGGCCAGCGCGGTGATGATCCAGGCTTCCAGGGCGGTCACGAACGCCCGCGCGTCGCGGCCGCGCGCGCGCAGGTCGAGCATGACATAGGCGACCCGCTGGCCGGGGCCATGGTAGGTGAACTGGCCGCCCCGCCCGCTCTGGAAGACCGGAAACCGATCGGGCGCCAGCAGGTCGGCGGGCCTGGCCGACACGCCGGCGGTGTAGAGGGCCGGGTGCTCCAACAGCCAGACCAGTTCGTCGGCCGCGCCCTCGGCGATGGCGGCGGCGCGCGCCTCCATGGCCGCCACCGCCGCCGGGTAGGCGACGGGAGCGGTTGAGAGCGCCCAGCCGGCGGGCCGGGCGTCGGGGCGGGTGAAGGTCGTCATCGCCCAGCCAATGTGGGGCGCCGCCCTTCACAAGTCGAAGGCCATTTGCTACGCCCGCCGGCCACTCTCGTCGCGGTCGTGGCGGAATTGGTAGACGCGCAGCGTTGAGGTCGCTGTGGGGTAACTCCCGTGGAAGTTCGAGTCTTC
>JBBRQW010000122.1:0-7269 GCA_038225765.1 Caulobacterales bacterium | reverse complement strand
CTGCTCTACGCCTTCTACAATCGCGGCTACAAGGGCGGCGGGGCCAATCCGCCGGGTATCGGCTTCGCGACCGAGGGGCCGGGCGGCGGGCCGCCCGCCGTCGTGCCGACCGCCTTCCCGGCGACCTTCGCGCCCGAATATGTCAACGCCTTCGAGGTCGGGACCAAGAACACCTTGCTGGGCGGCCGCCTGGTCCTCAACGGCGACGCCTTCTTCTACGACTACAAGGGCTATCAGGTGTCGCAGATCGAATCCGACACCGCCATCAACGAGAATTTCGACGCCCATATCTGGGGGGCGGAACTGGAATCGGTGTTCCAGGCGACCCGCCGCCTGCGCCTGAACGTCGCCTTCGGCTATCAGGGCAGCTCGATCGCCGACGGCACCAAGTCCATCGACGTGATGAACCGCACCCAGGGCAATCCAGACTATATCGTCTTCAAGCCCAACCCGCTGTCGCCCAATAACTGCGTGGTCTCGGCCGCCTTCGTCGCCTATGAGATCGAGCAGTCTCGCGCGAGCGGGCAAGGCGACGCGTCGAGGTTCCCGTCCATCTGCCCGGGAACGTCGCTCAGCATCATCCCGCCGGCCCCGTTCGATCCGGCGCAGGTCTTTCCCAACGGCGGCATCGGCTTCTTCGCCGACCTGTCTGGCCATCAGCTCCCCAACCAGCCGCACACCACGGTCTCTTTCGGCGCCGACTACACGATCGATCTGCCGTTGGGCTGGAACGCCACCTTGCATGGCGACATCTATCATCAGGCCTCGTCCTGGGCGCGGGTCTATCAGGACCCGATCGACAAGCTGAACGCCTGGACCAACATCAATCTCGACCTGGTCGTCGCCCGGCCGGCGTCCGGCCTGCAGATCGAAATCTACGTCAAGAACCTGCTGGACAGCTCGCCGATCACCGGCGCCTTCATTAACAGCGACAACACGGCGCTGACCACCAACGTCTTCACCCTCGACCCGCGCCTGGTCGGGGCCAGCATCACCAAGAGGTTCTAGCCGTGACCTTTCGTCGCCGCCGCATCGAAATTACCCGCGACGGGGAGAATTGTCTTTACCGCCGTCCCCCCAGCTGTCACCATGGAGCGGCCAGAAAAAAAGGCTAGGGGATAGTGCCGTCCCACCCATAGGCGCCTCCCGGCGTCGCTTAACCCGCAATCAGGAAGAAACCTCATGAAATCCATTATCGCCATCGCGGCCCTCGCCGCGACCACGCTCAGTTTCGCCACCCAGGCCGACGCCTTCAAGCTCAGCCCGCCCCGCACCCACTTCACCGCTTCCGGCCCGACCAGCCTGACGGCCAACGGCGTTACGCTGGCCTGCACCTCGACGTTCACTGGAGTCACCACCAGGAAGGGCACAGGCAAGATCACCGCCTTCGCCGCCAGTGGCCAAACTGGCTGTACTTCGGTCGTCGGCAGCAACTTCCCCTGGTCGGTGAAAGCGATCAACGCCACCACCGTCAAGATCTCGAACGTTCAGGTCGGAATTCCTGGGTTCGGCATCAACTGCGGACCGGGCAGCGTAAACGCCAACGACAACGGCAGCGGTGCGATCTCCTTCAACACCACGCTCAACCCTGGCGCCTGCATGGTCAGCGGCACGGTGCAGTCGACGCCACCCATCACGATCGTTCCGTAAGCTTTCCATTCTCCGAACCGGCGACGGCGGTCCTCGGGCCGCCGTTTCCTTTTTTTGCGGGTTCGGCGATCAGTCATCGGTGTCGGCGCCGCCCAGCGCCTTGGCCGACCACACCACGACATCGCCGGCTTTCAGCCCAGACAGGATTTCCACGCCATCGGGGGCCACCTGGCCGATGCGGACGGCCACGCGGCGCGGTCGGCCGGTGCGCCGATCCTTGACCATCACGAAGGTGTCGGGCGCCTCGCCCTGGATGGCCGCCGGCGGCGCGACCACGGCGGCGGCGTTGCGATAGAGATCGATCGCCACATTGGCGGTCATGCCTATGCGGACGACCGCCGCCTGTGCCGTCGTCAAGTCGTCCAGGCGGGCGCCGGCGGCGAAGCTGACCGTCGAGCTGCTGGCCGAGGACGGCGTCGCCTCCCGCGCCACCGACGCCACCGACCCGTAGAGGTCGAAGCCGCCGAAGCCCGGGCCGGTGACCTCCACCCTTTGGCCGGGACGCACCCGATTGGCGTCCGCCTCGCTGAGCTGAAAGGCGACGCCCAGGGCGCCGGGCTTGGCGATGGCGCCGATGAGCTGGCCCTTGGTCAATTGCAAGCCGGCGTGAAGCAACTGGCCCGCCGCCTCGAGCTTGTCGCCGGTGGGGCGCACGATCACCCCGGCGACGGGCGCGCGCACAATCGCGCCAGCGCGCTGGGCGTCGAGTTCGGCCAGGCGCTCCCGCGCGGTCATCAGGCCGATCTCGACCACGCGCCGATTGGATCCGCCGCCTCGCTTCAGAACCTCGGCGGCATCCTGCCGCGCCCCGGTCAAGGCCGTCTCCTGGCTGTGCTGCTGCTGAAGCAGGCCCTCGTACTCCTCGCGCGCCACCAGGCCGCGGTCGAGCAGGGCCTTGGTCTCAACGATCTTGCGCCGGGTGTCGGCGAGCTCGAACGAAGCCGAGGTCTCGGCCCGCCTGGCCTGCGACATTTCCGGGCCACTGGGCCAGGTCGCCATCTCGGCGGCGGCTTGCGAGGCCTTGAGAAACTCCGCTTCCGCTTCTTCGCGCCTTTGTTCGATATCGGCGGTGTCCAGTTCGACCAGCGACTGACCTTGGCTGACCAGGCCGCCGTATTCGAATCCCACCGACCGTACCCGGCCGTCGAACGGCGCGGTGACATCGACCGCGTCGCCCGGCGTGACGGCGCCCACAAGGCTGAGGGTCGAGGCGAAGGGCCGCGGCTGGATGACCACGCTCTGTTCGCCGGCGAGCGTCGCGCCGCCGGCGGCGGGGCGGCGGGCGAGAACAAAGCCGGCGATCACCACCAGGACGATCAGCGCTCCGGCGATCGCCGCCCCCGGTCGCGAACTCCAGCCCGGAAATCTCTTCAGGCGCATGGCCATGGCTCAATCCCGATGTTCCCCGCGACAATAACGCCAAGAAGGTTCCAATAAAGGTGGTTCGCGGCCGAGGACATCATTCCGCGCGCAGCGCCTCGATGGGATTGAGCCTCGACGCCTTGATCGCCGGATAAAGGCCAAAGGCGACGCCGACCAGGGCCGCCAGGCCGGGTCCCAGCGGCAGGACCCAGAGCGCCAGGCTGAACGACCAGCCCGACGCCTTGGCGGTGACGAAGGCGGCCAACAGGCCGCACGCCAAGCCGACCACCCCGCCGACGAAGGCCAGGGTGGCGGCCTCGACCAGAAACATGAACTGCAGATCGCCGGGCGTGGCTCCGATGGCGGCGCGCAGGCCTATCTCGCGGCGGCGTTCCATCACCCCCATCAGCATGACGTTCATCACCCCGATCCCTCCGACCAGCAGGGAGATGGCGCCGACCGCCGTCAGCAGTTGGCTGTGAATGGCTTTCTGGGCGTTCATGCCCCGGATGAGGTCGCGCGCGCTCATCACCTGCAGGGTCGCGCTGGGATTGGCCAGGGCGGCCGAAATCCGCTGGCCGGCCGCCTTGACGTCGGCCTCGGGGCGCAAATGCACCAGGGCGGTGGTCGGATCGGGCGACTCGAACACCCGGCGCGCCCCGGCCAGGGGAATGAGGACCGCGTTGTTGACGTCCATCGGATCGAGGGCGGTGTAGGGCACCGAGTCCAGAACGCCGACCACCGTGAACAGATAGCCCTTCAGGCCGACCTTGGCGCCGGGGATCAGCGGCGCGCCGGGCGCCGACAATTTCTGCGCCGCCTGGACGCCGACCACCGCCACCAGATTGTCGTCGTCGATGGGCTCGATGAAGCGGCCTTGGCTGACCCTCAGGGTCATGAGCCGCGGCAAATCGGCGGTTACCGCCGCGATGCCCAGGTCGATGTTCCTGGCCCCCGCGGCGACCGTGTCGTGGTCGGCCGCCAGGGGCGTCGCCGCCAGGACCGCCGGATCGCTGGCCGGCAGCCGTTCGACCACGCCCCGGTCCAGCATCCCGGCCGGCGCGTCGCCCGCCGGCATGGCGTGAATCTGCAGCATATCGACGCCCAGGTGGCGGAACAGTTTGAGGGTCTCGATCTGGGCCATGTGGCCGATGGTCAGCATGGCGACGATCGAGGCGGTGCCGATGAGGATGCCGAGCAGGGCGAGGGCCGAGCGCTGGCGCTGGGCGTAGAGGTTGGCGAAAGCCTCGGCCACCGATTCGGCCACCGGCAGGCGGGAGGCGGGGAGGAGCCACGCCATCATGCAAAGGCCGTGTCGCCGACGATCCGGCCGTCCAGCATGTCGATGCGGCGATCGCAGCGGCCCGCCAGATCGCGGTCGTGGGTCACCATGAGGACGGTCACGGCGAGCCGCCGGTTGAGGTCGCGCAGCAGCGCCATCATTTCGCCGGCCGTGACGCTGTCGAGGTTGCCGGTGGGCTCGTCGGCGAGGATCAGCTTGGGTTCGCGGATCAGCGCCCGCGCCAGGGCGACGCGCTGTTGTTCGCCGCCCGACATCTCGGAGGGTCGATGGCGGGCGCGCCCGCCGAGCCCGACCTGTTCGAGCATGGCCACCGCGAAAGCTTCGCGTTCCGGCCGCGGCGTGCGCCCGTAAAGGAGCGGCAGGGCGACGTTCTCCCACGCCGTCAGGCGAGGCAAAAGATTGAAAGCCTGGAAAACGAAGCCAAGTTCGCGGCCGCGAATCGCCGCCGCCTCGTCGGCGGACGCGACATCGATCGCCGCGCCGCCCAGCCGCACGGCCCCGGCGCTCGGCGCCTCCAGCAGGCCGGCGATGTTCATCAAGGTGCTCTTGCCGGAGCCGGACGGGCCGACGATCGCGCAAAAGGCACCCGCTTCAATCGCGAACGAAACCCCCCGGAGCACCGGGATCGGCCGGCCGGGTTGGCCATAGTTCTTTTCGACGTCGATCAATTCCAGCATGGCCACCTGTCGCTTCGCCCCGAAACAGCCCCGGACAGCCTCCAAGATCGCGTTCGAGATCATCCATCGCGGTTTGGCGATTATATGATAGTCCCTTCTCGCTCGATCGGAACAAAGGCGCCGGCGCCGGGCGTCGCCGATCTTAGGAACCGTTGGCGGGATTTGTCGGGGAGTCTCGAGGATGGGCGCGGGCGTTTTCAACGGAGCGGCCCGCGCCGTCAGGAGGGGTCCGGTCGATCCTCCAGGGGCGCCGTATGCGCCATAGGGTCCGGCGTGGCGTAAGCGGGGAGGGGATCGGCTTCGCCGGGGCGCGCCATGGTCGGAGCCGCCGGGGGTGCCTTGAGGACTTTCGGGGTGGCGCAGCCGGCGAGCGCGAAACCGCCCGCCAAGGCCCAGAGCGCCAGCGTCGTGGGCATCCGCCACCTCCTCTTCGCCGCCTCACCGTCTCGGCGGCGCTGGCGATAGTGACGCTGGGGAGCGGCGCCGTGAAGGGGCAAACGCCGCCGCCGCGCCCGCCCGTGCCGTCTCCGCCGGCCCCCAGACCCACCGCGACCGGGCCGCGCCTGCCGCTCAGCCTCGCCGACGCCGTGTTCATCGGCCTGCGCGACAACCGCACCGTGAAGTCGGCCTACATCGCCCGGATCGCCGAGAAATACGATCTCTACGTGGCCAAGGGGCGATTCCGCCCTTCCGCCGTTCTCGACGCCAGCATCGAAGCCTCGCGCGACGCCGGGGTGATCGGAACCACCACCGTTCTCACGCCGACGGCGACCTGGCTCACTCCCACCGGCGCCCAATTCCAGTTCTCCTGGTCGCGCTTCGATTTCCGCGGCGGCGGCGTCAATGAGGGCACGGACATCGCCACCCTCAGCATCACTCAACCCCTGCTGCGCGGGGCCGGGATCGCGGTGAACACCGCGCCGATAAAGATCGCCGAGCTTCAGGAAAAGATAAACCGACTCAACCTCAAATCGACGGTCTCCAGCACGGTCACCAGCATCATCGTCGCCTACCGCGGCCTGCTTCAGGCGCAGCAGCAACTGACCATCGCGCAGCAGTCCCTGGAGCGATCGAAGACGCAGCTGCAAACCAACCAGGCGCTCATCGACGCCGGGCGCATGGCTGCGGCCGAGCTGGTGCAGACGCAGGCGGACATCGCCAACCAGCAGGTGGCGCTGCTCGCCGCCGAGCAGGAGCGCAACAGCGCGCAGTTGGCCCTCCTCGGCCTTCTGGCCATGGATCTGCACACCAACGTCGTGGCCGCCGACCCTCTCAAGGCCGAGCATGTCTCCATTGATCTCGACCGGGCGATCGCCATCGCCCTCGACAACCGGCCGGACTATCTTTCCCAGCGATGGGCCCTCGATCAGGCGCGGCAAGGCCTGATCGTCGCCAAGAACGATCGCCTCTGGACCCTCTCGGCGGTCGGCAGCCTGCAGCACCAGAGCGAACGCGGCGGCCGGGTGGCCATCGACCCCAAGACCGGCCTGCCGATTTCAGGGCTCAACGGCTTCAGCGAGAGCGTCGGCCTCGAACTGTCGGTGCCGCTGGGCGACCGGGCCCTCGCCCAGGCCGAGGTCCAGGCGACGACGGGCCTTCGCACCCAGGAGGTTCAGTTCGCCGATCTTCGCCAGCAGATCGAGGCGCAGGTGCGCGACGCCGTCCAGGGCGTCGAACTGACCTGGCGGCAGGTGGACGCCGCCCGCCAGGCGCGCGATTTGGCGGCCGAGACCCTGGACCTGGAGCGCGAAAAGCTGCGGGCCGGCCGCGCTTCCAATTTCGAGGTGCTGAGCTTCGAAACCAGTCTTCGCGCCGCCGACACCCAGGCGCTGTCGGCGTCCGTCGTCTATCTGAACGCCCTGGCCACCCTCGATCAGCAACTGGGGACGACCCTCGATACCTGGAAGATCAGCCTCAACGATTAAGGCGACCGGGCGATTTCCAGCCCACCGTCCCTATTTCGAGGTCCCGCCGCGCGGCCCGGGCCCTTAGAACAACCCCAACGCCTTGAAGCTGGCCACCCCCTCGCGCCCGACCACCAGATGATCGTGGACGGCGATCTTCAGGGGACGGCCGGCTTCGACCACCTGGCGGGTCATGTCCATGTCGGCCGCCGAGGGGGTCGGATCGCCGGAGGGATGGTTGTGGACCAGGATCACCGCGCTGGCCGACAGTTCCAGGGCCAGGCGCATGACCTCGCACGGATAGACCGGGGCGTGATCGACGGTGCCGCGGTTCATCACCTCGTCGGCGATGAGCTGGTTTTTCCTTGTCGAG
>JBBRQW010000121.1:0-7551 GCA_038225765.1 Caulobacterales bacterium | reverse complement strand
GTCATGAAATTTCCCTCCTTGGAAAGAGAATCGATAGCGTAATTCGCTGCGGGTGGGAATCCGCTCTCTTGCCGAAGAAAAGGCTCAAAGCCGCCCTCTGCCAATAGCCCTTCCACTGGCGGCTGACGGGATGCGTCAGGGTGCGCGAGCAGGGGGCGATTGGTGGTCTACTCTCGCCAACGAGACGATCAGGCTGAGCTCAAGGGAGCGCCCGTATCGGTGTGACGCCGCTCCCGGCTCCTGCCGGCCGAGCGCAGAACTCAGCCCAGTCGCCCATCAAACGCCGGCGCTTTTCGATCATGTCGCCGCGGCGATAGGCGGCCTCCACCTTGTCGCCAACGGCGTGAGCCAAGGCGATCTCCGCCAGCTCGTGCGGGTAGGCGGTGCATTCGGCACACCAATCGCGGAAGGTTGAGCGGAAACCATGGGCGGTGATTTCAGCGCGACCCATGCGGCGGAGCAACATCAGCATTGCCATCTGAGACAGCGGGCGGTCCTCGCGCGCGCCGGGGAAAATGTGAGCCTCGCCTTTTGCGTCATGCTCGGGGCGGAGTTTCTCCATTTCGTCGAGGACGGCCACAGCGGCCGGCGACAAAGGGACCCGATGCTCTCTACCTGCTTTCATGCGATCGCCGGCAATGGTCCAGACGGCCGACTTCCGGTCAATTTCCGCCCAGCGGCTCCCCAAGACCTCGCCGGTTCTCGCAGCGGTTAAGACGGCCAGCTCAAGCGCCCGTGCCGCCGTCGCATCGCGGGCGCGAACCTCCGCCATGAAGTTTCCGATCTCACTCCACGGAAGGGCCGCGTGGTGTTGGACCTTCGCAACCTTCGAACGGTTAGGAAGCATGTTGGCGACATGGCCCCGCCAGCGGGCCGGGTTCTCACCGGTTCGCCATTCGCGGGCCTTGGCATAGTCCAGCACAGCCTCAATCCGCCCGCGCACACGGCTGGCGGTCTCAGGCCGGCGCGTCCAGACTGGCTCTAGGGCGGCCATGACGTGGGCGGTGGCAACGTCGGAAACAGGGAGATGGCCTATATGGGGGTAGGCATATGCCTTCAGCGTTGAGCGCCATTGCGCCCGGTGCTTGGCGTTTCTCCAGCCCGCTTCATTGGCCTCGATATAGCCTTCGGCCACCGTCTTGAACGTCTTCGTGCGCACCTTGTCGTTTTCGTCATCGGCGATAGCCGCCGCGACCACCCGATCGCGTTCCGCCAAGGGATCGATCCCGCGCTTAACAAAATCGAGCGCCGCTCTCGCTTTGTCGCGGGCGACCGATAGCGACACCGCGCCAGGCCCGCTCGCGGCGCCCAGGCCCATGTCCCGCACCCGGCCGCCCATCCTGTAGCGGAACAGCCACGATCGCCTGCCGGTCGCCTTCACCAACAGGAAGAGTCCCCCGCCATCGCCGTGCCGTCCTGGCTTGGCGTGTTTCACCGCCGGCGCGGTTAATTCGTTCGCCAGAACCTTGGGCATTCAACCTCCGCCGAGCGTCCGTTCCCTTCTCTGTTCCCTGCAAACACGGTGGATGGAGGCGAACAGAACGTGGACAACTGTGGACACCCAAACCACTGCTGTCAAGAAAGTCTTCCTAATTCATTACCTTGGGAAGGACGACGATGGACAGAGCTGGTCGGGGATACGACGGACTCCCTCTCCGCCACTCACCGCTCGCCACGCCTCCCTCAAGGAAAGACGCTGAACAGGTCGCTCAGGTCTTTCTGATCGGCGGCGTCGCGAAGCAACGGGGTCACGCCGAAGATCTCTTCGATCGTTCGCAGGGTCGAGCCGTGGGTGTAGTGGACGCTGTTGGAATAGCCCCCGCCCTTGGCCAGCGGCGAGAGCGCGATCAGGCCAATGGGGCCATCGCCATTGTTCGCCTCGTCCCAGAGAATTAAGAGGGCGCCGCCTTTCTTGTAGGCGGCGGAGTGGAGGATCGCGGGCACGTTGCGTGAGAGCCAGGCGTCGCCGTGGGCGATGGCGTCGCCGTTGCAGCCGTCGTGCATGTCGGCGCAGACATTGGGCGTAATCCAGACATAGGGCGGCGCGGCGTCACGGGCCAAGTCGCCTTTCAGCTCGGAAAAGGGCCGCAGGTGGGCGATGCAGTAGGCCGACGTCTTGTCGAGATGGCCGGTCACGTCGTCGAAATAGGCGAAGGGTTCGTGCCGCACCGCGTAGAGGGGGCTGCCGTCCTGATCGATATGGCCGCCGTCGTGGAGCGGACAGAACTGGCCTTGAATATTCTCCAGATAGGCCTTCCAGCCGATCCCCGCCTTGTCCAGCAGCGAGACCAGGTGCGCGTGGGTGCTTTGCAAATTGAAGCTTGGGCGTCGGTCGTTGGTGACCCCCAGGTTCGAGCCCGCTTCCAACCACAGATAGTTGGGCAGGCTGGGATGGTTGTTCGGAGGATTGAAATACTGTTCGGCGTGCGCGCCCATCGGCAGCAGGATGTGGTTGATATAGGGCGCGGCCGGGTTGCCCTTGATATTCAGGCGGGCGCGATCTCCCGTCCAGTTGTGGTTCTCCATCAAGATGACAAAGACGGTCTTGATGTGGGCGGGGGTGGCGCCCACGCCCGCCGCCTGGGCGCCGCCGCAGAGGCTCGCCAAGAACCCGGCGCAGGCCAGCGGGGCGAGGCGGCCGCGAAAACGGTTGGCGAACATAGGGTCCTCCTGAAGTGTCGGCAACGGCCATGGTTGCTTAGCAAGGGATCGCGACGTTTATGCGTTCATGTCGATGCGGACGAACAGCGCCGCGAAGATGAGTTTCTCCGCTGGCCGCGACCTTGATGACCTGGACCGGTTGCAAACGCGGCACGCGAATGGAACCGTGGTAAGCAGGGTTCGTTCGGACGAAGCGCGGTGACGCGCCTTTTGGGAGAAATCCATGCGTAGTTTGATTTTGGCCTCTGCTCTCGCCTTCGGGGCGATCTCGACCGCGAGCGCGGCGCCCGTGGTTCAGGCCGCGCCGGCGCCCGCGCCCGCGCCGGGCTATGGCGCCGGCACGCCCGGTGTCGGCAAGACCATGGTTCTCGCCGGCCCCGCCGCGAGAGCGCGCGTTGGCCGGTGCGGGCGCTTCGGCTGTCGGCGGGTCGCCATTCGGCCGGTAAGAGCAATCGCGCCCGCCACCGTCGCGCGTCCGGCAGCCGGGTATGCCCCCCCGCTGCATTGACGCCGCCGGCGGGGGGCAACGTTACGCCTAGGGCGAGTTAGCGTCGGCTGGCCGCGGTCTGGGAGGCTCCGCCCACGAGGAACAGAGCGCGGCAACCCCCCCGCACATGGATCGCGCGACGGTCGTAGAACCATGTCAGGCCGGGCAGGCAGCGACCGCCGAGGACGCGGGCGACCTTGACATTGGCATGGCTGACGGCGGGACAGGCGACCTGCCGCAGTCTGAACGATTCGCAGCGCACCACCACGAAACCCTGGCCCGCGGCGCCGGGGGGAGTCGAGCGACCGGGATCGGCTGGGCGGGCCGGCCGCGTCGCGGGTCGGGCTATTTGAGCCCGAACGACGGCCAAGGGCGCCGCGGTCGCCAAGAGAGCGCAAATCAAAGCCGTCGCCACCGGGGCTCCGGGCGCGCGCCGGGGCGTGTGAGCGGGCCCGCCGCACATGACCTCGCCCTCTTCGGCCCGACAGGCGTCAGGGATGGCCGGGCGCGGGAGCCGGATGGGCTTGCATCCGGGCGGCCTGCCGGGCCGCCAGTTTCTTGCGCTTGGCGACCACCGCCATGTGATGGCCGACCGCGCAGCCGGCGGCGGCGCCCAGCAAGCCGTGGTGGTGCGCCATGTGGCCGGCCACCCCGCCCACCACGGCCCCCGACAGGCATCCGACGGCGTTGGCCGATCCGGCGACGCCGCCGGCGGCGATCCCCAGGCTGGCGGCGAGAATGACGATCTTCATGAGAACTCCTTGAGGTTACCGCCTCGACATCCAGGCGCCGCGCCAATCGCAACGCCGTCCATGAAAGCACGGCGGGACGGGATTTTGAAGTGCGGGCTTGGTCAACACAAACCGCGGCCTCGTCTGGTGGGGGATCGTGCGGCCATGGCCGCTAAGCGGCAATCGGCGCCATCCCGGCCTCCTCCGATGCGGCTGCTTCCCATCTGGCCATCTCACTGACGGTCGGCTTGGCGGTGGCTTCTCCGACGATGCGGTCCATGTAGACCTTGAACCCGGAAGCGAAGAACCGCCGGTTCACCCTCCAAGCCATTCGAGCCCCGCGAGATTCCAAGACAGCGCGGGTCGATGCGTCGAAATGGTCAAATGCGGCCCCTATCAACAGGCCTTGTTGGTGCTGAAGGTAGGAATCCTCGTAACTGACGAAGATCGCCCGCGCCAGCAAGAGGAAACGGCGCAAATCCTTGGCGCTGACTTCGGCGGCGCCGACCATGCAGGCGTCCATGTCGTCGGACCAGTCAACCTCGCCCCAGCGTATCAATGTTTCAGCCGTGCGGGCCGCGCGCCCTTGCTGAATCAGGGCGCGGGAATGTTTTGTATCCTGGCGGGTCTGAAGCCCAAGATAGATCAGCGACCCCAGCACGGCGAGGCCGCTGACCACACTTGCAATGCTGGCCATGTCCGAAAGTGTCATGGACGTCTCCGAGGGAGTTGGCGTGGAATACGGGACAGGAGCAACACTCTCACACCTATGTTTTCAGGGCTCTCCCGCTCGATCCGTCCGACGGCGGCGCCTCTCACCCCACCGTGACCGCGGCCTTGGGCCGCGCTCCGTCCCGCGCCTTGAAATTGATCGCTCTCAGGAACCGGATGCCGTCCTCGGCGATCGCCTCGCCGGGCATCGCCGCGCCCTCGGCCCACAGTTCGTCCATGTCCACATAAGCCGCATAGAAGGCCCGCGTGCGGTCGGTGATGATGTGGCCGCCGAGCAGGGTTTTGACGGTCACCCGAAAGGCGTTGGTCTCGCCGCGCATCTTGCGGTTCGGGTCGCGCCTGGCGGCCATGTCGGCGAACCCGTCGGCCACCCGCTCGGGATCCAGGCCAAATGAGGCGTAGATCGCCGCCTGCTGGGCCGGAACCGCCTGGTTGAACAGCAGGGACTGGAAACAGTGGGCCGCCCAGTCCTCCACCAGGTCGCGTTCGGCCTGGCTCATCAGGGGCACGGTGCGGTCGGCCCAGATCTTGCCGAACCTGTGATGAAACGCCTCGTCGGTCATCACCAGCTGAAAGAGCCGGCGGGCCAGGGGGTCGGCGTTGTAGCGATAGCCGTTAGCGAAGGCGCCCATGGCCAGGCCCTCGACCAGCATCTGCATGCCGACGATCTTCTTGTAGACCTCCGGCGCCTCGATGATCTCGATCAGCAGCGCCTTGAGCGCCGCGCCGCACGGCGTCGGCGGCCCCCAGCGGGCCTTGATGTATTTGGCGAAGGCGGTGACGTGGCGGGCCTCCTCGCGGGTCTGGTTGGCGGCGTACTCCTGCGCCCCCTGATCGAGAAGCACGTGGCACAGCGAGGCCGACAGGTTCAACGCCCCCTGTTCGCCGTGCAGGATCGAGGAGAAACCCCACCACTGCATGTGGTTGATGAAGGCGACGCGCGCCTTGGGATCGGCGAAGTGGTCGGAAACATACGGCACGCGCAGGGCCATGACATGGTGATCGGGGACCATGGCCGTGTTTTCCAAGTCGAACGGCTCGTCGAAGTCGATGTAGCGTTTGTCCAGCGGATCTCAGAAATGATCGTGGGTGACGGCGATGATCTTGTCGAAGGCGGTCGAGCGGGCCCCGTAGCGGTCCAGGTCGAGCATGGCCTCGAAGTCATCGGGGGCGACCGCCTCGTAGGTGATGTCCTTGGTGATGTTGCCGTCGGCCATCTTGGGCGCTTTCAAAAGTCGGGGTGGCCAGTGTCAACCCAAGCGGGGGGCGGGCTCAACCGATTTGTTGCGCCGCCCGGTCCAGCCCTCAATCCCGTCCCCGCCGGGTCAAGCTGGCGAAAAAGGTCTTCAGCTCGAAGCGGCCGCTCATCAGCGCCCCGGATTTGAAGGCCGGTATGGCGACCCACAATTCCAGGGCGGTGACGCCGGCGATCAAGCCGAGGGTGGCGGCGATCTGCCAGAGCGGCGGGTCGGTGGCGGCGCGGGCCGCCATCATGAACGGCGTGAACGGCGGGATGAAGGAGAGGGCCGCCAGCAGCGGGGCGTCGGGCCGGGCCAGGGCCTGGCTCATGAACATCAGGGGAACGCTCATCAGGATGGTCATCGGCCCCATCAGGGTCTGGGCCTCGCGCGGGCTCTCGCAGAACGCGCCGACCGTCACGTAGAGGGTGGCGAACATCAGGTAGCCGCCGATGAAATAGAGCGCCAGATAGGCCCACAGCCCCTTGGCCAGCAGGATGGCGGCCAGGTCGGCCGCGACGTCCGGGAACCTTATGCCCACCACCGCGGCGGCGATGGTCAGCCAGAAGGCCAGCACCGTGCCGGTGACGCCGGCGACGCCCAAAATCTTGCCGCCCATGATCTCCGGCACGGAGGCCGACGAGAGCAGGACCTCGAGAATGCGGCTGCTCTTTTCCTCGATGATGCTGCCCAGCAACATGCCGGCGCCCGTGAGCACGACCATCCACAGCAGAAAGCCCATGGCGGCGCCGACCACGCCGGGCAGGCGGTCGCGCAGCGCCACCTTGCCGGCGGCGGCCTCGGGGGAGAAGTCGGTGACCCCCGCCTGCAGGTCGTCGAGAGAGGCGAGCACGGCCGGGGTCACGCCCGCCCTGGCCAGGGCCTCCCGCCGCAGAGCCCGGGTGACCGCCCGGCCCACGGCGCGCTCCATCGCCCCGTCGGCGACATTGCGGCTCCAGAAATCGACGGCCACGGTGTCGCCGGCCGGGCGCAGGATGGCCACCGCGCCGAGCGGCCCGCCCCCGGGCAGGGCGCGCCGGCCGCCGAGGTAGGGCTTCAGCCGCGCGGTCGCGTCATCGGCGCTGGCGAAGGGCGCCCCCGGCGGCGCGACGATACGAGCGATCGGGCGCCCGTCCGGGCCTCCGGAACGCATTGCCCGCGCCACGGCCGGCGTCAGAACCCGGCCACTGAGATCCACGACCGCCAGCGCCGGGAGGGGGGTCGAGCGCTCCATGAGCACCGGGGCCAGGGCCAGGACGGACAGCCCCACCGGCAACAGCAGGATGGAAAGCCAGAAGCCGGGCGTGCGCACATAGGCGAGGTATTCGCGCGCGGCGATTTTCAGCAGCCGGCTCATGGCGCCTTGCCCTCTCCGGTCAGCACGATGAAGGCGTCGTGCAGGTGCGGCTCGCGCAGTTCGAAGCGGCTGATCTCGACCTCCTTGGCGAAAGCGGCCATGAGCGTCTTCTGGGCCGGGGCGCCGGGACTGAGCGAGGCGGTGACCCGCGCGCCGCCGCCCGCCAACGATTCGGCCGCGAATCCGGTCACGCCCGGCAGATCGGCCATGACGGAGGCCGCGAACGCGCCCTCGAGGATGAGGGCGCGCGGGGCGGCGGCCCGAGCCTCCTCCACCGTGCCGTCGAACACCTTGCGCCCGAGCGCCAGCAGGACGACCTGATCGCACAATCGCTCGGCGTGCTGC
>JBBRQW010000120.1:0-7757 GCA_038225765.1 Caulobacterales bacterium | reverse complement strand
TAGAAGTTCACCTGGCTGAAGATGCCGATTTCGTCGTAGGTCCCCCGGACGACGCCGCCGATGACGCCGTTGGAAGTGGCGAAGAGGCCGTCGTCGACGGCGTCGCGCTTGTAGACCAGGGCGAAGTCCAGCGGCTTGATGGGTTTGTAGGAAACCCCGACGTTGAAATAGTTGTCGTGGAAGGAGGGCGCGGTGTTTTTCTGCGGCCTGACATAGTCGTAGCGGCCGAAGACGGCGATCTTGGGGGTGAAATTGAAGGAGCCGAAGGCGCCCAGGCCGTCGGAGGTGTTGGTGAGGCTCCCCACCGGCTGGGTCACGTCGTTCCAGTGGCGGGCCCAGAAATATTCGCCGCCCAGGCGGAAGCGGTCGTTGGTGTAGGCGACGATGGCGTCGAGTCGTTCGGCGGTGTTGAAGGTGGGGGTTCCCACCACGTCGTGGCCGAGCTTGCCGGCGTAACCGCCCACCCCGGCGGTGAAGTGGTCGTAGGTGGCGCTGATCCGGCCCTCCACGTCCACCGAATCGGTGCGGTTGGCGGTCCCCGTGGCCGGCCTCCTGAAGCCGTTGCCGTCCACCACCGAGACCTGGTAGCTGACGATGCCCCCCGGCAGGGTCCCGAAGGCGTGCAGGCCCCAGTCGGTGGAGGTGCCGAAATTGACGCGGTCGATCAGGGTCCTTTCCACATAGCGATAGCCGTAGAGGCTCTCGGCGAAGGGAACCCACGGCAGGTCGCTGGCCCCGGCCCGCAGCACCAGGGCGTCGTTGATCTTGGCCTGCAGATAGGCCTTCTTGATGAAGATCTGGGTCGCCGCGGCGGCGCTGTCGTAGGTGAAGTCGGTGGTGAAATTGGCCGAGAAGGTGTCGTTGAACTTGTGATCGATGATGATGTAGAGGCGCTTGATGTCGTAATCGACGCCGCTGTCGCTCTGGCGCACGCCGTCGGAGAAATTGTTGATGCTGCTCACGTCGGCGAACATCCGCCCGCCGATGGTCGTATTGCTCCACCAGCCGGGCTTGGGGGCGGCGGCGGCCACCTCGCGCTCGACCTCGCCGGGAAGGGTCTCGATCTGGTTCTGGGCCGCGGCGACCTGGCTCTGGGCGGCGCTCGCCTGGGCTCCAGCCGCCGCCGCCTGGACCTGGGCGGCCTGGGCCGCCGCCAGCGCCTGCCGCTGGCCTTGCGCCTGGGCGTCCAGCCGGCCCTCCAGGGCCTGGACCTGGGTTTGCAGCGCCTCGACCTGGGCCTTCAGCGCCAGCTCGGTGGCGCTGGGGCCGGCCGGGCGGGCGTGATGGCGGGCGGGCTTGGCCTGGGCGCTCGCGCCGACGCCGGCGGCCAGCAACACCCCCATCGCCGCTCCCCCCAAAAGGGAGGCTTTCGTCTTCGTCATGGGATCCCCTTTTCACGCGGCGCGATTCGCTTCTCGGGCGCGGCCGATGAGGATCGATAGAGGCGTTTTGTGACAGTCACGTGTAAAGGGGCCGCCGGGCCGCCTCCCAGCCGGCCGTCGACAAGTGGCGGGCCGCGAACAGGCTCTTGATTGAAACGCGCGGCGGCGTCTCATTACAGTGTGTTCCAAGAGAACCAGCGACGAGGATGCGCCATGGCCGACGATCACGCCGACGCCGAACGGCTGCGTGAAGCCCAGAACACCGGCGTCAAGCCGGTGGCCGAAAGCCACCGCTTCGACGAAGCCGCCCTGGCCCGCTGGATGAAGGCCAATGTGGAGGGTTTCGCCGGTTCCCTGCAGGTGCGCCAGTTCAAGGGCGGTCAGTCCAATCCCACCTACCAGCTGATCACCCCGTCGCGAAACTATGTCATGCGCCGCAAGCCGCCGGGCAAGCTGTTGCCGTCGGCCCACGCGGTGGACCGCGAATTCAGGGTGATCTCGGCCCTTTATCCCACCGGCTTCCCCGTCCCTCGGCCCTATGGTCTTTGTACGGACGAAGCGGTCATCGGAACCATGTTCTATGTCATGGACATGGTGGAGGGGCGGATTTTCTGGGACCAGTCCCTGCCGGCTTACGCGCCCGCCCAGCGCCACGCCATCCACATGGCGGCCCTAAGGACTCTCGCCGACCTTCACAACACCGACTACCGGGCGGTCGGCCTGGCCGACTTTGGCCGTCCGGGCAACTACATGGCCCGTCAGATCGCCCGCTGGACCAAGCAGTACAAGGCCTCGGAAACCCAGCGCCTGGAGACCGTCGAACGGCTCATCCACTGGCTGCCGCGCACCGTTCCCGAGGACGACCAGACCACCATCGTCCACGCCGACTATCGGCTCGACAACATGGTCATGCATCCCACGCAGCCCCGCGTGGCGGCGGTGCTCGACTGGGAGTTGGCCACCCTGGGCAATCCCCTGGCCGACTTCAGTTATGTGCTCATGCAGTGGGTCAACGGGGCCATCGCCGCCATCCCGGACCTCGAGGCCCACGGCATCCCGACGATGGCGGAATACGTGGCCGAATACTGCCGCCTGACCGGCCGCGCCGGCCTGCCGGACCTCGACTGGTATTTCGCCTACAACGCCTTCCGCCTGGCCGGGATCATCCAGGGGATCGTCGGCCGGGTCCGCGACGGCACCGCCAACAGCCCCCAGGCCGCCGCCATGGAGGCCCGCGTGCCCCTGCTGGCCGACGCGGCATGGAAGTTCGCGGTCAAGGCGGGGGCTTAGTTCAAGCCGATCAGGCGGCGCGCGGCCGGCTCGTCGTCGAAGCGGACCTTCACCGGCCACGCGGCGATACGCTCGCGCCAGGCCGGCGGCAGTTTCACCCAGTCCTTTTCGCTGGTCACGAGGCCGGCGCCGAGCGCCTCGGCGCGGGCGGCCAGCGATTCGAGGGCGGCCTCGCTCATCGCGGCGTGGTCGGGCAGGGCGCGGAACTGGGCAAGGTCGCACCCGGCCGCCCTCAGCGCCCGCTCCATCTTCCACGGCTTGCCGATGGCGGCGAAGGCGAGTTGCGGTCCGGCCGGGGGCGGGTCGATGGGGCTTAGGCGGGCGATCAAAACCAGTTTGCCGGTGAACAGGGCCAGCAATTCCGGGGCGGCGGCGGCGAGGTCGGCGGGCAGCAGAACCACCACCGCCTCGGCGCGGGCGAGGCCGGCGGCCAGGGGCTCGCGCATGGGGCCGGCTGGGAACACCCCGCCGTCGCCGAACGGCCACTCGCCGTCACGGGTCTCGCCGTCCGCCACGATCAGGGACAGGGTCTTCTTCACCGCCGGGTTCTGATGACCGTCGTCCATGACAAGGAAGTTCGCCCCGGCGGCGACGGCGGCGCGGACCCCGGCGGCGCGGTCGCGGGCCACCCAGACCGGACGCTCCCGCCCCATCATCAACGCTTCGTCGCCGACCTCGGCGGCGGTGTGCACGGCCGGGTCCACGCGCACGGGGCCGCGCAGCCGCCCGCCGTGACCGCGGGTCAGGATATGCGCATTTTGGCCCGCCTCGGCGGCGAGCCGCGCCAGTTCGCGAACCACCGGCGTCTTGCCCGAGCCCCCGAGGGTCAGGTTTCCGACGCAGATCACCGGGACGCCGGGATCGGATGGCCGCCCACGCGCCAGCCGTCGCGCCGTCGCCCAGGCCCACACCCAGGATAGGGGCGACAGCAACAGGCGGCCGACGACGACCCGCCGGCCGCCGCCGCGCCGATACCATTCGCGGGGCGTGACCAGCCTCATGGCGCGAGCAGGCCCAGCACCCGGGCGGTGATCTCGCGGGCCTCGGCGTCTTTTACGGCGACCAGGCCCCGCGCCCGGGCGGCCATGGCGGCGAGGGCGGCGGGGGACTCGACGGCGTGGCGAAAATACCGGTCGAAGCCCTCCGCGTCCGCGACCCGGACGGTTCCGCCTTGGGCTTCCAGGGCGTCGTAGACGGGCCAATCCTCGGTGTGGGACCCGGCGACGAACGGGCAGCCGAGGCGGGCCGGCTCGAGGGGGTTGTGGCCGCCGACGCCGGCGACGAGGCTGCCGCCCTGGACGGCCAGGGCCGCCAGCCGATACCAGAGGCCCAGATCGCCGACGGTGTCGGCCACATAGACCTCCACCTCGGCCGGGCCCGCGCCGGCGCTTCGGCGCGCCGCCGTGAACCCCGCCGTCAGGGCCAGCCCTTCGACCTCCCTGCCGCGCCGCTCGTGGCGGGGGGCGAGAATGAGCAGCGGCCCAGGGTTCCCATCCTTGGCCACACAGGCGAAGCGCGCCAGGATCGCCGCCTCCTCGCCGCCGTGGGTGCTGGCCCCCAGGATCACCGGCCGCGCCCCGATCGCCGCGCGCAGGCGGGCCAGTTCGGCGCCGTCGGCGGGCAGAGGCGCGGCGGCGAACTTCAGGTCAGCCAGCCCATCGACGCGGACGCCCAGGGCGCGGAAGGCTTCGGCGGCGGCTTCGTCGCGGGCGAGCAGCAGGTCGAAGGCCCCGAGGACGGCGCGGGCGGCCCTGGGCGCCCGCGCCCATCGCCGGGCGCTGGCCGGCGACAGCCGGCCCGAGACGAGCGCCAGCCGGGTTCCCCGCCGTTTCGCCCCCGCGATCAGATTGGGCCAAAGCTCGCTCTCCACGAACACACCCAGATCGGGACGCCAATGATCCAGGAACCGACTCACCGCGCCGGGGGTGTCCAGCGGCGCATATTGGTGGACCGCGCCGGCCGGCAGGCGCCGGGCGAGCGCTTGCGCCGAGGCGGGCGTCCCGCTGGTGGCCAGGACCGGGGCGTCGGGTCGCTCGGCGCGGAGACGCTCGATCAACGGCAGCAGGGACAGGCTCTCGCCGACGCTGACGCCGTGCAGCCAGGCGAGGCGGCCTGGGGGGCGGGGCAGGCTGGCGGCGCCAAACCGTTCGCCCAGGCGGGCCGGATCCTCCCTGCCGCCCCGGGCGCGGGCGCGCAGCAGCCCCGGCGCGAGCGGCGAGAGCGCTCGGGCCGCGAGGGCGTAGAGGGACAGGCTCAAGGGGCGCCGGCTCATGGGCGTCGGCCGGCCAACAGCGCCTCGGCGCGGGCCTGGCCGGCCTTCATCCGATCCTGCCAGTCGGCTCGCGCCGCCTCGATGGCCGCCTCGTCGGCGTCGGGCGCCACTTGCAGCGGGCCTTCCAGCACCACCTGGCCACGCGCGAACGGCCAGGGAATGGCGGCCCGGTCCCAACTGTCGAGGACCAGGGCCGGGCGCGCCGCCAGACTCATCAGAAAGACCGGGCACCCCGCCGCCCGCGCCAGCCGGGCGGGGCCGGAGGGCAGCACCTCGCGCGGGCCGCGCGGCCCGTCCGGGGTCAGGATCATCACCCCGCCGGCCTTGACGAACCCCAGCGCCTGGCGAAAGGCGCTCGCGCCGCCCTTGCCGAGCGGCCCGTCGCCGCGGCCGGTGGAGCCGCGAACGGTCGGGATGCGCAGCCGCTCGGCGGCCATGGCGATGAATTCGCCGTCCCGCGACAGCGAGATCATCACCCGCCGCGGCTTCGCCCCCAGCAGCGGGCGACAGGCCATCCCCTGGGCGATCCGGCCATGCCAGAAGAGGGCGATGAGCCCTTCGGGCGCGGCCACGGCGAGATCGGCGGCGGCGCGGTTGTCGATGCGCCAGCGGACGGTGGCGATCAGCAACTCCACATAGGCGGCCGTCAGCCAGGCCAGCAGCGACTGAGCCGCCGGCGAGCGCAGGAGACCCTTCACGAGGCCGATCCAGCGGCCGTTGCCGGGATGTGTTCGAGATCCTGGCTTCCGGCGAGACGGGCGTAGAGGCCGCCCTGGCCCATCAGCGAGGCATGGGCGCCGATCTCCACCACCGCGCCCCGGTCCAGTACATAGATACGGTCGGCCCCGCGCACCGTGGACAGGCGATGGGCGATGATCAGGGTGGTCCGCCCGGTCATCAGGCGGGCGAGGGCGGCCTGAATCTGGGCTTCGCTTTCGGCGTCCAGGGCGCTGGTGGCCTCGTCCAGCAGCAGGATGGGGGCGTCCTTCAGGAAGGCGCGGGCGATGGCGACGCGCTGGCGCTGACCGCCCGAGAGCCGCGTCCCCGCCTCGCCGACCACCGTCTTGTAGCCCAGCGGCAGGGCGGCGATGAAGTCGTGGGCCGCCGCCGCCTTGGCCGCCGCTTCGATCTCGTGCGCCGCGGCCCCCTCCCGGGCGTAGGCGATATTGGCCGCGACGGTGTCGTCGAACAGGAACGGTTCCTGGGTCACCAGGGCGATCTGGGCGCGCAGAGAGGCCAGGGAGATATCGCGCACGTCCCGGCCGTCAATGGTCAGGCGCCCGCCGGTCACATCGTAGAACCGCGGGATGAGATTGAGCACGGTGGTTTTGCCGGCCCCGGACGGCCCGACCAGGGCGACGATCTCGCCCCGCCGCGCCTCCAGGGAAACATCGTCCAGCACCGGCGCGCCGTCGCCGTAGGAAAAGGAGACGCCCTCGAGCCGGAGGGTCGCCTCGCCCCGCTCCAGGGGCGCGGCCCCCGGCGCGTCGCCGATCTCGGCTTCCACGTCCAGGGCGGCGAACAGCCGGCGGCCGGCGATCAGTCCCTGGCCAAGGACGGTGAGCAGGTTGGAGACCTGGCGCAGGGCCTGGCCGGCGGTCAGCAGGGCGGCGAAGAAGGCGGTGAAGGCGCCGACGTTCGGCGCGCCGGCGGTGGCCCGCCAGCCTTCGTAGGCCAGCACCGCGGCGACCACGAGCATGGTCAGGGTCTCGGACACCGGGGCCGCCGCCGCCCGGGCGTTGTCGCCGCTCAGGATGTGGCGCTGGCGCTCGGCGATCACCGCCGCCACCCGGCCTTCCTCGTAGGCCTCGCGGTTCTCCATCTTCACCACCCGCACCCCGTCGAGGCCTTCCATGATGGCGCTGGAGAGGGTGGAGGTGGCCTCCATGGCCCCGCTGGCCGCCTTGGTGGCGCGGCGCAGGAAGCGGCGCAGGAAGAGGGCCACGACCGGCGCGGCCAGGAGCACGAACAGGCCCAGCTTCCAGTCGGTCCTGGCCATGACCACGCCGGCGGCGATCAGGGTCAGGGCCTGCTGGATGAAGTTCACCAGGCCGCTGGTGGCCGCCTCGCGGATCAAGCCGGCGTCGTAGAGCACCGAGGAGACGAAACCGCCGGTGTGCGAGGCGCGCAGGCGGGCCAGATCCGCCCGCACCAGCTTGCCGAACAGCTCGAGCTGGATGTCGCCGACGACGCCATTGCCGATGTGGTTGACCAGGGTGGCCTGCAGCACCTGGGCGACGCCGCGCCCCAGGGCGAGGGCGACGATGATCAGGGGGAGGGTCCGCAGGGCGCCCGGCTTGGGATGGACGATGAGATCGTTCACCGCCGGCTGCAATATGCCCAGCAGCAAGCCCGACAAGGCGGCGAAGACGGCCGCGCAGAGGATGGAGACGGCTAGGCCCCGCCAGCGCGGCGCCAGATAGCGTCCCGCCAGCCGAGCGACGATATCCCGGTTTCCGAGGGTGGAGAGGGGGGCGCCGGTCATCGGGCGCGAGAGGTCGAACGGGAGGGCGCGGGTGTCAAGCACACCCTTTGGGTGGCGGGCGTCGAAAGGACCCTACTTCTTCATGAACCCGCCGTACTTGGCCGTGAAGCGCGACACCCGGCCGCCGCGGTCGAGCAGATGCTGGTTGCCGCCGGTCCACGCCGGATGGGTCTTGGGGTCGATGTCCAGATTGAGGCTCGCCCCTTCCTTGCCGTAGGTCGAGCGGGTCTGATAGGTCGTGCCGTCGGTCATGGTCACGGTGATGAAGTGATAGTCGGGATGGGTGTCTTGTTTCATGGCGAACTCAAACCGACCTGATCGGAAACGC
>JBBRQW010000119.1:0-7821 GCA_038225765.1 Caulobacterales bacterium | reverse complement strand
GCTGAGCGCCCGCGCCCGGGCGATGGCCGCCAGGTCGCCCCCCAGCAGGGTGACGCCGGCGCTCTGGATCGCCACCTCGGTCCCGCCTCCCATGGCGATGCCCACATCCGCCTCGGCCAGGGCGGGCGCGTCGTTCACCCCATCGCCCGCCATGGCGACGATCCGGCCCGCCGATTTGAGCTGGCGGACGATACGGTGCTTGTCAGCGGGCAGCACCTCGGCCTCGACATCCTCGATGCCGAGAGTCCGCGCCACGGCCAGGGCGGTGGTGCGGTTGTCGCCGGTCAGCATGACGATGCGCAGTCCGGCCGCGCGCAGGCTGTCCAGCGCCGCGCGGCTGCCCGCCTTGATGGGATCGGCGACGGCGATCACGGCGGCCGGCTCACCGTCCACGGCCAGGAAAAGGGCGGTGGCGCCGTCGCCGCGCAGGGCTTCGGCCCGGGCCGCCAGATCGCCGAGGGCGACGCCGAGGCCCGCCATCAGCGCCGCGTTGCCGATCGCCGCCGCCCGGCCGCCGACCATGCCGGTCGCGCCCTTGCCGGTCAGCGAGGCGAAGTCGGCGACCGCCTGGAGGGCGACTCCGCGGTCGCGAGCGGCGGCGAGGATGGCGGCGGCCAGGGGATGCTCGCTGGATCGCTCCAGGGCGGCGGCGAGACCGAGGATGTCGGTCTCGGTCATGCCGCCGGCCGGAACGATGGCCGTCACCGTCGGCCGGCCCTCGGTCAGGGTGCCCGTCTTGTCGATGACCAAGGTGTCCACCTTCTCCAGGCGCTCCAGCGCTTCGGCGGACTTGATGAGAATGCCCGCGCCGGCGCCCTTGCCGACCCCGACCCCGATGCTCATCGGCGTGGCCAGGCCAAGGGCGCAGGGGCAGGCGATGATGAGGACCGACACCGCCGCGATCAGGCCATAGGCCAGGGCCGGGGCGGGGCCCCAGATCGCCCAGGCGACGAAGGCCAGGGCCGCGATCACCAGAACCGCCGGCACGAACCAGGCCGCCACCTTGTCGGCGGTGCGCTGGATGGGGGCGCGGCTGCGCTGGGCCTCGGCGACCATGGCCACGATCCGCGCCAGCATGGTCTCATCGCCGACCTTGCCGGCCCGCATGACCAGGGCGCCGGTCCCGTTCACCGTGCCGCCGATCAGAGTGTCGCCCGCCGCCTTCGCCACCGGCATCGATTCGCCGGTGACCATGGACTCATCGACCGCGCTTTTGCCCTCCAGCACCTCGCCGTCCACCGGCACGCCGTCGCCGGGCCGCAGGCGCAGGGTGTCGCCGACCCGCACCTCGGCCACCGGCACTTCCTCGTCCTCACCGCCCGCCCGCACCCGACGCGCCGTCTTGGGCGCGAGATTTATCAGGGCGCGCAAGGCGCCGCCGGTTTCCTCGCGGGCCCTAAGCTCCAGCACTTGACCCAGCAGCACCAGCACGGTGATGACGGCGGCCGGCTCGAAATAGACCGCCACCGCGCCGCCCATGCCCCGGAAACCGGCGGGGAAGACGCCGGGCGCGAAGGTCGCCACCAGGCTGTAGCCATAGGCCGCGCCGGTTCCCAGCGCGATCAGGCTGAACATGTTGAGGCTGCGATTGACCAGGGAGGCCCAGCCGCGCTGGAAGAACGGCAGGCCCGCCCACAGAACCACGGGCGTCGCCAGCGCGAACTCGATCCAGGTCGCCGCCCTGGCCGCGATCAGCCGATGCAGGCCGAGCGCGGGAATGTGGCCGCCCATCTCCAGGATCACGATCGGCGCCGTCAGGACGGCCCCGATCCAAAAGCGCCGGGTCATGTCGGATAGTTCGCGGTTCGGCACCGCTTCGGCGGTGACGGTCACCGGTTCCAGCGCCATGCCGCAGATCGGGCAGGCCCCCGGCCCGACCTGGCGGATTTGCGGGTGCATCGGGCAGGTGTAGATCGCCCCGGCCGCCGCGGCGGGGGGTTCGGCGGCGGCCTCCGGGTTCAGATAGCGCTCGGGGTCGGCGACGAACCTGGCGCGGCAGCCGGCCGAACAGAAGGCATGGTCGCGCCCGCCATGGCTCGCCTTGTGCGGCGACGTGTCGGGGTCCACCGTCATGCCGCACACCGGATCGCGGACGGCGCCGTCCGCCGCGTGCGGGTGATGGTGAGTGTCGCTCATGGAAGACTCCTTGTCGGGTCCTTCAACATATACCCTCAGGGGGCATATTGCAAATACCCCTCACTGGTATATGATCCGGCTGCGAGGAAAGGAAGGCGATGAAGCGCAACAACAATTACAGACTGCTCAATCGGCTGAGGCGGATCGAAGGACAGGTGCGCGGGATCGCCGGCATGGTCGAGGACGAGCGCTATTGCATCGACGTGCTGACGCAACTGCGGGCGGTGCGCGCGGCGATGACCAAGGTGGAAACGGAAATGCTGAAGGATCACCTCGATCATTGCATCGAAGATGCGATCGTGGCGGGCGACAGCGGGGCGCAGCGCGCCAAGGCCGCCGAACTCATCGCCCTTCTCGGAAGGGTGGGGCGCTGAGGTGGGCTCGGTTCCGAGGGTTCGGATCAGAACCGCTTGCTGATTCCAGCCGCCAGGAAGGGGTGGGGCGGCGTTGCTCCGGCGGCGCCCGTGCCGAGGCTGACATCCAACTGGATGTCGCGACCGATCAGGCAGGCGACCCCGCCGTCATAGACGATCGATGTCGCGCCACCGTTTGTCTCGGGCGACTGGATCGCGGCGTCCACGAAGAGATTGAGGATCTTGTTGGGGTTGAAATTGAGCGTCGCCGCGAAGAGGGCGGCCGTATAGAGCCGGCGCGCATCGCCCTCATAGACACCGACGCCGAGGTTGGGGTTGAGCGACCATCTGGGAGCGAAGTCCCAATCCGCCGCCAGCCGGAAATCTCCCGTGGCGTGGGCGGAGCCGAAGCTCCCGGTCCCCGACGGCGGAAAGATGCGCAGGATGGCGCCCATCGACGGCTGCCGGACGCCGGCGGAATCCAGGAAGTGGTATTTCGCCCCGATCGATATCGGCGAGGCGCCCTCGCGGTGCGTCGAACCTTGCGCCGGATCAAAGCTGGAGACCCAGGTATAGACATTGCTCTCGATCCGGGCTTCCCAATTCCCGCTCAGGCCGAGGCGCAGCAACGTCGGGGCGAAAAGGGTCTGGTCCTGAACGGCGTCATCGCTACGATATTCCCGCTGAAGTCCCGTCTCTACCTCGAAGCGGCCGGCTCCAACCACATTGCTGCCGTCGGCGATGCCCGGCCGGTCGGGATTGATGTAGTCGTCGGTACCAGTCGCGGCGGTTTGGGCGCGCGCGGGCAGCGTAGCCAGCAACGCCAACGCGACCGCGAGCCGGTACAGGGGCCAAACGCTATCCGGCTTCACAACCCACCCTTCGCCGCCGCGGAGAGACATATCGACAGATTCGACGCCATCTTATCGCCGCCATCAGTTGGATCGGTAGCCGCTCTTGGCTCATCCCCTCCAGAGGGATAGGATTTGATATGCCGCAAGCCATCCATGCGACCCATTCCGACATCATCAAGCGCCTGAAGCGCGCCGAAGGGCATTTGCGGAACGTGATCCACATGATGGAACAGGAGCGAAGCTGTCTGGAACTCGCCCAGCAGCTTCAGGCCGTCGAAAGCGCGATCGCCGCCGCCAAGAAGGTCCTCATTCACGACCATCTCGACCACTGCCTCGATCGAGCGGTGGGCGCTCTTTCGCGCGAGGCGCGAGCGCCGGTGGATGAATTCAAAGAGATAGCGAAATACCTATGACCTCATCGGGTCGGTCAAACCCGTTGCGCGGCGCGCTCGCCTGGTTCGGCTTCGCGGAGCCGAAAGGCGGTTCTGGCGGCCACGATCATCCCGGAGGCGCCCACGGAGGGGCGCACAAACACACCCACGGAACGATCGACGCCTCCATCACCTCCAATGAGCGTGGGATTTGGGCCATTAAATGGTCCTTCGTCATCCTCGCGATCACCGCCGGCCTCCAGCTCACGGTCGTTCTCGTCTCAGGCAGCGTGGCGTTGCTGGCGGACACCATCCACAACATCGGCGATTCGGCCACGGCCATTCCGCTGTGGATCGCCTTCTCCCTCGCCCGGCGAAAGCCCAGTCCACGCTTTACCTATGGGCTCGGGCGGGTCGAGGATCTGGCCGGCCTGAGCGTTGTCCTGATCATTCTGATCAGCGCCCTCGTCGCCGCTTATCAGGCGATCAACCGTTTTATTCACCCGCAATCGGTCCACTTGCTGGCCTGGGTCGCCGCGGCGGGCGCGACGGGCTTCATCGGCAACGAGATCGTGGCGGTCTTCAGGATCAGGGTCGGCCGCGAGATCGAGAGCGCCGCCCTGATCGCGGATGGCTACCACGCGCGCACCGATGGCCTGACCAGCCTGGCGGTGGTCGCGGGGGCCGCCGGCGTATGGATGGGCTTCCCGCTCGCGGACCCGATTATCGGCCTTCTGATCACCATCGCCATCATGGGGATTGTCTGGCAGTCCTCGAAAGCTGTTTTCACCCGCATGCTCGACGGCGTCGAGCCGCGCGTGATCGAGGAGATTCGCCATTCCGCGAGCCACGTTTCCGGGGTTCTTCGGGTGGTCGATGTCCGGGCCCGGTGGTCGGGGCATCGACTACTGGCGGAGTTGGATGTAGCGGCCAGCCCAGACATCACCCTCCGGGTGGCTGACGATCTGGCTGACAGCCTGGAGCATGAAATCACGGACCATCTCCCGGCGATCGGGTCGGCGCGGGTTCGAGTGCTGGCGGGCGGAAGCGCGGACATGCATTCCGGACCACGCGCAAGTGGCCATGAACATCACGGCGAAGCGCCAGAATCGGCAGGAACCAAAGAAGCGTCGCCACTGGACGATCCTGACAAGTAAGGGGTGAAGGACCGCGGGTAGTTCACGTACATCATCACGACGAGCCGGATAACCTCCGGCAAACTGTTGAAACAGCGAAAATGGTTGACGATCCCCGCCGCATAACGTCCCGGACCGCCCGGCCAATTGGTCTAGCAAAGCCCAGCCCTGAAAGTTCGTGTCGAGCCATCCAAGGGTTACCCACGAAACCGTTCAGAACGATGCGTGCAGTCTCGCCGCGAATATGGAAACAGGCCCCCGATCACGATTATAGGCGGGTTGGGGCCGCGATAGGGCGAGCGGAAAGCGGCCGTGCCCTGTTCCACCAAGGTGGACTGACCGTGAATTGCCCAGGCTTGAGGCGGCGTATCGACAGCGTCGGTCGCTGAATCGGAAACTGAAGCGCTCGCGAAACCGTCCGGCTCATCCGTCGTCGGGGCGGAGATGGCCGCACCAGTTTGTGAGCCGATTATTGGCGTATCTGGCGGCGCGGCCGTTTGGGCCACGGCTGGCGCGGCGACGCACGCGGTCAACGCAACGGCTACATTCGTCCAAGCCCGCCTGGCGCCCGAGGCTCGATGGGGCGTTTTCGCTGAAAACCAGACCATGTTTGCGGCCCGCGCCGGGCCGCACGGAGCAGTAACGAGATGGGACCGCGCGGCGTGATCGCCGACGGCACATCGTTTTCGTGGGACGCTGCCGATCCCTGACATAAAACCGCCCCTCCATCGCCAGGATCACAATCGCGCATTCCACCGTTGGCGCACTCTCTCTGCGATACGTCAATGTCCCCGCTCCGGCTGGCGCCATGACGTGATATTACGGCTCCGCCGGCCTAAAGGCGGATGCTTTGCGGCCATTTTCGCCATTGTCGAGGAACATCAACACCGAGGGCAACGGCGCCGGCCTCAGGATCGCAATCGATGTCTGAAAGGGGAAACACGATGGACCGGCCCATGCATACCCTGGCCCGCGTGAGAACGGCGCCGCGGTCCACCCGCCGGCGGTTTTTACTGACCCTTTTGCTTTAACCACGCATTCATGGTGGCGATTTCCGCCTTCTGTGCAGCGGTGATCTTCCGCGCCAGATCTTTCGCGGCCGGATCCTGACCGTTGGCGAGTTCCACCGCCGCCATGTCGATGGCGGCTTGGTGATGCACCCGCATATGAGTGATGAAATCGATGTCGGCATTGCCGGTGAAGCTCTTGGGCGCGTCCGTCATCGCCTTCATCATCGCGGCCTTGTACCCCTTGGTGGCCGGCGAATCGTTCGGGTCGGGAGCCATCGCCGCCATGTCCGGGCCG
This sequence comes from Caulobacterales bacterium, assembly GCA_038225765.1. GTDB lineage: Bacteria > Pseudomonadota > Alphaproteobacteria > Caulobacterales > Caulobacteraceae > Acaudatibacter. The sequence goes on along the minus strand of JBBRQW010000119.1, from coordinate 1,666 downwards.
CCTCCCATGGTTTGCGCCGCTGGCGCCGGGGGGGCCGCCGGGGCCGCAACGCTGTCGGCGTTTTGCTTGGCTGAGCAGCCGGCGACGAGCATCGTGGCCAAGGCCGCCAACAGAGTACGATTCATGATGTGATTTCTCCCGGATTCAAACCCCGTCGTCGGCGAACTGCGTCCGTCTCACCGAGTTTAAACGGAACGCCCGCCTCGCCGTGCAGGTTCCCTGCCGTTCCTCACCGCGGGCATGTGACAGTCGAGGCGAATCTTCCATCAATCTTCGGCAGAGCATCCGTTGGATAAATATAGCGGTCGGGTCCGGCTAGGGATCAGGCTGGGTTTCTCGGCAGGGAGTTGTGGATCGAGGTCGCCGCGACCGCCGCTTCCCCCATCGCCACGCTGATCTGGTCGAGGCTTCGGACGACATCGCCGGCGGCATGCAGGCCTGATATCGAGGCGTGTTGGTGCTCATCGGTGATGATGCAGCCCTTATCTTCCAGCGTGGCGCCGATTTGCCGGGCGAGGTCGGATCGCACATTGTCCCCCAGAGCCGAATAGACGCTGTCGAAGGGTTTGCACACGCCGCCTCTTGTCGTCAGGGAGGCGATCCTGTCCCCCTCGAATTCGACCGAGGCCACCGGATCCTCGACGAGGACGATGCCGGCCGCCTCCGCCTTGCGCAGCTCTTCCGCGGCCAGATCGAGCGGTTGACCCAGCGACAGCAGCGTGATGTCGTCGGCGTAGGTGCGCAGGAACAGGGCTTCGTGGAGTCCTCCGTCGCCCCGGCCGATGACGCCGACCCGGTGGCCGATCACCTCATAGCCGTCGCAGACGGCGCAATGCCGGATGAGCCCCCGGCCAATCGCCCCCGGCACGTCAGGCAGATCGGGCTCGATGTCGATGACGCCGGTGGCCATAAGGACGGTCCGGGCTCGAACCACGATTCCATCCATCCTGGCCGAAAACAGGCCGTCGCGGTCTCGCGCCAAGCCGGTGACGGTTCCGGGCTGAATCCTTGCGCCGTATTTTCGGGCTTGGGTCGCCATGCGCTCCAGAAGCGCGGGGCCGGCGATCCCGTCGGGAAAGCTGGCGTGGTTATGGGATGTCGGGATCAGCCGCGCGCGGCTTTCTCCGCCGTCGATCACGCAAAAGCGCCGGCGAAAACGCCCCAGGTAGATGGCGGCGGTCAGGCCCGCGGGCCCGGCGCCGATCACGAGACAGTCGAGCGGCTCGGCCGGCGTTTCCCATTGCTCGGTGGGTGGCGGGTTCATTTAGGCTTGGCCTCGCCGCCGTCCATTTTCATGCCCGGCATGTCGCGCATGATGGCGTCGTGATCTTTGGGCGCGCTCTTGACGATGGCCTGGTATTGCGCCGGCGACAGCGAGGGCAGCTTCCGGACAAAGGCGACCATGTCCCACATCAGTTCGTCGCTGTGCGTCCGTCCCCAGGCCGGCATGGCGGTCAGCTTGACGCCGTGCTTGATCATCCAGAATTCCTGGGCGGGGGAGTGCGCGAGCCCGCGGCTCAGCTCGGGCGCGGGCGGATAGAGGCCCTGGCTGATCTCGGTCTTCTCCATGCCGGGCGCCAGATGACAACCGCTGCACATCTCGGTGTAAAGGCCGGCGCCCGTCGCTATGCGCTTCGCATCGCCCAGATCGGCAGGCACGCTGACG
>JBBRQW010000118.1:0-7942 GCA_038225765.1 Caulobacterales bacterium | reverse complement strand
GAGGCCTCGAGCCCGCAGCGCGGCCAGCTCCTCAGCATCGGCCCACACCGGGTCGCCTGGACCGGCGATGATGATCTCACCGGTTTCGGGGTGGGCATAGACAACGGTTCCACGTCGCACGACGCCCTCTTCCATGCCTTGGTCAGGGCGCTTCGTGTCGGCAGGATCGGTCATGGGCGCTCTCGCTTCTTTCCGACCCCGGCGGGGCCTTTGACTATCGCGTTTTCTGAGCCGGCGGCGGCCTCGACGAGGCCGAAGGTCGCGGCGTGGAATTGTCCCGGATCGCCCAAGGGGGTCATGCCATTCGGCGGCATAGATCGCAGCAATTCAGAGACGCGGGCAGGGATGAAACGGGCCAAAAGCAGGGCGCCCAGCGCGTCCAGCTTGTCGTCCCCGAAAAACTCGCTGGCGAGGGGCACCCCCCATATGTTCAACCGCGCATCATCTGAGGCCTTCAGCGCCGCACCCAATTCGCCCCAAAGTTCGAACACTCTCCGGTCGGCCGGGATCAGCGCTTCAATGGCTAGTTGCTGCAAACGGGCGCGCGTGAGGCCGCGACGCGCGGCGTCGAGGGCCTTGCTCGAGATGGCTAGGTCGGCTTCCGCCTGTGGGATCAGCCGATCGTTGATCGCCGTCAAAAGGGCCTGGAGTTCGGCGGCCCTCTGGACCGCCTGGCGGTAGATTGTCTTGCCCTTGTCGCCCATGGCGCCGGCCGCCATGGCCACGGCGGCGGCGTCAACCCTGGCGTGGGCGTCGGCCAAATCAGCCACCGCGCCCTCTCGCCGACGCACAAGATCAGCCTTGCGCATTTGAACGGCCGTTTCGGCTGCATCAGCGTCCACCAGCGCCCCTTGCGCCTCTCCGGATGTCGCCGGGGCGCGGTAGGCGGGGAACGCCCATTCGCTGTTCGCTTGGGCCAGGATGGCCGGGCGCGCGTCAGTGCCGGATGGTGCGTTAGATGGCATGAAACCGAAATAGGCCGGTTTCCGCCGGATAGAGCTTAGGGTCCTAGCTGAATAGGCTTATTGAGCTGCCGAAGACCTTGCGTTCGAGGGGATGTTTCGTTGACCTTGGCAACGGGTTGTCGGCCAGGCGCTCGAGAACGCGGATGAAGGCAGTGACCGCGTCGTATTGTGGAGCGCCAGGCAGGTCCATGATCAGTGCAGCGAGCCGGCCCGTGCTGATCGAAGGGCGCGCCTGCCGGGTTCGACGGGCGAAGGCCTCCGCTGGTTGGCGCCAGTGATCCGCCTTCGCTTTGGCCATTCCGCCCGCCTTGCGGCCGCCGCGCCGCCGGTCCGCCCGGTAGCGAGCGAGCGTAGCAAGGCTAGCCTTCAAGTCGAAGGCCTCTGTCATCGCCCGGCGTGGTCCTTGCCCCTGTCGTCTCCAAAGTCTCCATCCGGCTCGCCGAGTTCGACGAGCTGGCGGTGGACATGTCCGGTTAGCACCTCCACCACCGCCTCCGGCGTGAGCCCCAGGTCGGCGGCGATCAGCGGGCCCACCCGCGTAGGCCAGTTGGCCCAGGCGTCGCGGACCGCCCGCGCCTCCTCGAAGAGCACGCTCTCGGCTAGCTGCATCTCGACCAGATCGCCCGCCGCCTTGCGCGCCGCGAGCAGATGCTTGAGCGCCAGGGCGTTGGCCTTGACCTTGTCGGCGGTCGCCAGGTCCATCGTACCGGCGGCCAGCTGAGCGGCCACCGATGGATCAAGAACGGCGACCAGATCGCGGTCGCTCGCTCGTGCGGACATTTCGCAAATGTTCGCACTTTTGTCCGCAGTGTCCGCACCCTGCGGCCGGCGGCGATTGGTCTTGCGCCAGCCGGTGCTGACCAGCGCCGGATCGATGGTTTTGTCTCTGCCGATCGCCAGCGAGCCGCCCTTGATCGCCCGCCTCACCAAGCGCTCGTCGCAGCCATCCAGCCGCGCGAACTCACGGATCGAAATACCTGCGGACAAACTTTTCACATCCATAGCTAGTCGCGAACCGCGCCGCAAAACGTCCCGTTGGTTTTTGAGGGGCCGGAAGGGACCCGAAAGCGTATGGGGCCCCTCCCCTGGCTGGTCACCCGCCGGGCGCCGTCTCGCCCGAAGCCTGTGACTTCGCCTGTTACCCGAGACGCGACCGCACGGCAGCACCCAAGGACGAAGCCGACGGGCAGTCGCCAAAGCGTGCGCTCTATAAACTCCGGTAACAGGGGTAACACGGTCACACGAATAGCCCGACCTGTTACCCTGTTACCGGTGTTACTAGGGTCTATTTTAGGGAAGGCCATATTTCGCCTTTTCAGGCCGCGATAGATCCCCGGCCTTGGCCATTTTTGTTACCAGTCGACGCACCGCTACCCTCGCGCGACCGGTAACAGCCGAGATCTCGGCGGGCGTCATCGCGCCATCTTCGGTGATCGCCTGAATAATCTGCTTGCGCTCATCAGACATGCGCACCTCGCAGGCGTCGCCCAGGACACGCCATCGGCAGATGTCCCGCTGAAACTCCATGGCGATGTCGATTTCTTCGATATCGCGGCCCCGGCCATAGAGGACCACGTTTGCGGCCTCCCGCTTCATGACCAAGATCGTGTCGAGCGCGCCTGTCAGTCCGGTGGTTCCGCTGACCGCGTCGAGTGGGTCATCGGCCTCCATCTTTCGAACATGGTGAACGATGACGATGGCGACGCCGGTTTCATCGGCGATCGCTTTGAGCTGCCCCGCTTGGCGGTAGTCGGCCTCGTAGGCCGTTTCTTCTTTCGCCTTCGGGCTTCGGATCTTGGCGAATGTATCGATTATGATCAGTCGGGGATCGTTGGCGGCGGTGATCCATGCGCGCAACTGGTCGGTGCCCCCGAGCTCCAGCCTCTTCATTTCCGTCCAGAATTCAAGGCTCGTTGGCCACGGCTCCCTGTCTGGGCACGCGATCTCCATCCGCGCCTTCAGGCGGCGTTCCCCGTCCTCCAGCGCCGCGTAGAGGACATCGCCCTGGGCGCAAACTTGGCCCAGCGTGTAGCCGCCGCTGGCGCAGGCGATCGCCGTTCCAAGCATCAGCCAAGACTTCCCGATCTTCGGCTTCGCCGCGAGCATGGTGAGACCCTGCGGGATGTATCGGGGCACTACCCATCGCACCGGATCGAAATGCTTGTTTTGCAGGGCCGCGGCGGTGATCGAGGCGGGGAGGCCCGACCGATTCGGAGCGTCGAGCTGGCGGCCATTGAACCTGGCGGGATGGTGCTCGATGACCACCGCGTCGGCCACGGCTGACCGTTCAGGAGGCATGCTCGAGCCTCACCACATCGTTGATGTCGGCGCCGGCTGCCTTCGGCCTGACTGTGACCGCCTCGACGCCAGCGGCCTGCCACCGCCGCTGGCACGTCTCGGCCGCGGCGATGCCGGTTGGGTCATGATCGACGGCTATCCACAGTCCTTCGATCCCGGGCAGCACTGGGAATGCGGCCAGCTGGTTCGCGGCCAAGAGAGACCAGACAGGCAGCGCCTCACAGCCTGGCAACAGGCGGAGCGACAGGGCGGTCTCGATGCCCTCGCCGACGCCCAGGCAAGTGCTGACATCAGCGTTTGGAGTCAGCTTCCCGGCGCCCCCGCCGATGGGACCTAGGCTGAGCCGCGAGGCGCCGTTGATCACCGCCTTGCGGCCGTCCGATGTCAGGGCGGTCCGGTGGATCGCCTTGGGGGCGTCGGTGTGGATGTCGCGGACCAGGGTGACCATGCAGCCGGTCCGGGCGCCCTTTCCAAAGGGGCAATGCGCATGCCAGCGGATTGCCTCGCCGGCGGCCTCATCGGGAAGAACTAGACCTCTAGAGAGGAGATAGGCCTCAACCGGCGACTCGGCGGGGTGTGCAGCTTGTCGCCAGATCGAGAGCGCAAAGGCGGTGCGTTCGGCGTCGGTGGGCGCGGGCCTCTCAACAATGGCCGGGGATGCCAATGTCTGATCGGTCGCGCCGTCCGCGCGCGTGCAGCCGGCGACTCCACACCTGGCGCATCGAAAACTGATAAAATCGGAGGTCTTTCGCCAGATCCGCAGTTTCTTCGCTACCCGGTTCGCCGGGCTCCGGCGTTCGGGCCCGCACGACGGACAGGGAACGTCGAATTGGCCAAGCCGACCGTCAGTCAAGGCGGCGACGGTCGGAAAGTCGAGGCTGAGACAGGTCATGCCCCACCGCCGATCGGCGCCCAGTCAAAGGCGGCCTCAGCGTCTACCTGAGCCCTTATGCAGCACTGCAACGGCGAGCCGCCCTCAGCCTCTACGTCAATGACGCGCCGATAGCAGTGTCCGCAGCGCTCGCTGCCGAGATCACTACCAAAAAACCACTTGGCCGTGGCTGACCCCCGATGATCCGTTCTCGGGAGAGGCGCAACCGCTCGTAAACGGCGGAGGAGGTCGAAGCTGTAGGCGCGCGCCTCATCGTCTTCGTCGCGCCAGCCCGAAAAGATGTTGGAGCCGGCGCACCACTTCAGGCCGTGCTCAACGCAAATAAACCAGTGATCCGGGCCCGCGTTCACATAACCATCGGTCTGTCCGCAATCGGGACAACCACCACATGAGCCTGGGACCGCCCCGGCCGGGCGAATGGGGACCACATTACCCATCGAGCAAGCCCTCGTGGCGCGCGACCGCCGCGGCTTCCTGCAGCGCCGCGATGAGCGCCGGCAGCATCCCCACCCGCAAGCTGACGCCCTTTTTGGTCGGAATCTGGATGCCGGAGGAGACGGTCAAATCGACCGTGACGCGAAGGTCGATCAGATCGACGCCCTGATAGCGGTCGATCGCGATGCGAAGGCGCTCACGGGCGTTCTTACGGAGTGTAGCGATAACCCTCGGCCCGTGCGCAGGCTGCGGATATTGCTCTGCAATCGGGCCTGTGTTACTTCGGGTGGGCTTGCTCGCCAGAACAGCACCACTATCGGGGGCGGTCTCAGGGCCGCCCCTTTCTACGTCACGGGCCATGCTCCGCCTTTCTCGCCACGCGCGCGGGCGCCAGCTTCGAGGATCTGGCGCGCTCCCCTGACCGCAGAGGCATGATCGGCCGCGCCTGATCCGGGGTTCGGGATGTTCGCCGCCGCTAGGGCTGCGGCGATGAGGCGGCGTTGCGGCGTGGTCGTGGCGACTTTTTTGAGTATCCCGATCGCCTCGGCCGCTGAGACGTCGGTCTCCAGAATCAGCAGTTTCGCGAGATCGACTTGACCCTCGGCGCCCCGCCAGATCGCCCAACCACGTTTGCGAGAGGCTAGACGGCCAGCGCTGCACGCGGCGGCGTAAGTCTCCTCGGCCGTCGCCCGGCGCGGGGCGGCAGCGATAGGGCCGGCGCCCGGCCCGCTCCGGGCGATCGAAGGGCGCTCGGCCGCTGTCGTGGCCGGGGACCGCGGCGGTGCCTTCGGCCGGTTCAGTCCTTTCAGGACGCCCAAAAAGTGCGCGAGCGGGTTGAGCCTCCCTGACCGCGCGCGGGCCTGTGTGCCGCGATCATGGTCCCCGACTAAGCGAGGCAGCTCCGGTGAGTTGGCCATCGAGGATCACGCGGCCTCGCTCTCACGGGAACACCGCAAGAGGTATGCGGCCGCGTCCATGGCCATCACGACTGAGCGACCGCCGACCTTGATCGCCCGAAGCCGGCCGGCCTTGATTTCTTCGTATATGCGGCTGCGACCGCATGGCAGTACTGATGTGAGTTCGCCGATCGTGTAGGCCGGCTTCAAAAAGCCGAGCTCGGCGGGCGTTTGATGTTCCACAGGGACTGTCTCCGTCTGAAATTGACGGCTACCCAAGTTTCACATGTCGAGCTCGGTCGCCACGGGAATGAATCCCTCCCCACGGGCGCGCTGCAGCCATTCGACCATTTCCGTTCCGCACTTGATGGCCCGATCCGGATCGGCATACCCGGGATCGGTGCGGTGCAGGTGCGCGGCGATTTTTAAGAGGTTACGCGCGGAACGACGCGGCCATGTCCATTCATCGAGAAGGCATTTAGCAACCACCTCAGCAACTGGTTTTGATGGTGTGACGATAACCAATAAAACAAGTCTACCAGTCTGTTCTACAAAATGTCCATCCTCACCCAAATACGGCGCACCGGTGTTGGAGAATATTCTTTTTGTCGTGTATCTATCTATATTCAATATCGGACCGCGCCCCACCTCCGTGGTAGGAGGTTCTACCGACATTTTCCAGTAGAGCCCGTCGATCCGCTCGATCAAATCGACCGCGATGATCGCATGCGGGTCGGCCAATCGGTTCGATAGGCGACCAATATTGGTCGGAGAGATTTTGGGGAAAATCGCGGCCAATGCCGACGCCACCGCGTCCTGGCGCAAGCGAATCGGATCGCCGCCGACGCGCCGGCGCCTGCGAACGTTGCCGCCGACATGCCGAGTGCCTGTGCGACCCTTTGGCCCAGGGCGGCCACCCGTGCGTTTGCGCGCCATCAGACCGGCGGCGCCGCGCGATCGGCCGGGGGCTCGCAATACTTCCCCCACGCCGCCATGATCCCAGGCGCTTCTGAAACAGATCGCCGCGACGGTAAGCCGCCTCGACCGAATCGGCCACGACATGCGCCAGGGCCATCTCGGCTACTTCGGCAGGGAAATCAGTTTGCTCAGCCGCCCAGTCACGGAAGGTGGACCGGAAGCCGTGTGGCGTAATGTCTGTCCTTTTCATCCGCCTAAGGACCATGAGCAGGGCCATGTTCGACAACGGACGCCCGGCCTTGGCGCCGGGAAAGACGAAGTCGGACGTCGAGGCCTCGCTCTGACTTTTCAGCACAGCGCACGCCGGGGCGCTCAGCGGCACACGATGAGGCCGCTTCATCTTCATCCGTTGTGCGGGAATCACCCACAATGCGGCCTCGAGGTCGATTTCGCTCCAGCGCGCGCCCAGGGCCTCGCCGGTGCGGGCCGCGGTGAGGATCGCAAACTCAAGCGCGCGGGTGCCTGACCCCCCCTGGAGGCGCAGGGCGGCCATGAAATCGGCGAGGGCGGAGTATGGGAGGGCAGGATGGTGTTGAACTCGGCGAACCCGCGTCGGGGCCGGCAACAACTTCTCAAGGTGGCCGCGCCAGGCGGCGGGGTTCACGCCCTCTCGATAGCCGCGGGCCTTGGCCCAATCGAGCACCGCTTCAATCCGGCCTCGAACGCGGCTCGCCGTCTCCGGCTTGTCGCTCCAGATCGGCTCGATCACCTGTAGGACCATGGTCGTATCGACGGCCGCGATCGGAAGGTGACCAAGAACCGGCTCGGCGTAGGTGGCCAGAGACTTTTCCCAGAGGGACGCGTGCTTTTTGCTGCCCCAACCGGCCTTGTTCGTCTTGATGTACGACGCCGTCGCCTGCTTGAAGGTGATCGCCTTCGCGGTGTCGGTCTTGAGTTGGGCGCGGGTGGCCTGACGCGCCGCGATGGGATCAATACCCTCTAGGCGTAGCTTGCGAGCGTCAGCAGCCTTCCCACGGGCCTCGGCGAGGGTGATGGTGTGCACGGGCCCCAGGCCCATCTCGCGGTCGATCCTGCGACCGTCCAGCGCGGCGTAACGGAAGATCCACGATCGGGCGCCCCCGGCCCCGACCTGGAGATACAGGCCGCCGCCGTCGGCGTAGCGGCCAGGGTCCTTGGTCCTGGTGACCGCCAAGGCGCTCAATCTCTCAAGGCCTCGCAAAGCGATTACCCCCGTCCATACCCCCTTTCTAACGCGGATTGGGGCGCATGTCCATGGACGGCAATGGCCGGGCTTGGAATAATTAAGGTAAGTATTTCAGAGGGTTTGCGGCCAGATATGGAAATTGGTGGACGCTTGCGGATGGTGGGCTGGCTCCCCGGGCTGGAGAGCAACTTCATCGCCGGCGGCCTGCCGTGGTTCGTCGCCCCCTTCGGACGCGACAGCATTCTGGCCGCCCTCCAGACCCTCGCTTTCGATCCGCGTCCCGCCGAGGGCGTTGCCCGCCTTTTTGCCGCGT
>JBBRQW010000117.1:0-8087 GCA_038225765.1 Caulobacterales bacterium | reverse complement strand
TTTCTTCTTGCCGGCCTTGGACTTGACCGTCTTCGCCGCCGCCGGATCGTCGGCGGCGGCGGCGAGGGCGGCGAGGATCTTCAGGAAGGTGTCGCGCTTCTTGGGGGCGAGGAGGGCCAGCAGGCGGGCGTCGGCGGCGGCGGCGGGGCCGGCGGCGGCGCCCAGGGCGGCGCGGCCGGCGGCCGAGAGGCGAACGGTGTTGGCGCGGGCGTCGACAGCCGAGCGCTCGCGCTCGAGAAGACCCTTGGCGAGCATCCGGGCGACCAGATCGGCCAGGGTCGAGCGGTCGATGCCGGTGGCTCGCACCAGGTCGTTCTGGGTCCCCCCCTCGGCGGCGCCGGCGGCGGCCAGGACGGTGAACTGGCGCTGGGTGAGGGCGGCCGGTCCCGCCGCCTCGGCGTGGAAATCCAGCGCCAGCTGCAGGGTGCGATGCAACAGATGGGTCGCCGAGGCGCCCAGGCCCTCGCCTGCGAACTTCGATTTGCCCTTGGCCATGGCGGCAAGACTTAGCCGAGTTTCATGTCGGTTTGAAGACAGCCGTCCGTGCACCGTCCGTCCCCGGACCTAGAACCCCGGATCGGGCGGCTCGGGGGTTTCGACCTCCTCGGGGGCGCGGCTGTGCTTGAGCAGGAACGGGGTCTGGGCGAGGGCGAAGACCACGGCGGCGATCAGGACGGCGACGCGGAAGACGGCCCAGGTCTCCTGGCTCTGGGTGCGGCGGACGACCTCGTTGGCGAGCGCGCAGGCCCACCAGAAGACGCCGTAGCGGATGGCCAGCACCGCCCAGGCGCGGTCGGTGAGGTGGAAGGCCCCGCCCAGGATGTATTTCAGCGGGTTTTTGCCCAGCGCCAGGCCGCCGAACAGCACCGCGCCCAGCAGGCCGTCGACGATGGTCATCTTCATCTGCAGGATGTCGGCGCGGTGCAGGAAGAGGCTGGCGCCCCCGAACACCAGGGCGAGGCCGCCGGTGACGGCGGGAAGCGGGGCGATCCGGCGCTCGACGATCAAACCGACGGCCAGCGCCAGGGCCGCGCCGCCGACCACGAACCAGGTGGCCAGGCGAAAGTCGTGGGTGATCAGGAGGACGGCGAGAAAGGCGACGGCCGGCGCGCCGTCGATGGCGTGGCGCAGCCAGGCGGCCTTCTTGCGCGGCGAAGGGGCGGGGTCATCCATGGGGGGTCGCCTCCAGGCCGACCAGGGAGCGGGAGAAGGCGCGGGCGTCGAAGGGCTGCAGGTCGTCGACGCCCTCGCCCACCCCGATCAGCTTGATCGGCGAATCCGAGGCCTGGGCGACCGGCACCAGCACTCCGCCGCGGGCGGTGCCGTCGAGCTTGGTCATGACCAGGCCGGTGACCCCGATGGCGTTGCCGAAGATGTTTTCCTGGGCCAGCGCATTGCGCCCCACGGTGGCGTCGAGGACCAGCAGCACCTCGTGGGGGGCGTGCGGATCGAGCTTGCGCAGGGAGCGGATCATCTTGGTCAGTTCGTCCATCAGGCCCTGCTTGTTCTGCAGGCGACCGGCGGTGTCGATGAGGAGCACGTCATAGGCCTGCGCCCGCGCCCGCTCCAGGGCGTCGTAGGCCAGGCCCGCCGCGTCGGCGCCGCCCGGGCGGCGGATCAGATCGGCCCCGGCGCGCTCGGCCCACACGGCGAGCTGCTCCACCGCCGCGGCGCGGAAGGTGTCGCCCGCCGCCACCAGCACCCTGGCCCCGCGCGCCGTCAGGTCGGCGGCGATCTTGCCCAGGGTGGTGGTCTTGCCCGAACCGTTGACGCCGATGAAGAGAACCACGAACGGGCGCGGGCCGGCCAGCGGCTCGAACCGGCCCTGGCGCGGAATCAGCTCGGCGGCCACCGCCTCGGCCAGCGCTTCCTTGACCTCGCCTTCGGTGGAGGAGCGCCCGAACCGCTGGGCCCCGAAGGCGGCGGCGATGCGCTGGGCGGCGTGGGGGCCCAGATCGGCCTCGACGAGCATTTCCTCGAGGGCGTCGAGCTGTTCCTGGTCCAGCGGCCGGGCGACCAGGGCCTGGGCGGCCTGGGTCACCTGGCGGGAGGATCGCGCGAGGCCGTCGGTCAGCCGCTGGAGCCAGCCTCGCTTGGGTTCGGTCATGGGCGGGGTGTGTAGCGAAGGGCGGGCGCGGGCGGTAGGGGGCGCTACGCCACGAACGCCACCCGCCCGTCGTGGCCAGTGACGGTCGCGGCGATCACGGCGCCCATGGCGGCGTCGCCGGTGAAGGCGAGCTGGGTGTAATCCTCGGCGCGGGCGCGGCCGGGGCGTTCGACCAGGGCGCGGACGCGGCGGCCGAGCTGGCGGTCGAGGTGGCGGGCCAGCGCCGCGTCTCCGGCGGCGCGCAGGCGGGCGGCGCGGTCCTTGACGACGGGGCCGGGGACCTGGGGCATGCGGGCGGCCGGCGTTCCGGGGCGGGGGCTGTAGGGAAAGACGTGGAGGAAGGCGAGGCCGACTTCCTCGACGAACGAAAGAGTGTTCTCGAACGCCGCCTCGCTCTCGGTGGGAAAGCCGGCGATGAAGTCGGCCCCCAAGGCGATGTCGGGGCGGGCGGCGCGCAAGGCGGCGATCAGGTCCAGGGCCTGGCTTCGCGAATGGCGGCGCTTCATGCGCTTGAGGATCAGGTCGTCGCCGGACTGCAGCGACAGGTGCAGATGGGGCATCAGGCGCGGCTCGCGGCCCACGGCGGCCAGCAGCTCGGCGTCGATCTCGGCGGCGTCGATGGAGGAGAGGCGCAGGCGGGGCAGCTCGGGGACCTCGGCGAGAATGCGCGCGACCAGGGCCCCCAGGCTCGGCGCGGCGGGCAGGTCGGCGCCCCAGCTGGTGAGATCGACGCCGGTCAGGACCACCTCGGCGCAGCCCGCTTCGGCCAGGGCGCGAACGCGGTCGATCGCCGTTTCGGCTGCGGTGGAGCGGGAATTGCCGCGGCCGAAGGGGATGACGCAGAAGGTGCAGCGGTGATCGCAGCCGTTCTGGATCTCCACATAGGCCCGGGCCCGCCGGCCGACGGGCTGACCGGGGGCGAGGGCGGCGGGGCGGGCCGCCATGACGTCGCTCACATGGACGCCGCGCAGGCTGAGGGCGCCGGGGGCGGCCTTGTCGGCGGCGCCCAGGACCAGATCGACCTCGCCCATGGCGGCGAAGGGCGCCGGGTCGATCTGGGCCGCGCAGCCGGTGACGATCAGCCGCGCGCCCGGCCGGGCGCGGGCCGCCTTGCGGATCGCCTGGCGCGCCTGGCGCACCGCTTCCGCGGTCACCGCGCAGGTGTTGAAAATCACGGCGTTTTCCAGCCCATCCGCCGTCCCCCGCGCGGCGATGGCGTCGGATTCGCAGGCGTTGAGCCGGCAGCCGAAGGTGACCACCTCGACCTCTCTTCCCCCCCTGGGGGAAGTCCGGCCGAAGGCCGGGATGGGGGCGATGACGCGCGCGGTCGTCGGCCCGGCGGCCCCCTCCACCGCTTCGCGGTCCCCCTCCCCCAAGGGGGGAGGAGAGTAGATGTGCGACCCGTCAAGCATTGATCATTCGCCTTCGCCCGCCATGAAGCCCGCCTCCGGCAGGCGGCCGGTGAACTCCACCGCGACGGGGCCGGTCATCAGGACATGGCGATCGCCTTGGCGCCATTCGATGTGGAGTTCGCCGCCGTCCATTTCCACCGTGACGGCGCGATCGGCGAGCCGGCGCCGGCAAGCCGCCACCACGGCGGCGCAGGCCCCGGTGCCGCAGGCGCGGGTGAGGCCGGCGCCGCGCTCCCAGACCTTGAGCCGGATGCGGCCCGGCGACACGATCTGGGCGAATCCCACATTGACGCCCTCGGGAAACAGGGGATGGCGCTGGATCAGAGGGCCGAGGCGCGAGACCGGCGCGCTCTCGGCGTCGCCGACGAAGAACACCACATGGGGATTGCCCATGGAGACGGCACCGGGGGCGGCGAGGCCGGGCTCGATCTCCAGCTCGATCTGGCGGGTGTCCATTTCCCGCGCCAGGGGGATGTCGCGCCATCCGGTCCCCGGCGCTCCCATGTCCACGGTGATGAGGCCGCCGTCGGCCCGGCTGACCTCGAGCACCCCGGCGGCGGTGTCGAGGCTGGCGGTGTCGCGCCCGGCCGCCTCCATGATCAGCCAGCCCACGCAGCGCGCCCCGTTGCCGCAGGCCCCCGCCTCGCCGCCGTCGGCGTTCCACACCCGCATGAAGGCGTCGGCGCGGTCGGAAGGCCCCAGGGCGATGAGCTGGTCGCAGCCGACGCCGCCCGCCCGCTCGGCGATCGCCCGCGCTTCGCCGGCCGTCGGCGCGAAGGGCGCCGAGGCGGGCAAGGCGACGACAAAGTCGTTGCCGAGGCCGTTCATCTTGACGAAGGGGCGGCTCATGGCGGCGAGCTATAGCCTTCCCTCTCCGCGATGGGGAGGGTAGGCGATTCACCGCTCTTGTCCGCCGCCGGACGCCCCCACCGCCACGCGACACAAGAGGGCTTCCTTCCCCCCTTGCGGGGGAAGGTGGCGCGTGAGCGCCGGATGGGGGGTGCGTCAACGCGCGCCGGATCGTTGGCGCACCCCCACCCCCAACCCCCTCCCCGCAGGGGGGAGGGGAGCTTGACGGTGGGTCCGAAGACGGGTGCTTTTCCGAGATGGGGAGGAAGGGTGGACTTCGCGCGGCGGGGCGGCGAGAGAGAGCCATGCGCCTGATCCTCGCCCCCGCCTTCGCCCTCGCCGTCGCCCTCGCTGTTGCCGGAACCCCCGCCCTGACCCAGACCCCGACCCCCGCCGCCGCGCCCGCCGACCCCTATCCGTGGCTCGAGGCGATGCGAAGCCCCAGGGCCCTGGCCTGGGTGGAGACGGAGAACGCCCGCTCCCTGGCGGTGCTCAAGGGCGATCGGCGCTACGCCGCGTTCCATGCGCAGGCGCTGGCGATCGTCAACGCCACGGACCGCATCCCGGCCCCCGAGCTGATCGGCGGGGCGGTGTATAATTTCTGGCAGGATCCGGCGAACATCCGCGGCCTGTGGCGGCGGACCACGGCGGCGAGCTACGCCGGCGCGGCGCCGGCCTGGGAGAGCGTCATCGACCTGGACGCCCTCACGGCGGCGGAAAAGGCCAACTGGGTGTGGAAGGGGGCCAACTGCCCGCCGCCGCGCTACCGCCTGTGCCTGGTCTCGCTCTCCGACGGCGGCGAGGACGCGACGGAAGTGCGGGAGTTCGACCTGGCCGCCAAGCGGTTCGTGGCCGGCGGCTTCGTGCTGCCCCACTCCAAGCAGACCGCCGACTGGATCGACGAGGCCACCCTGATCGTGTCGCGCGACTGGGGGGCGGGAACCATGACCGCCTCGGGCTATCCGTTCGTGGTCAAGACCCTGAAGCGCGGGCAGGCGCTGGCCCAGGCGAGCGAGGTGTTTCGCGGCCAGGCCTCCGACGTCTCGGTCGATCCCCTGGTCCTGCACGACGGCGCCGGCCATACGGTGACGCTGATCCAGCGCGGCGTCGATTTCTTCCATACCGAGATCTATCGGCTGGTGGGCGGGGCGGCGGTCAGGCTGCCGCTGCCCGAGAAGATCACCCTCCGGGGGCTGCTGGACGGTCGGCTGATCTTCAGCACCGAACAGGATTGGGCCTTCGGCGGGGCGACTTACAAGGCCGGCGCCCTGCTCGCCTTCGCGCCCGACGATCTCGCCTCCGACCCGCCGCCGGGCGGCCGCGATCACCTGATCTTCCAGCCGGGCCCGCGCCAGTCCGTGGAGGAGGTCGCGGTGACCAAGGATCGCGTGGTCGCCGCGATCTACGACACTGTGCGCGGGAGCCTTGTCTCATTCGCAAATCCTCCGGGATCGAGTTGGCGGCGAACCGACTTGCCGGTGGCGGAAAATTCGTCGGTGACCATCGCCGCCGCCGACGTGGCCAGCGACGCTCTCTATTACGGGGTCGAGGGCTTCCTCGATCCGACCCGCCTGTGGCAAGCCGACGCGGCATCCGGGGCGGCGGCGGCGATCAAGACCCTGCCGGCCAGGTTCGACGCCTCGCGCGACGCCGTCGATCAGTTCGAGGCTGCGTCCAGCGACGGGGTGAAAATTCCCTATTTCGTGGTCCATCCCAAGGCCATGGCCCTGGACGGCGCGAATCCCACCCTGCTCTACGCCTACGGCGGCTTCCAGGTGTCCCTGCCGCCCAGCTATTCGCCGACGATCGGCAAGCTGTGGCTGGAGCGCGGCGGGGTCTATGTGCTGGCCAATATCCGCGGCGGCGGCGAGTTCGGGCCGGCCTGGCACGAGGCGGGGCTGAAGACCCATCGCCAGATCGTCTACGACGACTTCGCCGCCGTGGCGAAGGACCTGATCGCCCGCAAGATCACTTCGCCCCGGCGCCTGGGGATCGAGGGCGGCTCCAACGGCGGCCTGCTCATGGGGGTGGAGTTCAATCAGCACCCGGAGCTGTGGCGGGCGGTGGTGATCCAGGTGCCCCTGCTGGACATGATGCGCTACGAACAGATCGGGGCCGGCGCCTCGTGGGTGGGCGAATACGGCAGCGTCGCCGTCCCCGCCGAGCGCGCCTTCCTGGCCACCATATCGCCCTACCAGAACCTGAAGGCCGGCGTGGCCTATCCCGAACCCTTCTTCGTCACCTCCACCAACGACGACCGGGTGACCCCGGTCCATGCCCGCAAGATGGCGGCCAAGATGGCGGCGATGGGCCTGCCCTTCCTCTATTTCGAAAACACCAACGGCGGCCACGCGGCGTCCGCCAACCTGGCCGAAAAGGCCGAGCGGACGGCGCTGGAGTTCACCTATCTGGTCAGGAAGGTGATGGATTGAGGGGGGCTCTGTCGATGAGGCCCGACGCCCCCTCCGTCACGCGGCGAGAAAGGGCCGCGCGCCACCTCCCCCGCTTCGCGAGGGAGGAAAGAGGGAAAGCCTGCCGCTCTTCACTCCTCCCCCGTCCTCTTACGGGGGAGGTGGCGCGCGATGCCCTCTCGCATCGCGTGACGGAGGGGGCGCCAGGCCGCTCGACACAACTGGAATGACCATGCCCCCCATCGTCTCGATCTCCAACCTCTCCAAGACCTACGCCTCGGGGTTCCAGGCGCTGAAGTCGGTCGATCTGGCCATCGAGGCGGGGGAGATCTTCGCCCTCCTGGGCCCCAACGGGGCGGGCAAGACGACCTTGATCGGCATCGTGTGCGGCATCGTCAATCCGAGCGGCGGGGTGGTGACGGCCGGCGGCCACGACGTGGTGCGCGACTTTCGCGCCGCCCGTTCGCTGATCGGCCTGGTGCCGCAGGAGCTGTCCACCGACGCCTTCGAGAGCGTGTGGGCGACGGTGAATTTCAGTCGCCGGCTGTTTGGCAAGGCGCCCGACCGGCCCTACGTGGAAAAGCTGCTCAAGGACCTCTCCTTGTGGGACAAGCGGGCGGCGAAGATCATGACCCTGTCGGGCGGCATGAAGCGGCGGGTGATGATCGCCAAGGCCCTGTCGCACCAGCCGCGCATTCTCTTTCTCGACGAGCCGACGGCCGGGGTGGATGTCGAGCTGCGCCGCGACATGTGGGAGATGGTCCGCTCCCTGCGCTCGACCGGCGTCACCATCATCCTCACCACCCACTACATCGAGGAGGCGCAGGAGATGGCCGACCGCATCGCGGTGATGAACAAGGGCGAGATCATCCTGGTCGAGGACAAGGCGGCGCTGATGGCGACGCTGGGCAAGAAGCAGCTCACCCTGAAGTTGCGGCGGCCGCTCGCGGCCCTGCCCGAGGCGCTGGCCGGCGAACCGCTCACCCTGGCGGCCGAGGGATGCGAACTCGTCTACGCCTATGACGGGACGGGCGGCGGGTCGGGGGTGGCCGCCCTGCTGGCGCGCCTCGCCGATCTGGGGATCGCCTTCGAGGATCTCGACACCCGCGAAAGCTCCCTGGAGGAAATCTTCGTCTCCCTGGTCAGGGCCGCGCCATGAAGGCCGCCGCGCTCAACGGCCACGCCATCTGGGCCATCTACCGCTTCGAGATGGCCCGCACCCTGCGCACCCTGGGCCAGAGCATCCTGGCCCCGGTGATCTCCACCTCGCTCTATTTCGTGGTGTTCGGGGCGGCGATCGGCTCGCGG
>JBBRQW010000116.1:0-8327 GCA_038225765.1 Caulobacterales bacterium | reverse complement strand
GTCTTATAGGCCCGGATCACCCGTTGGAGTTTGTGCTCGGCCGAGCGGTCGCCGCCGTTGGCGTCGGGGTGGCAGCGCTTGACCAGTTCGAGATAGCGAAGGCGGATGGCGGGGCCCAAGGCGGCGGCGTCAAGATCGAGGTCGGCCAGGGCGCCGCGCTCCAGCCGGCCCAGCCGCCGGTCGCGGGCGGCCCGCTCGTCGTCGCGAGCCTTGCCGGCCCCGAAAATACCGAACGGGTCGCGGAAGAAGCCGCGATTGCCGGCCGCCTCGCGGTTACGCGCCCCGCCCTTGAACGACCAGGTCGGCCGCCCGCCGGTCGTCAGTTCGTCGGCCATGCGGGCGCGAATCTCCCCCTCGCTCATGCCGGCGAAGAAGTTCCAGCCGCGGTTGTATTCGGCGGCGTGCGGCTGGCAGAACCAGTAGTAGTCGCCCAGCAGGTCCCGCGACTTGGGGGCGCGGATCGCCGCCGGGGCGCGGCAGCCCTGGCGGTCGCAGGCCCGCTCCCCCGCCTTCAGAGCGTTGACGTCGGCCTCGCGCGCCTCCTCCTCCGGCTGGGGCGGGCGCACGCGGATGTCCACGAATCGCGGGCGATAATGAAAGGCGGTGGCCATGGCTCGGATGTATGAGATGGAGGGGTGACAGTTCAAGAATTGACTTGTCGATTAAATGGAGGTTCGGGCATGGGCGCCGTCGCCGAGGCCATGCGCAAAAAGCTCACCGACGCCCTTTCTCCCACCGCTCTGGAGATCGTCGACGATTCGGCGCGCCACGCAGGCCACGCGGGGGCCCGCCCGGGCGGCGAGAGCCATTTCACCATAACCGTCGAATGCGCCGCCTTCAGGGGGCTCGGCCGCGTCCAGCGCCAGCGGCGGGTGCACGATCTCCTGGCCGCCGAGCTTGCCGGCCCGGTCCACGCCCTGTCGCTGAAGCTGTCGGCGCCCGAGGCGGGCTAACCGCCCCCCAGGGCCTCGCCGAGGGCGCGGGCCAGGTCGGCGGCCCGAAAGGGTTTTTGCAGCACCCTCGCGCCGGCGTCGGCCTCGCGCAGGCCGCTCTCGCCATCGCCCGTGGCGAAGATTGTCGGCACCCCCCTGGCCCGCAGGGCGTCGGCGACCGGGAACACCGGCCTGCCGGCCAGATTCACGTCCAGCAACGCCGCGTCGATGGCCTCCCCCCCGGCCGCCAGGGCGAGGGCGGCCTCCAGCCCGTGCGCCGGGCCGACGACGGCGCACCCCAGGTCGGCGAGCATGTCTTCCACCAGCATGGCGATCATGGTTTCGTCTTCGACCACTAGGACGCGGCGGCCTTTGAGGGCGTCGTTTACGCTCATCTGGCTGGAGTTCCCGTTAGCGCCCGCGGCCTATTGTAGAATAAGCGCCGCCGAGGCGCCACCGTCAGTCCTCGTCTTCGCGCGCTAGGGGCAGGCTTACGC
Source organism: Caulobacterales bacterium (assembly GCA_038225765.1). Classification (GTDB taxonomy): domain Bacteria; phylum Pseudomonadota; class Alphaproteobacteria; order Caulobacterales; family Caulobacteraceae; genus Acaudatibacter. Next base: position 6,898 of record JBBRQW010000116.1, on the reverse strand, counting down.
GCAGGGCGGTGATCTGGTTTCTCTGCCGGCGCAGGATCTGGAACCGATGGCGGTGAAAGAGGAATTTCTGGCCGGGTTCGGGGATGGCGCGCGCCTCGTGAATGACCAGGCCGGCGACCGTCACCGCGTGGTCGTCGGGCAGGTCCCAGTCCATGGCCCGGTTGAGGTCGCGCACCGTTACGTCGCCGTCCACATGCACCGAGCCGTCGGCCTGGCGCCGGACACCCTGGACCGCGTGGTCGTGTTCGTCCTCGATTTCGCCGACGATCTCCTCGAGGATGTCCTCCAGGGTCACCAGCCCCTGCAGGCCACCGTATTCGTCCACCACCAGAGCGAAGTGCCGGCGCCGTTTCAGAAAGGCGTTGAGCTGGTCCTTGAGGTTGGTGGTCTCGGGGATGAACCACGGCTCGCGGCCGATGGCGGCGATGTCGAGGCCGTCGATCCGCCCCTGGGCGGCGGCCACCGCCTTCAGCAGATCCTTCGAATGCAGAATGCCGACGACATTTTCCGGCTCGTCCCGGTAGAGCGGAAGGCGCGAGTGCTCCGACGCCAGGACCCGCGCCACCAGCTCGCGCGGCGGCAGGCCGGCGTCGATCATCGACATCGACTTGCGATGGACCATGACCTCCGAGACATCCATGTCCGAAAGATCCAGCACCCCGCCCAGCATCCGCCGGTCGCGGCTTCCCACCGAGCCCTCGGAATGGTGATATTCGACGGCGCCGCGGATCTCCTCGTGGGCCGCCAGGACATCCACCGCCATGTCCAGATCGACCCCGAACAGGCGCAGGGTGTGGCGAACCACCCACTGCACGGCGTAGATCACCGGCCCCAGGATGCGCACCATCAAGAGCATGGGGGCCGAGAGGGCGCGGGCCACGTCGTCGGCGCGCACGATGGCCAGGGTCTTGGGCAGCACCTCGACGAACACCACCACCAGAACGGTCATGATGGCGGTGGCCAGGGCCACGCCCCAGCCGCCCGGCAGGACGCGGGTGATGAACTCGGTCGCCAGGGCGGAACTCAGGATATTGATCACATTGTAGCCGATCAGCACCGCGCCGATCATGGTCTCCTGATCGGAGAGCAGGCGGTTCACCCGGCCGGCCTTGCGGTCGCCGTCGCGCTCGAGCTGGTGCATGCGCCCGCGGCTGGCGCGGGTCAGGGCCGTCTCGGCGGCCGAAAAGACCGCCGACACCGCCAGCAACGCCAGGATGAGCAGGGAGACGGCCCAGATGGCGGCGATCATGGCAGGGCTCCTTCGGCGAGCAGAAAGGCGCGCAGGGCGTCGCGGCCGACATCCCTTTCGACGAAGGCCTCGCCGATCCCACGCGCCAGAATGAAGGCGGGCGCGCCGCCCCGCGCCTTCTTGTCGCGCCCCATGCGGGCGATGAGGCCGTCCGCCGAAAAGGGCCCCCCGGCGATCTCTCCCAACCGCGTCGGCAGGCCGGCCGCCGCCGCCGCGCCCCCCGCCCGCGTCGCGTCCTCGGGCGGGCAAACGCCGAGCGTGGCGGAAAGGCGCAAGGCCATGGCGCAGCCCAGGCCCACCGCCTCGCCGTGCTTGAGCGTCTCGCCGAAGCCGGTCTGCGCTTCCAGGGCGTGGGCGAAGGTGTGGCCGAGGTTCAGGAGGGCGCGCGTCCCCCCCTCGCCTTCCCGCTCGTCCCGCGCCACCGCGGCCGCCTTGATCTCCACCGACCGGCGCACCGCGTGGGCGAGCGCCGCCGGTTCGCGCGCCAGCACCCGCGCCCCGTGAGCCTCCAGCCAGTCGAAGAAGGCGCCGTCGGCCATCAGGGCGTATTTAAGCACCTCGCCGTAGCCGCAGATCATCTCCCGCCCCGGCAGGGTGTCGAGGACCGCCAGGTCGGCCAGGACCAGGCGGGGCTGGTGGAAGGCGCCGACGAGGTTCTTGCCGCGCGCCGTGTCGATGGCGGTCTTGCCGCCCACCGAGGAATCCACCTGGGCCAGCAGGGTGGTGGGAATCTGCACCCAGTCGACGCCACGCTGGTAGATCGCCGCCGCGAAACCGGTGAGGTCGCCGACCACCCCGCCGCCGAAGGCGACGATCAGGTCGGTGCGCTCAAGCTCCAGGTCGAGCAGCCGGCCGATGAGATCGGACAAGCCGTCGAAACTCTTCGCCCCCTCCCCCGGCGGTATCGCCAGGGCGTGGACGGCGACGCCGGCCGCCTCGAGGGCGCCGATCAGGCGGGGGCCGTGCAGGGCGCCGACCGTTTCGTCCATGACCAGGGCGATGAGGGGCCGGCGCAGCAAGGGGGCGATCTTCGCCGCCGCCTGATCGATCAGGCCGCGCCCGATCAGGACCTCGTAGGGCCGCGACGCCAGATCGACCCTGACGGCGGCGGTCACGGCGCGCCGGATGACGCGGCTTGGGCCGCCCGCGCCGCCAGGGCCTTGACGATGGCGTCCACCGCCACGTGATGGGCGGTGTCGCCGGTTTCCACGGTGATGTCGGCCAGGGCGAAGAGGCGGTAGCGCTCGGCCGCCTGGGCTTCGAGCACCGCCCGCGGGTCCTTGCCGGCGACCAGGGGCCGGGTGTCGCGCCGCCCGACCCGGCGGGCCAGCACGTCGAGGTCGGCTTTCAGCCACACCGACACCGTCTTTTCGGCGATCAGGCGCTGAGTGGCGGCATCGTCGAAGGCCCCGCCGCCGGTGGCCAGCACATGCGGCGGCTCTTCCAGCAAACGCGCGATCACCCGCCGCTCGCCGTCGCGAAAGGCGGCCTCGCCGAACTGCTCGAAGATATCGGCGATCGAGCGCCCCGCCGCCGCCTCGATCTCGGCGTCGGCGTCCTTGAACGGCATGGCCAGGGCGCTGGCCAGGCGCCGGCCGATGCTGCTCTTGCCGACGCCCATCAGGCCGATCAGGGCGATGGTCTTGCGGTTCAGGGAGGGAAAGGCGTTCATGACCAGATGCGCCCTTTACACGAGGGGGGGCGCGCGCGCCAAGTTTGGCGCATGACCGAGCGGCGGCGGGCGCCATGAACGCGGCGGACTGGACGGAGGCCTTTCTCGAGATGATGGCCGCCGAGCGCGGGGCGGCGGCCAACACCCTGACCGCCTACGCCCGCGACCTGGCCGACGCGTCGGGATTCCTGGCCGGGCGTGGCGCCGATCTGGCGAGCGCCTCGGCCGACGACATCGAGGCCTGGTTCTCCAGCCTCGGCGCGCGGGGCCTGTCGCCCGCCACGGCGGCCCGCCGACGCTCGGCGGCGCGCCAGTTCTACCGTTTCGTGCTGGGCGAGGGGTGGCGGGCCGACGATCCCTCGCGGCGGGTGGAAGCGCCGCGCCAGGGCCGCCCGCTGCCCAAGGTGCTCAGCGGCGAGGAGGTCGAGCGCCTGATCGCCGCCGGCGCGGCCAGGGACGGGGCGGCGGGGCTTCGGCTGGCGGCGATGATCGAGCTCCTCTACGCCTCGGGCCTGCGGGTCTCCGAACTGGTCGCCCTGCCGCTCGCGGCCCTGGCCGCCGACCCGGCCTATCTGATCGTCAAGGGCAAGGGGGGCAAGGAGCGCCTCGCCCCCCTGAACGGCGCGGCGCGCGCCGCCGTGAAAGCCTATCTGGCCGCCCGGCCGGCCTTCCTCGCCAAACGCGACCTCAAGGGCGCCAGGCCCAACCCCTGGCTGTTTCCCTCCCGAGGGCGCGGCGGTCGCCTGACGGCGCGGCGCTTCGCCCAGATGCTGGATGAGGCGGCCCTCGCCGCCGGCGTCGATCCGGCCAAGGTGAGCCCCCACGTCTTGCGCCACGCCTTCGCCACCCACCTGCTGGAAGGCGGCGCCGACCTGCGCGTCGTCCAGACCCTGCTCGGCCACGCCGACATCGCCACCACCCAGATCTACACCCACGTCACCCAGGATCGGCTCAGGGAGGTGGTGGAGACCAAGCACCCGCTGGCGCGGCGGCGGGAGCGGTGAGGGAGGACGGTGGACACCGCCCGTTCCAGGCGCCACCTTCTCCCCGATGAAGGCCGCCGCAGCGATCAAAGCGCCACGCATGTCGGCGAGAGTCGCCGCGCGGATCGCGGCAGACCTGGACGCCTTCATCGCCACCCCTTCGGCCGCGAATGCGGAGGCGGAGGCGCTCAGAAGTCAAATCGAACCCGGTGTTCTGGAGCAGCTTGATTCGGTACTCGCGCTGAAAAAAGGCCTGGCCTATCGAGACGCCCTTTTGATCCAGCTCGTGTGGGGCCTGGAGGCGGAGGGTTTCGATCACACACGAATGGGGGATGGCGGGCGAAGCGCCTCGGAAAAGGTCGGCGCCGCGCTTGCCCGTCGTCACATCCCGGCAATCAGAAGCGCTTACCAAAATATCGGCAAGAACCAGCGCAACCTCGCTCGCGGGAATGTCCCGGCTTTCGACGGGCTATTGCACTGGATGAACAGCGCGCCGGCCGTGGACCGAAAGGCCGTCCTGCGGCTGCTTGCCGCGATCGTATCCCTTCGGGCGCGGCCTGTTTCTTCAATGCCGGCGTTGCGGGTGGGAGAACTTAGCTTCGCCAGGTTAGCCGCGCTTCTCGACGATTTGCTCTCGACGCCGTCGGAGGGCGCCCACGAGCAGTTCGCGGTGGCCGCCTTTCTTGAAGCGGTTCTCAACGAGGTGGGCCAGACCAGTTTGTGGGTGAAAACCAAGAACATCGACGCTTCGGACGCAAGCTCGGGCGCCGCCGCCGACATTCAGGTGATGAAGGGAAATCGCATCGAGGAAGCCTTCGAAGTGTCGGCCAATGATTGGCGCGGCAAGGCCGTTCAAGCGCTCGGCGTTGCGAAAACCGCCGATCTTCAGCGCGTCAATGTACTGGCCTACGTGGACAACCTTGACGGCCTGACGGAGTCGCTGAAGGGGGCGACCGCCGACCTCACGGTGATGGACGTGCGGAATTTCCTTCACCTGCTGACGGGTGTCATGCCCAAGCCGGGCCGAGAGGTCGCTCTCAAACGCCTTTACGAACTCCTTGAGCGCAATCAACCCGACATCGAACGCGTGAATCGGTTCGTGAAGTTGCTAGGCAGCCACGCGCTTACGGCGTGAGCGGCCAATCACCTGCGCGACCAACTCTTCGCCGATGGCTTGGGCTAGGCGCGGCGGAACGGCATTGCCGATCTGGGTGTATTGCGAACTGCGCGAACCGGCGAAGCGGACATCGGGTGGGAACGATTGGAGCGCGGCGCTCTCTAGCACCGTAAGCCGCCGGGCGCCCGGCAACTCTCCCACGAAAGGCGCCCCGCCGTGCTTGAGATGGCGATGATAGGCGGGCACGCGATTGGCCAGGTCGATGAAGTGAGTCTTGTTGCCCCCGGCCGAGGCAAGGATCGTGGGAGAGGGTTTGTCCAATTCGATGCCCCGCCCGCCGCCATTGAAGAGATGGCCTTGATAGGGGTTGGGCCGCAGGTCCGGTCGCTTGGCATAAAAGACCTTGGACGGGTTCGGCTCGCCGAGGGGTTCGCGGGCGAGAACGATACCGGCCGGCGTGCGGGTGCCCGGTAAACCCCGTGGGAGCCGGAAGGGAATGCCGTCTCGGGCGCCGACGATAATGAGGCGCTTGCGCGACTGCGGGACGCCGTAGTCGGCGGCGTTCACCACTTGAGGTTCGCAGACGGCGTAAAGGTCGAACAGCGGCGCCAGGACAGACCGCAAATAGGAGCCGAAGGAGATCAACCCAGGAACATTCTCCATGATGAAAACGCGGGGCCGAACCTCAACAACCGCGCGCACAAATTCGGAGAGGAGGTCCCGGCCATCTTCACGGCCACGTCGAAGGCCGCCGACGGAAAACGGCTGGCACGGCGGGCCGCCCGCCACCACGTCAACCCCCGCCCACCGCCGAAAGTCCACCCCTTGGATGTCGCCGCAGTAGTGCTGGGTGTGCGGGAACGCCGCACGATAGGTGGCGATCGCGTCAGGAACGATCTCGACGGCGAACACACTATCGATGCCGGCCGCCTCCAGGCCCAGGCTAAGGCCGCCAGCGCCTGCGAAAAGGTCAATTGCTGTCACGCTCATGCTGACCGCCGGTTTGGGGCCTGAGTGATTCGCGCCCTCATCGCGCGCTACAGCCTGAAAGGTATCAGAACAATTGAGGAACTCAATCCGTCGCGAAGTTTCCGCGCGAGAAAGGCAGCCGAGGCCTAGCGGTGCCCGGGCGGCCCCAGAAAATCGCGGAGGCGTTCGGCGGTCGCCGCGCCGTCCAGCGCCTCGCACTCGCGAATCACGAGCACTCGCCACCCGCCGGCGCACAGGGTCGCTCGCGTGGCCTCGTCCCGTTCACGGGTCCGTTGGATTTTCGGGCCCCAATAATCGACGTTGGATTGCGCCGGCTTTCCGGCGATTTTGCAATCATGCCCGTGCCAGTAACAACCGTTCACGAAGATGACAGCGCGGCGGGGCCGTAAAACGATATCCGGTTTCCCCACAAGGTCCTTGACGTGGAGCCTGAAGCGATAGCCCATTTTGTGGAGTAGGCGGCGCACCGAATGCTCGGGCTTCGTGTCTTTGGAGCGTATGCGGCGCATCACCGCCGACCGCTCCTCTCGCGTCACTCGATCAACCACGACCGTCCACCGCCACTCCATCCTTTTGGCGGATGTTCATGTGACAGCCAGGCGAAAGTACGGCTCACGCCCGATATGCCACATGGGCGCAGTCGCCAAGAGGTGGCCGTTCGCGGCTCTCCGGGCGATACCACGGCTCTTGACAAGATCTCAAATATTTGCGATATGCAATTAATTCACGTTCTGGCCGTGGCTGCGCCTTAGGCTCCAAACCCAATCAGATGGTTGATGTCGGTGGGCAAATCAGGATTCCGAGGGTCATCTCGGTTCTTGGAGGTGATCATGAGCGCGTTGTTTTGGCTGACGGATGAGCAGTGGGCGGCGATAGAGCCGCATCTG
>JBBRQW010000115.1:0-8337 GCA_038225765.1 Caulobacterales bacterium | reverse complement strand
GCGGCGGCGCGTGATAGCCTTGCTGAAGTTCGAGGAGGAGCGGCTGGTGGGCCCGCGTCGCGCCCGACCATCCCGCGAGACGGCCGACTCGGCAGCGGAGGGCCCTACCCATGTCCAGGACTAGCGTCGCCATCGCCATCGCCATCGCCATCACCCTGCTGGCGCCGGGCCTCGCCCTCGCCGAAGGCCTGGGCAGGGTCACCCAGGCCCTGCGCCCCACCCTTCGGACCTTCGACGCCCACGGTCAGCCGCTGGGCCAGATCAAGGCCGGCGACCTGCATCTGCCCGCCCCGATCGTCGGCCACGGGGTGGGTAACAGCATTGGGGTGCATATGGGGGCGGGCGTCGTCTACCTTCGCGGCCTGGATGTCCAGACCGAGGGCATGAACGCCCCGTGCAAGCCGGTGCAGACCGCCGCCCGCCCAGCCGGCTCGTCCTACGCCGCCTCCAACATGGGCCTGGGCGGGGCCGCCGACTGCACGCCGGCCGGCCGATGAGGGTGGCGCGCCGATCGTCTGTTCTGGCGGCGGCGACGTTGATCGCCCTGACCGGCCTTCACCCCGTCTTCGCCGCCTCGGGCGACAAGTTCTCGGTCTCCGGCAAGGGCGGCCCGTTCATCAAGGCGGTGGCGAGCCGCAATTTCGGTCAGAGCGCCGGCGGCGGGCCCGCCCTGGGCCTGGCCTCCGACGCCCTCAACCGGGGCGATTACCAGGCGGCGCGCCTGCGCATGCCGCAGACCGAAGCCCGCGTCAAAGCCCTGCTCGATCGCATCGAGGCCAACTGGCCCTACGCCAAGACCCAGCCGGTGCAGGTGCGCATGGTCGGCATCGACTACTACAGCGCCTATTCCCTGCCCGACGGCTCGATCATGGTGGGCCTGGGCCTGCTGGAGCGGGCGAAGTCCGACGACGAGGTGAGCTTCGTCCTGGCCCATGAACTGGGCCACATCCGCCTGGGCCACTTCATCCAGAACGCCGGCCGCGCGGCGCAGGCCGAGAAGAACGCCAGCCGCCTGGGCCAGATCTACCTGATCGCCTCGGTGGCCAGCGCCGGGGCCCAGGGCCTGGCGCGCGGCGGCGCCGGCGGAGCGGTGGGTGGCGCCCTGGATCTGGCCGGCCGCAAGGCCGACGCCACCAGCGACTATCTGCATTTTCTGGCCGGCGCCATGGTCGAGCCGGCGCACTCGCGGGTGCAGGAGGACGAGGCCGACGCCCTGGGCTTCGACCTGTCGCAACTTACCGGTTTTTCGGCCGAGGGCGCCTCGGCGCGGGTGTTCGACACCATCCAGGCCGACCAGGACAATCGCAAGGCTTTCCGCGACGCCTTGTCGGCGCAACTGAAGACCCAGCTCAGCCAGGCGGTCAATGTCAACACCGCCCAGAGCTTCCTCTCGGGCGGCCTGTCTGGTCAGGGATTGCGACAGGGCCTCCTGGAAGGCGCGGGGCGCCTGGCCCTGGGCATGGCCGCCGCCAGGCAAGGCGACGCCGGGCCCCGCCATCGCACCCCGGAGGCCCGCAAGAAGGGGATCGCCGACTATTCCGCCGACGCCTATCCAGCCGGCCTGCCCCTGCGCGACGAGCAGGCCGCCTGGCTCACCCAGGTGCGCGCCACCAAGGAGTACCAGGACGGCGAGATCACCGTGGCGGCCGAACGCGCGGCCATGAAGGCGCGCGGCGATGGCGACTACGCCACGGCCGAACGCGAGATCGCCAAGGCCGCCAGAACCCAGTTCGCCGCCGCGCCCCTGGTGGTCAATGAGTGGGCCCGGATCCGCGACGACATGCACGACACGGCCCGCGCCGACGCCCTGTTCACCCGCGCCGATCAGAGCCCCGACCAGACGGTCGATGGCTATCTCGACCACAGCCGCATGTTCTACCGCATCGGCCAGAACGATCGGGCGATGGCCATCCTTCAGCAGGGGATCGCCCGCTTCGGCGACGACGACAAACCCTTCATCTCCCTGGAGGTCGCGGTGGCGCGCCAGGCGGGACAGGCCGATCAGGCCGTGGCCTATCTCAACAAGTGCCTGACCTATCCCGATCCCGACCTGAAGAAGGACTGCCAGGACGCCGCCGGCGATCTGGCCGGCAAGGCCCACGGCGACCAGCCCGCCAAGCGCCTGCCGCACCTGCCGGGCCTGCCGGGGCTGCCGTTCTAGGGCAAGATAGGGTCGAAGATGGAATCGCGCCTCACCTGACGCCCCCTCCGTCACGGCGCGAGAAAGAGCGCCGTGCCACCTCCCCCGCTTCTCAAGGTAGGAAAGCGGAAAAGCCGATCCTCATCCTTTCCTCCCCCGTCCTCTTACGGGGGAGGTGGCGCGCGGCGCGGTGGCTTGCGTCGCGTGACGGAGGGGGCGCTCGGCGGCCTCCGCTCAGTCGGGCGCCAGGCGCGGGTCTCCGGCCTGGAGGCGGCCGTGCTCGATCCAGGCCGCGCAGGCGGGCGAGAACTTGGCCGCCGCCACCGCCTCGTAGCGCGCCAGGTCGGCCTTGGTGAGGGCGTCCTTCCAGCGGCCGTTGGTCCCCTGGTTGAGGAAGCGTTCGGGGCCGCGGTCGAAGGCCTCGTATATACCCGGCAGCAGGGCCTCGCCGTCGGCCTTCATGCTGTCGAAGCGCGCCGCCTCGGCCAGGTTGGCGAGGCGGTCGCCCGGGGTGTCGATGTCCAGAAAGGCGGAGATGCGGCCCATCTCGCCGGCCAGATCGGCCTTCAGGTCGTTGTAGTGAACCAGGAGGAGATTGCCGCGCCGCCGCTCGCTCCAATAGGTGTTCTCGAAGTCGAAAAACGACAGCTCCTCGCCCGGCCCGACCCGGGCCTCGGCCTCGGCGCGGGCGATCCAGCCCTGGAAAAAGAGTTGCGGATCGGCGGGCGGGGCGCCCGGCGGCGGCGCGGGGGGCAGCTCGGGGTCCTGGGCGGCCAGGGCGGCGATGCGCTCCCTCATCTGGGGCGTGAAGCCCAGAAGGTGATTGTGCCACGACATGAAGGCGTCGCGGCCGTCGCGGGCCACGTGGATGTATTTGACCTCGTCGTAGATCGGCAGGGCGTCGAAGGGCAGGTGGCTCTTGATGAACCGGGGTGGGTCTGGGCCTCCAGGGTCGCCACGTCCTCGGCCAGGGTCGCGAAGAAGCGCGCGTCGAGCCAGGGCGAAATCTTGAAGACCGGCCGCGAGGCGGGGTCCTGAAACACCAGCAGATCGACGATCCGCTGGGTCCAGGTGGTCCCGCATTTGGGATAGGTGGCGATGACGATGTCGTCGGGGCGAGGGACGTAGGACGCCCATCGCGTCCCGTCCATGGCGGCGGTCCGGAAGTCTCGGGTCGGGGTGCGCTGAAGGGTCGGCATTGAGGTGTCCCTGACTTGATAGGGTGTTTTCGGCAGCTTAAGCATACCCGCCAGCCAAGGCCAATTGGCGCGCGAGGCGCGGCGTTCGAGACTTGAGAGGCGACCTCGGTGACGGCACGGCGCGGGGCGATGGCGACGGGATTGGCGGCGGCGATCTGGGCTTTCGTCGCCGGAGGCACCCTCGCCGCCGGCCTGACGCTCGAACGCGTCGTCCTGGTTCACCGCCACGGGGTCCGGCCGCCGACCCAGAGTCCGCGGGCGTTGGCGGCGCTCTCCGACCGGCCCTGGCCAGCCTGGCCGGCGGCGGCCGGTGACCTGACGGCGCATGGGGAGGGGACGGTGGCGATCCTCGCCGCCACCCTTCGGCGGACCTATCGGCGGTCCGGCCTGCTGACCGGCGCGGGGTGCGCCGACGCGGCGGCGATTTCGGTGTGGGCCGACGGGGCCGACCAGCGAACGCGCCGAAGCGGCGCGGTCCTGGCCGAGGGCCTGGCGCCCGGGTGCGGCCTTAAGGCCGGTCATGGCCCCGCCGGGCGCAAGGACCCCTTGTTCGACGCGGCTTCGATGTGCCCGGTCGATGGCGAGTCGGCGCGGCGCGCCGTCCTCGCCCAGGCCGGGCCCGGCGGCATGGAGACGCCGGCGTCGCGGCGGGCCCTGGACCGGCTCCAGGCCATCGTGGCCCCGCGCGGCTGCGGCGGCGGGGCGCGAGGCGAGGGCGGGGCGCAAGGCCAGGGCGGGGGCAAGGGGGCCTGTCTGACCGGCCCGGACAGCCTCGCCGCCGGCCCGACCGGGGTGACGCTCACCGGGCCCCTGGCGACCGGGTCGGACCTGGCGGAGATCTTGCTGCTGGAATATGCGCAGGGATTGCCGCTGGCGAAGGTGGGATGGGGCAAGGCCGGCTCGGCGGCCGCCGTCGCCTCGGTCATGGCGGCCCATGAGCGCGCCACCGAACTCATGCGCCGCACGCCCTACCTCGCCGAGCGCCGAGGGGTCACCCTGGCCAGGGCCATTCTGGCCGCCCTGAGCGCCGATCCATCGCCCTATTTCGGCAAACAGGCCCGCCTGATCGCCTTCAGCGGCCACGACACCAATCTCTCCAACATGGCCGGCGTGTTCGGCCTGGAATGGCGGCTGCCCGATCAGCCGGATTCCACCGCCCCCGCCACCGCCCTGGCCTTCGAACTGTGGCGCGACAAGCAAGACGGGAAGCGCTTGGTCAGGCCGGTGTTGTTCTATCAAACCCTGGACCAGCTGCGGGGACTGGCGCCGCCGGCGGCGCGGCGCATCGTCCTTCGCTTCAACGCATGCGGCGGCAGAATCGGAGACTGTTCCCTCGCCGAGTTGGGGCGCGCGATCGAGCGCCGGCTTCCGGCGGACTGCCCGCGGGGCTGAGATTCGGCCCCTCGTCTGGCCCGGGCCCGACGCCGACCCTACCGCCGCCCGGCGAAAGGCCGCCTAAAGCCGGCGAAAGGCCGTCGGCTGGCCGCCGCCGGCGGCGCGGATGCGGGCGGCCGCCTCAGCCACAGGTTCGATGGCGACGGCCATGTGGTGGGCGTTGGCGTGGATCAGGCGCTCGGCGTCCAGCATCATGCCGACGTGGCCGCGCCAGAACACCAGGTCGCCGCGGCGGAGCCCATCGGGAGGGGCGGGCGCGCCCAGGCTCGCCTGCTGGTCGCTGTCGCGCGGACAGGCACGGCCACAAGCATAGAGCGCCTGCTGCACCAGGCCCGAGCAGTCGAGGCCCAGGCTGTCTCGGCCGCCCCACAGATAGGGCGTTGCGAGGAAGCGTTCGGCGACCGCCGCCGGTTCGGCCGCGACGGTCCCGATCGGCGCCAGGTGAACCCTGGCGATCCAGCCCAGGTCCGCCGCGCGGGCGAAGGCGCCGCGTTCCTCGTCGATCGAGACCAGGGCGTTCAGGCTGAGCGGCCCCCTGGCCGGCGCCTTGACCGAGGGTGTCTCAAAGGCGAAGGCGCGCAGGGCGCTTATCCAGTGAGTGGGCGCGCCGATATCGCTCGACAAGGCGCCCGCTTCGACAAAGCCGACGCAGCCGTCGCGGCGGGCCTGGCCCCAGGCGTGGCCGTCCACGACCTCCAGCTGGTCGAACATCTCGCCGAACAGAAGTTGATCGACCTGTTCGGCCTGGGGATCGGGCGCGGCGCGGATGGCGCTCGCTGGGCGGGCGGCCCGCATCGGCGTCGTCTCGGCAAATCGCTCGGCGCGCAGGACGCCTTGCAGGCTGGCCGCCGCCAAATCTGCCCGCGCCAGGGTGTTTCGCGGGTCGTGGGCGCTCACCGGTATCGGGCCTTGAGCACGGCGAAGAGGGCGCGGATGGCCTGGACCTCGGCCCCCACCGGCCAGCCGGGCCCGGCGTGGGGATTCCAGGCGAAGATGTCGAAATGAACCCAGGCGCCCTTGGGGGCGAAGCGTTGCAGGAACAGGGCGGCGGTGATCGAGCCGGCCTGGGCCCAGGCGTCGGAGTCGTTCTTGATGTCGGCGACGTCGCTGGCCAGGGCCCCGGCGTACCCTTGCCACAGCGGCATCCGCCACAGCGGATCGTCGAGGTCGGCGGCGGCGGCGGCCAGCTCGGCGGCCAGGGCGTCGTCGGCGGTGTAGAAGGGGGCGACCTGCGGCCCCAGGGCCACCCGCGCCGCCCCGGTCAGGGTGGCCAGATCGACGGTGAGGGCCGGCGACAGCTCGGCGGCGCGGGCCAGGGCGTCGGCCAGGATCAGCCGGCCCTCGGCGTCCGTGTTGCCGACCTCGATGGTGAGCCCGCTTCGCGAGGCCAGCACGTCGCCCGGCCGCATGGCGTCGCCGGCGATGGCGTTCTCCACCGCCGGGATCAGGACGGCCAGGCGCACCGGCAGGCGCGCCGCCATGACCATCCGCGCCAGGGCCAGGGCGTGGGCGGCCCCGCCCATGTCCTTCTTCATCAGCCGCATCCCCGCCGAGGCCTTGATGTCCAAGCCGCCGGAATCGAACACCACCCCCTTGCCGATCACCGCGATCAAGGGGCGGTCGGCGTCGCCCCAGGCGATCTCGATCATTCTGGGCGCCCGCTCGGCGACCGCGGCGCGGCCGACCGCGTGGACGGCCGGATAGCCGGCCAGGGTCAGGGCGTCGCCGACGACGACCTCGATCGTCGCCCCATGGCTCTCGGCTATCTCGCGAGCGATGGTCTCGATCTGGCGCGGCCCCATGTCATTGGCCGGAGTGTTGATCATGTCGCGAGCCAGGGCGCAGGCGTGGGCGACGGCGCGGGTCTCGGTCATGTCCGCCCCGGCCGGCGCCGCCAGCCTCGGCGCCGGGTCGCCACGCTCTTTTCGGTAACGATCAAATCGGTAGGCGCCCAAGGTCCAGGCCAGGGCGACCCGCCCCGGGTCGAGGCCGGCCAACGACCCGTCTATTCTATAGTCGCCCGGCGGCAGGCCGGCGGCGAGACCGCGAATCGCCATCGCCCCGGGCGTCACTCCATCGCCCAGACCGTAGAGGACCCGTTCCACGCCGCCGTCCGCGCCCGCCACTAGCAGCACCCGCCCGGCCTGGCCGGCGAATCGCGCCGCGTCGGCCGCCGCCCTCAGCGGCCCGGCCTGCCGCGCGGCGAAGGCTTCCCACCCCGCGCTCGCCAGCATCTCAACGCCGGTCGCGGCGCCGTCATCGGCGGAAAGGATCAGTTCGGACATTGTGTCCTCCGCGCCTCATCCGGCGACGATCGCCATCAGACCACCGTTCGGCGGGAACCAAAAGATACTCGGCGAATTGGGTGGTCGATCGTGGAACGGCGCGCGAAAAGGGGCGAAGGCGTGGCGAATCGGCGTACGGTGGATTCGAACGGTTAGCTTTTTTTCAACCTTATGGGTCACTTTCGAGACGTCGCTTGGCGCCGATTCGCAACCGCGGCCGGATCGAGACCTTTGTTCGTCGAAAAGTTGATCGGCGTCGATTGATTGTATAGCCTTCTTCGCCGACGAGCGGCGGGGCGTTGGGCGGAGGCGGCGGTCGTCGGCGCCTCGCCGAAGAATTGATAAGAAATCCCGCCCGGCCAGATGGCCGAAGAGAACGCAAGAAGGGGACTGAAAAATGAAATCGAAACTTCTGGCGGGCGCCGCCGTCGTCACGGTTTTCGCCGCCTCGGCCATCGCCGCCTCGGGGGCGCTGGCGCAGGACACCGGCTGGTACGGGGCCATTGACGCCGGCGGCCACCACCAGCGCGGACTGGAATCCCAGTTCGTCTCCGGCGGCGGCAGCGGCGGGTTTCCGGGGACCGAAGGCTTCAACTTCCGGGTGGACGATATCGACTATGCTGGGTTCGCCCGCCTCGGCTACCGAATCACACCCAACTTCCGCGTCGAACTGGAAGGCGGCTATCGCCACGGGTCGCTGCAGTCGGTGACGGATTTCGCGGGTCAACCCTTCGATGTCGATCTTTGCGCCGCCGGCGGCACGCCGGAGGCCTGCGGCAAGCCGAACGGCAACGTCAACGCCTGGACCGGGATGTTCAACGCCCTCTTCGATATCCTGCCCGGCTCGCGTATCGATCCCTTCTTCGGCGGCGGCGTCGGGGCCAACCACGTCAAGGTTCGCGCCGACGGCGACCTGGTCGGCACCGGCGTGGTGGGCGCGCTGCACGGCAACGTCGATGATTCGAGCACCAAGTTCGCCTATCAGGGCATCGCCGGCCTGGCATTTCGGGTCAGCGAACGCATGAACGTCGATCTGACTTACCGTTATCTGAGCGGCTCGAAGATCAACTTCCTGGCGGTGGATCAGACCGACCAGAAGACGGCGGTATTGAGCGGGCGCTACCGCGATCAGTCCATCACCCTGGGCTTGCGCTACAGCTTCGCCTCGCCGCCGCCCCCCCCGCCGCCGCCGCCGCCTCCTCCCCCGCCGCCGCCGCCGCCGCCGCCTCCGCCTCCGGAAGCGCCGCCGCCGCCGCCGCCGCCGACCTTTGAGACCCGCGACTACGTGATCTACTTCCCCTTCGATCAGTATGTGATC
>JBBRQW010000114.1:0-8470 GCA_038225765.1 Caulobacterales bacterium | reverse complement strand
CCGGCAGCCAGAAACAACAGGCCGACGCGGCCGAACTCCTGCCCGCCCTGGAGGCCGCCGTAGCGGCGCGCAAGGCGGTCAAACTGGAAGCCGCCGCCGAAAAGCGCCTCGCCGCCAAGAAACCCGCCGCTCCCAAGAAGGTCGCCGACGCCAAGGCCGCCTGATTACGCGGCGCCGCGCCGCGCCTTGTCCATCAGTCCCGCGAACCGCTCGAACAGATAGAGCGAATCCGTCGGGCCCGGGGACGCCTCGGGATGGTGCTGGACCGAGAACACCGGCCGGTCGGCCATCGCCAGGCCCGCGTTGCTGCCGTCGAACAGCGAGACGTGGGTCTCGATCAGCCGGGCGGGCAGATCCTGGCGATCGACCGTGAAGCCGTGGTTCATCGACACCACCTCGACCTTGCCGGTGGCCAGATCCTTGACCGGATGGTTGGCGCCGTGATGGCCCTGATCCATCTTGATCGTCGTCGCGCCCAGGGCCAAGGCCAGCAGTTGGTGGCCCAGGCAGATGCCGAACATCGGCGTCCCACTCTCGGCCAGCGCCCGCACCTCGGCGCCGGCCTGGAGCGCCGTCGCCGCCGGATCGCCGGGGCCGTTCGAAAGCACCACCCCGTCAGGCGCCCGCTTCAAGATCCCCGCCGCCGACGTATCGGCGGGCACGACGGTCACCCGCGCGCCGATCCCGGCCAGAGCACGCAGGATATTGCGCTTCACCCCATAGTCCACCAGCACCACCTGATATTTCGCCGTCTTCGGCCGCGGGTAGCCGTCCGGCCACGACCACAGTCCCTCCTCCCAAACGAAGGGCTGGAGGCAGGAGGCCTCCTTGGCCAGATCGAAGCCGGCGATCCCGGGCCAGTCGCGGGCCCGGCGGGTAAGGGTATCGAAATCGAAGCGCCCGTCCGGGTGGTGGGCGATGACCGCGTGGGGCATGCCCTTCTCGCGGATCGACCGGGTCAGGGCGCGGGTGTCCACCCCGGCAAGCCCGATCACCCCGCGGCGCGCCAGCCAATCGCCCAGGTCGCTGTTCGCCCGCCAGCTTGAGGGCGAAGTGGGCGTGTCTCGAAAGACCGCGCCCCGCGCCGCCGTCGCGGCCGATCCGGAAATCTGCTCGATGTCCTCGCTGTTGGTTCCGACATTGCCGATGTGCGGAAAGGTGAAGGCGACGATCTGGGCCATGTAGGAGGGGTCGGTAAGGATCTCCTGATAGCCGGTCATGGCGGTGTTGAAGCAGACCTCGCCCACCGCCTCGCCCTCCGCGCCGCACCCTAGGCCGGGCAGGATCGTCCCGTCGGCCAAAGCCAGAACGCCGGTGGCGCCGGGGGGGAGATCGTGCGACATTCAGGGGCCTTGTTCGACGAATCCGGCGGCCCCCCTCATGCTCCAACTTCGGCCCAATTGCGAGTGTTGCGACCGCGACCTGCCGCCGGCCAGCGGCGAGGCGCGCATCTGCAGTTTTGAATGCACCTTCTGCGCCGACTGCGCCGAGGAACGGTTCGGCGGCGTCTGCCCCAACTGCGGCGGCGACCTCGTCCGCCGCCCGATCCGCCCGGCGGCGGCGCTGGCGAAATTCCCCGCTTCGGCCGAGCGGGTGGTGAAGGCGCACGCGGCGTGCGCCGGGGCAGGCTGACAAGGCGGTTTACTGGGCCGCCTCGAGTCCGGGGACCGCGATCTCCGCCTCGTCGCGGCATACGATCTCGAACCCGCCCGGCAGGTCGCGCGATATCACCGTCGCCCAGGGGCCGCCCGAACGCTCATCGCACAAGGACGTGCGCTCGTCCGGCAAGGCTGTGTCCTTGGCCACGCTGTGCAGGACGGGGCCCGGATCGACCGGCCACGCGAGGATGTGGGTTTCACCGTCCCCCTGCCTGACCTTCGTCAGCGCCCGTTCGAAGCCCGCCACGCAGGCCACCAGTCGATCCGAATGGCCGCCCAGCCATTCCAGGAAGACCGGGGCCTGAGTCTCCCTGAACGGAGATATGTTCTGTTGTGAAATGAAGGCGGCCACGCTTTCCTCGAGGATGCCCCGCCGCCGGAGCAGGGTGAAGGTGAGCGGGCAGGTCCGTTTCAGCACCCACACCCGCCAGAGCAAAATGTTCCTTCTTCCCTCCCGCAGGTCCCTCGATCGGGCGACCGTCTGTATATAGGCGTCGTCGTCCTGGCCCACGTCGCAGGTGGACCTGAACAGGCCCAGCAACTGGCGCTGATGGAGGGCCAGGTCCACCCGGTCAATCCGCGAACGCCTGGCGCAGCCGGATCAGTTCGGCGGCGATGGCGTCATGGCCAAGGCCGGGAACCGCCTCGGGCATGAATTCATAGACCGCCGCCCGGGCGCTTCCCGCCGACCGCCTGGCCGCCTCCCGCGCCAGGTCTCTCGTGGACTCTCGGGTCAGTTGGGAATGGACGTCCAGCAGAAAGCCATTGTCCTCGACGCCGCAAGCAACGTGCAATTCCCGCGCGGCGCTGAAGTCGAGTTCGTCAAAAAAGGCCGGAATATCGAACCCATGATTGTGGGCGTCGCACTCGAGGTTATACAGATCGACGATCAGCCCGCAGCCCGTCCTTTGCGTCAAAGCGTTCAGGAACGCCGCCTCTGTATAATCGCCCGGGTAGTCGGGAATCACATGAACGATGTTTTCCAGTGCGAACGGAATCTTGTAGCGGTTTTGAATTCGCTCCACACGCTCGCACACCATGTCGAGCACCTGTTCGGTCTTGGGGACGGCGAGCATGATGCCCAGGTGCTCGCCATCGACCTTGGTATAGCCCAGGTGTTCGCCGTGCCAGGCGACCTCGAAACGGTCCAGGAAATCGTCCAAGAGACGCAGATAGGTGGGCGACCAGCCCTCGTGCGAGCCGATGGACAGGCCCACCCCGTGGACGATGATCTGGGCCGCGTCGCCCATGGCGTCGAGTTCGGCCATGATCTCGTCGCTGAGGCGAATCTCGTCGCCGTGGACCTCCGCCACGGTCTCCAGCGTCACCTCGATATAATCGACCAGGGGAAGGACCCGTTCGAGAAGGGCGGGGTCGCGCCCTTCATAGGTCACGCCGATCGGCATGGAGACGCGCGCCCCGCCACCGACCGGCGTTCCGTCGCCGGTCATCGAACCGCCAGCCCCTTAAGTCGGTTCAGCGGCCCGCGATCTCGCCGATCCGACCGGTCAGGGTGGCGCCGTGAATGTTGTTGAGTTCAGCCACCCGGGCGAGGCTGGCCACCTCGGGATCGCCGCGCAGAAAGCTCAAATCAAACCCCGTCAGGCCACAGTTGCAGCCGCCCTTCGTCACGACCTGGATGGCTTCCTTCAGCGCCGCCTGCAGTTCCTCGATGGTGACCTTGCCCTCGGCCACGACGATCTTCAGATGGCCGTTGCTTTCGTACGACATCGCTTGTCTCCTCTCGTGGGGTTCCGATAGCGAGGACGACCTCGACACAATCCGTACTCTGGAAACAATCGCCGCGTGTTTTAGTCACCGACGCTGGCATGAACATACGCCCACGCCCCTCTAAAGTAACCAGAAATTTCGCCTCCGATTTGGGCCCGCGCCTCCGGCCCATGTAACAATGGCGTGACCCGGCGCGTCCTGGAGTTTGGAAGAAGCGGAGCCGCTCATGAAACGCATCGTCGCCGCAATTTTGGCCGTCGGGCTGGGGATCAACGGCCTCATCATGCTGTTCGCCGGCCGATGGTGGTACGGCGCCGTGCCGGGAGTGATCGCCAGCGGGCCGTACAATCCGCATTTCGTGATGGACATCGGGGCCGCCTATCTCGTGGTCGCCGGCGCCCTGGCCTGGCGGGCGGCGCGGCCGGCGGCGGGGCAGGGGGCGGCGATCGCCGCGACCGCCTATCTGATCCTCCACGCCCTCATCCACCTGACCCACGCCACCCTGTGCGGCCACTTCGCCGCCGAGATGCTGCGCGACCTGCCCGGCGTCTATCTGCCGACCCTGCTCACCGCCTGGGTCGCCTGGCCGAACCGCTTTTCAAGCCAAGGGAGATCCTGATGCTTCGCGCCTTCCTCGCCCGCCAGATCGCCGCCTTCGAGCGCGCCTGGTCTTATGACGCCAGCTACCTGCGCGAGGTGCTGGCGGTCAGCCCGTGGGCCTTTGTGAAGTTTTCCCTGGTCGGCTCCCTGGGGCACGGCCGGCGCGCCCCGCCCGAGGCCGTGGCGGCGGCCGGCGTCGTCGGAACCCTCACCGAGGACTGCGGCCCCTGCACCCAGCTCGGGGTGGACATGGCCCGGCGCGGCGGCGTTCCCGCCGATGTCCTGCGCGCCATTCTGGCCGGCGACGAGGCGGCCATGGGCGAGACGGGGGCGCTGGCCTGGCGGTTTGCCCGCGCGGTGCTGGCCCGCGACATGGAGGTGGCCGATCCCCTTCGCGACGAAATCCAGCGCCGCTGGGGCCAGGGCGGCCTGGTCGATATCGCCATGGCGCTCACCACGGCGCGGATGTATCCGACCCTGAAATACGCCCTGGGTCACGGCAGAACGTGCTCGCGGGTGACGGTGGAAGGCGCGGCGGCGCCCATCGAGCGTCTGGCGGCGTGAGCCCGGAGGCGCTTTTCGAGGAACAGCGGTCGCGCCTGACGCGCCTGGCCTACCGCATGCTGGGCTCGCTCGCCGAGGCCGAGGACGCGGTGCAGGACGCTTGGCCGCGCTGGAGCCGGGCCGAGCGAGCCGAGATCGCCGATCCCGGCGCCTGGCTGGCCCGCGTCACCACCCGCCTCTGCCTCGACCGCCTGCGCGCCGCCCGCGCCCGCCGCGAAACCTACATCGGGCCGTGGCTCCCCGAACCGCTGGTGGAGGATATGGCGGACGATCCGGTCGAGCGGGCGGAAGAGGTTTCGGTGGCCTTCCTCCTGGCTCTCCAGCGCCTTTCGCCCCTGGAGCGGGCCGCCTTCCTGCTCCACGACGTCTTCGACCAGGATCATGCGGCGATCGCGCGGGTCCTGGGCCGCGGCGAGGCCGCCTGCCGCCAGCTTCTCAGCCGAGCGCGGGCGCATATCAAGGAGGCGCGGCCGAGATTCGCCGTCTCGCAAGACGAGGCCGCCCGCCTCGCCGCCGCCTTCATGGACGCCGCGGCGCGCAACGACCCGGCGGCCCTCGGCCGACTTCTGGCCGACGATTGCGTGATGATCAGCGATGGCGGCGGCAAGCGGGCCGCCGCGCTTCGCCCCCTGGTCGGCCGGGACGACATCCTCGCCTTCCTCGCGGCTCTCGCTTGGCGCCATCCCTGGCCGCCGGCCGGCGAGGCCCGGATCGTCCGCGTCAACGGCTGGCCGGGCGTCGTCCTCGACGGTCCCGACGGCGTCCAGACCATCGCCTTCGAACCGGGCGAGAACGGCAAGCTCGCCGCCATCTACGTCGTCCGCAACCCCGATAAGTTGCGCGGTCTGGCGACTTAGGGAGCCCGAGGGGCTATCGTCGCGCGGTGCGCTTCGACGACCGATTCCTTGACGAGATCAAGTCCCGCCTTCGCCTCTCCGATGTGATCGGCAAGAGCGTGAAGCTGCGCCGGCAGGGGCGCGAATATGTGGGCCTCTCGCCGTTCACCAAGGAGCGCACCCCGTCCTTCTTCGTCAACGACGACAAGGGCTTCTTCCACGACTTTTCCAGCGGCAAGCATGGCGACCTGATCGCCTTTCTGCAGGAGACCGAGCGGCTTTCCTTCGTCGAGGCGGTGGAGCGGCTGGCGGGGGAGGCCGGGGTGGCGCTGCCGGCGCCCGATCCCGACGCGGCGGCGCGCGACAAGACGCGGGCCGGCCTGACGCAGTGGCTGGAGACCGCCGCCGCCTGGTTCGAGGGCGAGCTTCGCCGGCCCGGCGGGCGGGCGGCGCGGGATTACCTCGTCGGCCGCGGTTTGCCGGAAAGCGAATGGGCCCGCTTTCGCCTGGGCTACGCCCCGCCCGGCCGCGCGGCGCTCAAGGACTATCTGATCGCCAAGGGGGCGCGGGGCGACGAGCTGGCCGACGCCGGCCTCCTCGTCACACCGGAGGACGGTTCGGCTTCCTACGACCGCTTCCGCGACCGGATCGTCTTCCCGATCGCCGACGGCCGCGGCCGCGTGGTCTCCTTCGGCGGCCGGGCCATGGACCCTCAGGCGCGGGCCAAATACCTCAACGGCCCGGACACCGCTCTCTTTGACAAGGGGCGCATCCTCTACGGCTTGCCGGAAGCCCGCCGCCTGCTGCACGCCGGGGGGGAGGACGTCGCCCTGGTGGTGGTCGAAGGCTATTTCGATGTCATCGCCTGCCAGCGCGCCGGCGTCGCTGCCGTGGCCTCCATGGGAACCGCCCTTACCGAGGCCCAGATGGAGATCCTCTGGCGCCTGCACCCCGAACCGACCCTCTGTTTCGACGCCGACCGGGCCGGCGCCTTGGCCGCCTCCCGCGCTATCGACCGCGCCCTGCCCCTGCTCGGGGCCGTCAAAAGCTTCCGATTCGCCCTCCTCGAAGGCGGCAAGGATCCCGACGACGTGCTGCGCGAACACGGGGCCGCCGCCCTCAAGGCCCAGCTCGCCGCCGCCAAGCCTCTCATCGACACCCTGTTCGCCCGCGAGCGCGACGCTGAATCTCTCGACACACCCGAGCGGAAGGCGGGGCTCAAACAGAGACTTCGGGCCGCCGCGCGGGCAATCAGCGATCCGGATTTGGCCGGCGCCTACGGCGACACCCTGCTGGCGCGCTACAATGAGATGTTTGTCCCGCTGCGTGGGGAGGACAAAGGTCTTCGCCGCGACGGCGCGCGATGGCGCCTCGACGGAAAGCGCTTTGTCGCCCCTCTGACGCCGCAGGGAAGGGCGGGGGGCAAGCGCCTTGCCCGCGCCATCGAGCCGATCCCCGCCGCCCTCGCCAAACAGGCCCTCGACGATCCGCCGGTCTTGGACGCCCATCTGGAGGGTCTGCAGACGCATGGCTTCGGCGATCCGGTTCTCCTCGAATTGGCCAAGGAAATCATCCGCCTGCGCATCGACGCCGACGTGCTTGACAGCGAGGCCCTGCGACGCCATCTGGCGGCTAGCGGATTTAGCGCGCTGCTGACTGACATCGACCGGGCCGCCACGCACGCTGGCGCGCCCTTCCTCAAAGAGGATGTCACCCTCGCCGTCGCCAGGTCCCAGTGGTCGCGCGCCTTCGAGGCTCTGAATCGCATGGCCGCGCTGGAAGACGCCCTCGCCGGCGCCAAGCAGGACTTGGCGGGGGGTTCCGGCGCGTCGGCGTTCCTGGCGTTGAAGGTGGAGCGTGACACGCTGCGACGGGCGATCAAGACGGGACAAATTTGGGACGCCGACGAGCCGGCCTGAGGGAAAACCTCCGGCGCGGAGATCGTCCAATCACTATATACGGGGGCGGTGCCGGGACGGGCGCCGCCGCCGCCACGCCGGAGATGTTGATGACCACAGTGACCGCCACCGAGGCGCCCGAAGCCGAAGCCCCGCCGGTGAGCGACGGGCCCTTGCTCGATCTCACCGATGCCGGGGTCAAGAAATTCATCAAGCAGGCCAAGGCCCGCGGCTACGTCACCATGGACGAGCTGAACAAGGTTCTGCCCTCCGAGGAGGTCACCTCCGAAGCCATCGAGGACACTCTGGCCATGCTCTCGGAGATGGGGGTTAACGTGGTCGAGGCCGAGGAGGAGCCGGCCGAGGCCACCGAGGTGGTGGTCCGCGAGGAGACCGCCGTCGCCGAGGCCGCGGACAAGCAGAGCGCCTTCGACCGCACCGACGATCCGGTGCGCATGTACCTGCGCGAAATGGGCTCGGTGGAGCTCCTGTCCCGCGAGGGCGAGATCGCCATCGCCAAGCGCATCGAGGCCGGCCGCGACACCATGATCCGGGGCCTGTGCGAAAGCGCCCTGACCTTCGAAGCGATCATGGTGTGGCGCGAGGAGCTTTCCGGCGGCCGCATCCTGCTGCGCGAGGTGATCGATCTCGAACAGACCTACGGCGGTCAGGTCGCCCAGGCGTTGTCGGACGCGGCGGTGGCCGGCGAGGCGGAGGACGCCAAGGCCGCCGCCGAGCCGCCGCCCGCTGACCAGAGCCCCGAGGAGGCCGACGCCGCCCGCATCGCCGCCTCCCAGGCCGACGAGGACGATTTCGACGACGGCGCGGGCCCCACCATCAGCGCCATGGAGGGCGAACTGCGCGAGGGGGTGATGGCGACCCTCGACGCCATCGCCGCCGAGTTCGAGGCCTTCCGCCGCCTGCAGGAGCGACTGGTGGACCATCGCCTCAAGGGCGGCGACCTCTCGGCGGCCGACCGCAGGGCCTACGAGGCGGCCAACACCACCATCGTTCATCACTTGAAGACCCTGAAGCTCAACAACAACCGCATCGAGGCCCTGGTCGAGCAGCTCTACGCCATCAACAAGCGCCTGATGGGCCTGGAGGGCCGGCTGCTGCGCGCCGCCGACAGCTACGGCATTTCGCGGCCCGAGTTCCTCAAGGCCTATTTCGGCTCGGAAAT
>JBBRQW010000113.1:0-8471 GCA_038225765.1 Caulobacterales bacterium | reverse complement strand
GTAAGCCTCCCCACCCGCTTCATCGAGCGCGCCAAGGATCATGTCCTTCAACGCCTTCGTGATCTTGTTCGGCTCGCCCTTCTTGCGTCCGCCGCGCCGCTCGCCGGGGCGGTTGGGAATGAGGTTGCTCATCTACCGATCCCCTAGTTTTGGCGCGCCGGCGATGGCGACGAACTTATCGCCCTTGGAGGCGTGGACAATTTCGAGACAGGGTCCAGTCGATCCTGTTGCGATGGCCAAAGCGCCGGCGATGGTCTTCCCCTTGAGCCCCGCGATGATGTCCTGCACGGCCGTCGGGTTGTGGTAATCGAATACGTAGCTGGCGCCGAGTGATTTGAGGTAGTCGAAATTGTGCGGCGATGCGGTCGTGATGACCTCGTAACCGGCGGCTGCGGCAAGCTGGATCGCATTGACCCCGACGCTCGTCGCGCCGCCCCAAATCAGCAACGACTTGCCTGTAGGTTTGGCGTCCACAGACGGATGCTGAAGCGCCAAAAACTCCTTCTGGAAAAGACCGCAGGCGGCCGTGGAAAGGCCAAGTGGCAGTACCGCCGCGTTTTCATAGGGCAGGTCGTCTGGGATCGGTGACGCCATGTGCGCGCAAACCACCGAATAAATCTGGAAGGCGCCTTCCGCTGCGCGGTTGCGATTCTTGTTCAGCCCCACCGCGTGACCGACCACCCGTTCCCCAACCCTGAACCGCGTGACGCCCGTCCCGACCTCGGCCACCTCACCGGCCAAGTCTTCGCCGAGAACCGTCGGGCATTTGATCCAAGGGAACATTACGCTGCCAAGGATCGGAATCGCCCAATCCACAGGATTGATGGCTACCGCATGATTTCGGATTACGATCTCGTTTGCCCCCGGAGCTGTGTAGGGAGCAGGCTTCACCTCAAGTCTGGTTTGTTTCGCGACAAACCAAGCGGCCGCGTTGCTGGGCATTCACACTCTTCCCTTAACGCGCGCCGTCTGATTGGGCGTCGCGCCTAGGTCCATGCTCTCGCTTTGTCCAAATGACCATGGCCCTTCGCGGACAGACGTTCCATGCGGTGCATCGACCAAGCCCGGAAATTCGGCTTCGGGCGGGTGCGGTCGGCAGATCGCCCTGTGGGGGAGCCCTGAGCCCTTAGCGCCGCCGTGCATGCGGCAACGCCCCTGTCCTTGAGCCCTTAGTCTGTTTCGGGCGTAAGACTCGTCTCGGGACGCCGCCAATGGCGTTTCTGGGGCGTGAGAATCCTTTGCCTTCGCGGTCTGAGTGCGACCGTGACCAGCACTCCTCGATTACGTTATCGCCCATGGCACGCCCGCCATGCCGAGCATTCCCTCCGGAATTCACCAGACGTTCATGCGGTGCCGCTTAGCTCCAAGCTCGACAGCGTCCCGCCCTTCCTCGCCCACTGGACCCGAGCCCATGAATTTTCGCCTGTCCATCGTCGGCCTGATGACCGCCGGAGCCGCCAGCCTGCTCGCCTTCGCCGCCCTGGCCGATCCGCCCGGCCGTGTGGGCCGTATCGCGTATCTGGATGGCGAGGTCTCTTTTCAGCCGCCGCAGTCGGACTTCTGGACCGATGCCACCTTGAACTTCCCCGTCGCGGCGGGCGAGGCCTTCTGGACCGGTGATGACGGTCGCGTGGCCCTGCAGATCGGCGCGCTCGAGGCCACCTTGGACAGCGAGACCGAGCTCGATGTCACCGCCCTCGCCTATGGCGAGATGCGCCTTGGACTCTCGCAGGGATCACTCAACCTTCACGTGCATCGCGTGGCGCCCGGCGCTATGGCGGTCGCCACCCCGGCCGGCGATGTGCAGATCGACCGGGAGGGCTTCTATCGCATCGACGTGGGGGCCCCGCAGGAAGACGGCTCCTACCCGCCCGTGGCGGTCACGGTGTTCGCCGGCGTCGCCGAAGCTCCGGGACCTTCCGGCTACACCCCGGTGAGCGCCGGGGAGACGGTGACGCTCTACGCCGGCGCCGAGCCTGAAGCGGGCCCCGCGCAGGATTCCGCCATCGACGACTGGGCCCGCGTCCACGCCACGTTCGAGCGCGACGCCTATCTGCGCGGCCGCGCCGCCGGTCTCCCCGAAGCCATGACCGGGGCCCGGGACCTCGGCGGTTACGGCGATTTCGTCTCCACGCCGGACTACGGGACGGTGTGGTTTCCCCGCGACACGCCCGCCGACTGGGCCCCCTACCGCTACGGCCATTGGTCCTATGTGGCGCCCTGGGGCTACACCTGGATCGACGAGGAGCCCTGGGGCTTTGCCCCCTTCCACTACGGCCGATGGGCGCAGATAGACGGCCGCTGGGGCTGGATTCCCGGTCAGCCGACCCCCGAGCCGGTCTATGCGCCGGCCCTGGTCGCCTTCATCGGCGGCGCGGGGTGGAGCATCGGTGTCGGCCCCGAGGGCGTCGGCGCCCTGGGCTGGGTGCCCCTGGGTCCCGACGAGATCTACCGCCCGCCCTATGAAGTGAGCGAGGCCTACCTGCGCCGGGTCAATGTCGCCAACGTCAGCACGACGACCATCAACAACATCACCGTCGAGCGGAACGTGACAGTGAACACTTACCGCAACGCCCCGGCGGCCACGGTGGTGCGCGCCGACGCCTTCAGCCGCGGCGTCTCGGCCCGCAAGGCCATCGTTCCGGTCTCCGCCGAAGCCATGGCGCGGGCCCCGGCGGCCAAGCCGGCCATCGCCGCGCCCCCGACGCCAGAGGCCAGGGCCGGCGCCGCCCACGAGCCGGGCGCCGCCACCGGCGTTCGCTCCGCCGCGCCGCCGCCCGCCAAGCTCCGGGCCGTCCGCGCCGCCGTGGCCGCCCCCGCCCCCGCCGCCGGCAAGCCGCCGGTGATCGCCGGCGCCGTCATCGCCCCGCGTCAGCCGCGCGCCCCCGGCGCGCCCAAGGCCATGATCGCCCCGGCCCAGATCAAGCATCCCGCCGCCCAGGGACACGAGGCCGCCGCCGCGCCGACCCCGGCCCCCGGGGAGACGGCCCCGGCGAGTCCCGCGCCCGTCCGCCGTCACAAGGCGCCAGCCGCCGTGGAACCCTCTGCGGCGCCGGTGCCGAAGTCAGCCACGCCCAGGGCCCCCCGCGAGCCCAGGGCCAGGCCGCGCCCCGATCAGACCGCCCCAGCCGCGGAACCATCGGCCCCATCGGCCCCGGAGACCGCCACGCCCAAGGCCCCCCGCGAGCCGAAGGCCCAACAACGCGCCACCGATCAGACCGCCCCGGCCGCAAATACCCCGCCCGCCCCTGAACCTTCGGCCCCGACCGCCCCGGACTCCGCTCAGGCGAAAGCCGCGCGAGACGCCAAGGCCAAACAGCGCGCCGCCGACGCGGCCAAGAAACGCGCCGCCGACCAGCCGGCTGCGCAGACGCCGCCGCCGCAGCCCTGATAGAGGGCACCAAAGGTCCCGCGAAAGAGCAGCCCCAAGCTTGGGATAGCGCCTTCGCCTTGTGTCGCGCGCCCATGGCCCTCAGAGGGCTTCTGGAGTCCTTGGCGGACCGATCCGGCAAGCAGACATTCCAATTGTCTCAGTTGGGTGGAACGCGGACCAAACACGCGCCGTCCTTCGAGGTCTGGCCGTGACTCTTCTCGGAAATTGGGAACGTCCGCTTGCGGACAAGCTCGATGCCGACCGTTCCTATTCACTCCCTAGACGTGCGCCGCCCCGTGGCAGCGCGCACGTTTGCCATGTAGACGGCGGAACAACCCTTAAATGTGGCGGCTGGCTTGCCCGGGAACGACGACCTGGACCCAGACTCAACGGCGTACCGGACTGCGGCGACACCGCCTTTCGGGGCGAAAGCCGATGCGACCTCAAGCTCGCTTAACCAACGGAAAAGGTTACCGCATCGGCACGTTCGTTTCGAGTGATTACGTAGGTTGCTAGGATGGCCCGCTTCCGAGGTCATCGACCCCGGAACCTTTAGTTCGAAGTACCCGGTAGAAACAGGCGGTCGCCAACGTCGTGCCGGCGAGGATGATCCAGCTAATGGCTATGGATGGCCCTGTCGACGCAGCGCCGATTAGCGCTGTCCCTAGCGCGGCAAACCCCATCTGCAGGAAGCCTAGCGCCGACGTGGCGCCCGCGCAGTCGCCAAACGGTTCCAGCGTGATCGCGGTGCCGATCGGATTGATGAGACCCATTCCCGCCAGGAACAGCGTGACGGCCGCCATGAAGGGCGCCCTGGTCGGCATTCCGGACTGCAAGGCGAGCCACAGCCCGCCGGTCAGCGCGATCAGAAGGCCCGCCATGCCTACACGCGCCGCGCCCCAACGGCGGGCGAGTCGTGTGGACATCAGCCCGGTGCCGAACACAACGATGACGGTGGCGGCGAAGAAGATGCTGAGGTCGGTCGCGGTCAGGCCCATGTTTCCCATCAGGATCGCGGGCGCCGCGCTAAAGAAGCTGTAGAGGCAGCCGATCACAAGGCTGACGGTCAAGGCGGGAAAGATGAAGCGGGCGTCGATAATCAAGACGCCGTAGGTGCGCATGACCGCGCCCGGTCGAGCCGCCCGGCGGCGGGCCCCGGGCAGCGTCTCGCCAGCCCCCCGCCAATAATGCAACCCAACCAGCACCGCCATCACCGCGACGAGCACGAACACGCTCCGCCATCCGAACGCTAGCGTCATCCCCGTGCCGAGCGCCGGCGAGAAGCCGGGCGCCGCCGCCGTCGCGATCATCACCAGGGCGAGCACGCGGGTCAGTTCGGCGCCATGAAAGAGATCGCGGGCGATGGCGCGGGCGAGGACCGATGCGGCGCAGGCGCCCAGGGCTTGAAACGCGCGACCGGCTATCAGCACCGGCAGCGACGGGGCGACCGCGCAGACCAGACTGCCCGCGACGAAGACCGCCAGCCCGCCCAGCACGAACGGCGCGCGGCCCACGGCGTCGGAGAGTGGTCCGACGAACAACTGACCGACCGCGAAGACCACGAAGAAACTGCTGAGAGTCCAGGCTAGCTCTTTCGCCGGCACTCCGAGCTGCTGCGCCATCTCGGGGAAGGCCGGCAGCATGATGTTGGTGGCGAGCGCCCCCAGCGCGGCTAGGCTGGCCAACATTGTTAGGCGACCGGTGGTCAGCAGATTAACGGGCGCGCTCGCGGCGACACTTTCGAGGTTGATCGGCCCGGCCATGACTTAGGGAGTCAAAATTTTAGCGGATTCATCCGCGACGACGTGGCTGGCGATCACGCCTTCCGACGATGGCTCGAACCTCGGCACGCCACGGGCTCCTGGACCTACATCGAACACCAACAGCGTCGAGGTCGCGGTCGCGCACAGCCGTCCTTCGCCGTCATGAAGAGTCGCCTCAGAGAACGCCACGCGTCGACCCGCCGACAGGACGCGTCCTGTCGCCCGAACAATGCCGCTCTTATCGGTCAGCCCGCGCATATATGACACCTTCAGTTCCAGCGTGGTGTGTCCGCGATTGGGGGCGAGCGTGGTGTGCACCGACATCCCGCACGCGCTATCGAGCAATGTCGCGGCATAGCCGCCGTGAACCCCGCCGAGGGGATTATAGTGGCTGCGGTCTGGTCGGCCCTCGAACACGACCGACCCGCGTTCCACCGCGACGAGTTCGAAGCCGAGCAACTCGCCAAAGGGCGCCTTCAGCCCGCTGCCGAGAACCCCACGCAATTGCGTGTAGCCGTCCAGCCCTGCGTCTTCGTTCGCCACGCCGCTCACCAGGTTTCGTGGAATGGGCGCACCTCGGCGCGGAATGTCCACGCGTCGCGCGGCTGATGGGCCAGGTGAAAGACCTCATCGGCGATCGACTTGGGCGAGCAATAGAAGTCATCCGCTCTATTGGGCTGCATTTGCCGCTGCCATGGAACATCGATCGCGGCGTCGATGATCAGGTAGGCGACGTGGACGCCTTTCGGTCCAAGATCGCGGGCAAGCGATTCGGTGAGGATGCGCTGCGCCGCCTTGGTCGGCGCGAAGCCGGCGAACGACGCGCGGCCGCGCTCGGCTGATGTGTTGCCGGTGACGATCAACGCGCCGTCGGCAGCCGCGACCATCGCCGGCGCGGTCAGCCGAGCGAGGTGGAACAGAGCCATGGTGTTGATCTCGAAATTGCGCTGAAGCGTCTCCGCCGCGATCTTCTCGAACGTCCCGAAGGCGCCGCCGACCGCGTTATGGACGACGACCTTGGGAGCGCCGACCCGCGCGATGACCGCTTCCAGCGCGGCGGGGTCGCTGACGTCGCAGGGCGCTGCTATCGAGTCCGGGATCTCCTGTTCCAGCGCCGTGAGCCGGCCGACGTTGCGGGCGAGCATCGCCACGCGATAGCCGCCGGCGGCGAAGCGGCGGGCGACCGAGGCGCCGGTGCCGGGGCCGACTCCGGTGACTAGCGCCAGGGGTTTGGATGTGTCGGTCATGCTGCTTCCTCTAGGCGCGCGAGTTCCTCGCGCACGAAATCGATCCGGTCGTTGCCGAAGAACATCGTCTCTCCGACGAAGATGGTGGGCGATCCGAACACGCCGCGCTCCACCGCCTCGGTCGTGTTGGCGTCCAACTTGGTGACCACGTCGGGCGCGTCGATGCGCGCGGTGATCGGCGCAGAGTCGACGCCGGCCGCGGCGATCTCGGCGAGGATGTCGCCGGCGGTCGCCAGCGTCTTTCCCTCGCTCCAGCACGCGCGGTACAGCGCCAACGTGATCGCCTCGGCATCCTCTGGCGATACCGCCGCCAGCACTGCGCGCGAGCAGGCGTCGCCGTCGTTGTCGCGCATGTTCGACGGGTTGAACAGGAGGCCGTAGCGTTTCGCCCAGCGCGCCAGGTCCAACCGCGCGTAGCGGCCCTTGGCGGCGCAGGTGATGGTGGTGGGCACGTTGCCGACCTGCTCCATTACCTTCAGGATCTGCATCGGCCTCAGTTCGATAGAGACGTCCATATCGCGTAACTGGGTGAAGGCGAGGTAGCTGTATGGGCTGCGGAAGTCGTAGAAAAACTCGATTTTCTGCGTCATTTGGTGGTTCCTGTGGTGGGTTCGAGAAGTCGGCGGACGGTGTCGTCGGCGCCAGGCCCGGGGCGCAGTTTGATGCGATTGAGCGGCACTGCCTCACCCGTCTCGGCATCGACCAGCGCGAGCGTGAGCGGCCGGCCGGTCACGCGATCGACCGTCTCCACCGTCGGCTGGCCAAAGCCGCTCGCATCCCAGCGGTCACCCCATTCGCGCAGAGCGACGCTCACCTTCCAAAGGTCGCGACCTTTTTTCGTCAGGCGGTACTCGTCGCGCGGGGGGCGCTCTTGATAACGAACGCGCTCGACGATGCCGGCCGTCGCCAGGTGCTTCAGCCTTGCGGCGAGCGTGGCGGCGGGAATGCTGGTGCTGATGCGCAGCTCGTCGTAGCGGCGCAGGCCCAGCGACAGGTCCCGGATCACCAGCAGCGCCCAGCGATCCCCGATCAGTTCAAGCGCGCCGGCCATCGAGCAGCGCATGCCGACGAAGGATTTTGGTCCCATGACATTGGGTCCCCATAACTTCAATTATTGAAGTATATATCGTCGCAACGCGATGCAAGGGGTTTCCCGCCGTATTGTGCGGAGTGATTGAGATGAGCGATGGCTGAAAGCGTCGCCATCCCGGCTCGCCACGTCGCGCAGTCCGGCAATGGATGAGTTCAACAACGCCGAACGGCTGGCCTTTTTGAGCGGCCTTGTGCCGTGCGCCGCGATTGCACCCGCACGCAGCCCGACTGCCGAGACCTTGTGTGGCCGGTGGATTCCTATGGCTTGCTGTCTGGACCTAGCGGTGTGAACGAGGCGGTGGCGGAGTTTGTCGACGACGCAGCCATCGTGGCGAAATACGGCGTGAGCGTCGCCTTAATGGAGCCAGCTCAATGTCTGCTGATGGCGGATTGTGTTGAAAAACTCGGAAACCTGTTCATCTGCGTGAAAACTCAGCAACGGCGTTGCGCGAAGTCGCTGATGGTCAGTATGTTGTTCCACCCAATCGGCCACCATAGGTGAGCACGACCCTCGGTCGGAGGCGACCAGGAGTTTTTCAACACAATCGGCGCTCAACCGACTGTGAAGC
Organism: Caulobacterales bacterium; assembly: GCA_038225765.1. Taxonomy (GTDB): domain Bacteria; phylum Pseudomonadota; class Alphaproteobacteria; order Caulobacterales; family Caulobacteraceae; genus Acaudatibacter. Next base: position 427 of record JBBRQW010000113.1, on the reverse strand, counting down.
GAAAGCGAGCTTGAGTCCGCTCAGGGTCGAACTGGGTCGCCAGCGACAGGTCAGATAGCAGACCTTACGGATGACCCACCCCTGCGCTCCCGACAGCGGACCTAGGAAACCGCCGGACAGGGTGGAAAGCGGGTCGTTGACCGCCCCCTTTGTAGCCTGCAAAGCTTGGGTATGAGCGATCCGGAGGCGGAACTCGAAGGCTTCATAGCGAAATTCTCGCCCGACGTGGGCGAGCGCGGTCGGCGGGTCGTGTCTGCCTTGCGGCGGGAACTGCCAACTGCGTGTTGCTTAGGCTCCAAACCCAATCAGATGGTTGATGTCGGTGGGCAAATCAGGATTCCGAGGGTCATCTCGGTTCTTGGAGGTGATCATGAGCGCGTTGTTTTGGCTGACGGATGAGCAGTGGGCGGCGATAGAGCCGCATCTG
>JBBRQW010000112.1:0-9086 GCA_038225765.1 Caulobacterales bacterium | reverse complement strand
GGCCTATCTGTCGGCGCGCTTCGACAAGGCCGCCCTGGCCACCGCCGCCACCGCCTCCGACGACGTTCACGACCGCCTGTTCGACGCCGTCATGGCCAGGGTCGAGGCCATGGAGCCCCATCGCGCCGCCCTCGTCGCCATCGCCCGCGGCGCCGGCCCCCTGGCCCTCGTCGCCCATTTTCCGCCCACCGCCCGCGCCATCCTCGAAGCGGCCGGCATCGACGCCACGACGCCCCGCCTGGCCGCCATGACCGCCGTGTGGGCGCGAACCGCCCAGGTCTGGCGCGACGACCAAGGCGCCCTCAACCGCACCATGGCCGAGATCGACAAGCGGCTGAAACAGATGCGCTCGCGTCTGGGGCGGATCGGGGCGGGATTCTAACCGGGCAGCCGCAGCAAGGCCCGCAAGCCCCCCAGGGGCGAGCGGCTGAGGGTGACCTCGCCGCCGTGGCCGCGGGCCACGTCCCTGGCGATGGCGAGGCCCAGGCCGACGCCCTTCTCGTTCTGATTGCGGGCGGGATCGAGGCGGGCGAAGGGGGCGAAGGCCTCCTCGAACCGGTCCTCGGGGATGCCGGGGCCATTGTCGTCGATGGTGATTTCCACCCCGCCGGCGGGGGTGGGGCGGGCGGCGATCCGCACCCGATCGCCGTGGGCGGCGGCGTTCATCACCAGATTGGCCAGGGCCCGCTTCAAGGCGTTGGGCCGCGCGACGGCGGTGAGATCGGGCGGCACATCGACCTCCATTTCCGCCCCGGCGCGCCCGGCGCCGGCGCTCACCGCCGCGACCAGGCCGCCAAGCTCGACCCGCTCGGCGCTCTCGCCTTCCTCGCCGCGGGCGAAGGCCAGATATTCGTCGATCATGTGTTCCATTTCGGCCAGATCGCCCTTCATGGCCTCGATCCTGGCCCCGGGCTCGGCCAGGGCCAGCTCGAGCTTCAGCCGGGTCAGGGGGGTGCGCAGATCGTGGCTCACCGAGGCCAGGAGGGCGGTGCGCTGCTCGACGTGGCGCTGGATGCGCGCCTTCATGGCCAGGAAGGCGCGCGCCGCCTGGCGCACCTCGCGCGCGCCGTGCGGGCGAAAGCCGATGTCGGCCCCCTTGCCGAAGGCCTCGGCCGCCTCAGCCAGGCGCTCGATGGCCCGCACCTGGTTGCGGATGAAGGCGACGGCGATGGCGGTGAGCAGCACCGTGGCCAGGGTCAGCCACAGGATGAAGATGTGGCCGCGGGTGGCGAACACCCGGTCCTTGGGCGCGATGACGCGCAGCACCCCGCCGGCGACCTTCACCCGCACGTCCACATAGGCCGGGTAGCGGGCGGTATCGAACCAGAACGGCGCGTCGATGCGTTCGGCCAGGGCCTTTTGCACCGCCCGATCGACGGCCACGAACAGGATCGGCCGCCGGCCGCGCGGCAAGACACCGCCCTCCTGAAAGGCGATGGAAAGGTCGAGCGTCCGCTGGGCGCGGTCCTCGAGACGCCGCAGATTGGCGGCGCCGGGGTTGGCCTGATAGCTCTGCAGAATCCAGGACACGTCGCCGGCCAGGCCTTCGGTGAGGTGGCTGTTCACGCTCTGCCAGTGGGCCTCGAAGAAGACGTAGGTGACCGCGATCTGCATGATGGCGATCGGGGCCACGATGATCAGCAGGCTGCGGCCGAACAGGGAGGTAGGCAGGCGTGGCTTGATCGTCCGCCGCAGATAGGCCGACCAGGGGCGCGGAAGGAGCCGCATCAGTCGGGGGCGAGCATGTAGCCGACGCCGCGCACCGTGCGCAGATAGCGCGGATTGACCGGGTCGGGCTCGATCTTGCGGCGCAGGCGGGTGACCTGGATGTCCACCGCCCGGCCGCCGGCGTCGCCGCCGTCGGCGACGAGATCCTGGCGACCCACGGCGGCATGGGGGGAAAGGGCCAACTGGCGCAGCAGGCGCGCCTCGGCGCCGGTGAGGCGCACCGCCTCGTCGTCGCGGAAAAGCTCGCCGCGCCCGACATCGAAGGCGCAATGGCCGAGCTGGAGGCGCCCGGCGGCGGGCGGGGCGGTCACGCGGCGCAGAATGGCTTCGATGCGCAAGACCAGCTCGCGCGGTTCGAAGGGCTTGGCCAGATAGTCGTCGGCCCCAAGAGTCAGGCCCTCGATGCGGTCGTTGGCGAGGCCGCGGGCGGTGAGGATCAGGATCGGCGTGGCCGCCAGGGCGCCGGCGCGAGCGCGCAGCCAGCGGGCCAGGGAGAACCCATCCTCGCCCGGCATCATCACGTCGAGCACCAGGAGGTCGAAATCGAGGGTCTCGAGGAGACGGCGGGCGGCGGCGGCGTCGGCGGCGGCGGTGACGCGGAAGCCGGCCCGCGCCAGGTATTGTTTGAGGAGGTCGCGGATGCGGTCGTCGTCATCCACCACCAGCAGGTGCCGTTCCGAAGGCTCGGCCGCGATCGCCATGGGGCCGTGTTTACCCGTCGCCCGGAAATGCACCAAGAGGGCCGCGAAGCCCGGCGTTGACGCGCGCCGGCCGCCGGCGTTTAAGGACGATCCCGCATCTAAAGGTGTTTTTTGCCCATGCCACTGATCCCTTACGATGATCGCGACGGTTGGATCTGGATGGATGGAGAGTTCGTCCCCTGGCGGGAGGCGAAGGTGCATGTTTTGACCCATGGCCTTCACTACGCCTCGGCTGTGTTCGAGGGCGAGCGCATGTACGGCGGGACGATCTTCAAGCTCGCCGAACACACAGCCCGCCTGATCCGTTCGGGCCAGATTCTCGACTTCGAAATCCCGTTCGCCCAGGGCCAGATCGAGGCGGCGAACGTCGAGGTCTGCGCCCGCAACGGCCTTTCCGACTGCTACATTCGCCCTATCGCCTGGCGCGGTTCCGAGACCATCGGGGTGGCGGCCCACAACACCAGGATCCATGTGGCCATCGCCTGCTGGGAATGGCCCAGCTACTTCAAGCCGGAGCAGAAAGCCAAGGGCATCGCCATGACCTGGGGCAAATACCGCCGCCCCTCGCCGGACACCGCGCCCACCGCTTCCAAGGCGGCGGGGCTCTACATGATCTGCACCCTCTCCAAACACGCCGCCGAGCGCGACGGGTTCGCCGACGCCATGATGCTCGACTGGCGCGGCTATGTGGCCGAGGCGACCGGGGCCAATGTGTTCTTCGTCGCCGATGGCGTTCTGCACACCCCCATCCCGGACTGCTTCCTGGACGGCATCACCCGCCGATCGGTGATGGCGCTGGCGGCGGACAAGGGCTTCGAGGTGGTCGAGCGTCACATCCTGCCCGAGGAACTGGCCGGCTTTTCCGAATGCTTCATCGTCGGCACGGCGGCGGAGGTGACGCCGGTGGCGCGGGTGGGGGACTACGCCTTTACACCGGGCAATATCTCGCTCTCCTTGATGGACGACTACGCGCGCCTGGTGCGGCAAGTTCGCTGACGGCGCGCTTCACAAGGAAACCGAATGGCGAAAATCCACGTCGTGAAGCGCGCCTACGAAGCCGACGTGGTGGCCGCCAAGGTCGTCGATCCGGCCGAGGCCGACATCCTCGTCTTCCTCGATCCGGGCGGGGCCAGGGCCATCGGCGATACGCTTTGGTCCTACGCCGGCAAGTTCCAGGCGACGACCAAACTGTTCTGGGCCGGCCGTGAGGACCCCAACGCCCTCAAGGTCTTCTTCGTCGAGGAAGCGTCCCAGGCGAAATGGATGAAGGACCATGTCCTTCGCGGCCAACTCTGACGGGGGAATTCGGCCTGAAATAAATCCGAGGCCGCCTCACCACGCGCCGACGTTGGGCATCGAGGCCCACGGCTCGGCCGGGGCCAGCGCCGCGCCCCGCTGCAGGAGCTCGATGGAGACCCCGTCAGGTGAGCGGACAAAGGCCATGCGGCCGTCGCGCGGCGGGCGGTTGATGGTCACGCCGCCGTCCTCCAGCTTTTGGCAGGTCGCGTAGATATCCTCCACCTGGTAGGCGAGGTGGCCGAAGTTGCGGCCTCCGTCATAGGTTTCGGGATCCCAGTTGTGGGTCAGTTCGACCAGGGGCGCGCGCCTTTCCCTGGCCGCCTCGGCATCGCCCGGCGCGGCCAGGAAGACCAGGGTGAAGCGGCCCGCCGTATGGTCGATGCGGGAGACTTCCTCCAGCCCGAGCCTGGCGCAGTAGAAATCCAGCGACCGGTCCAGATCGCTCACCCTGACCATGGTGTGCAAATAGCGCATCGCCGTTCCTCCTCGTCCGCGCCCGCCGCCGCCATGGAAGATCGGATTAACACGAATTAATCCCCGAAGGTCAGCGGGGACAAAGGCCTCCATTCAAAACGGAAAACGCCGCCGCGCCCGGACGCGCGCCGCAAACCTTTCCGCGTATTCATTTGTCCTTGGCCGGCGGCGCGCCGCAGAAACCCAGCCGTTCGATCCGGCTGAAGGGGAAGACCAAGCCCAATGCGCGTCAAGCCCGCCCACGGGGTGGTGGCCGCGATCGTGGCGGTGGTGTTCGCCTATCTGCTGGCCCGCCCCCTCCTCGATCGAGGCGCAAAGAGCGCCGACGCCGCGAATGCGGCGACCGCCGCCGCCGCGCCGACCACGGCCCTGGTGCGGGTGAGCCTGACCCCGCAATCCCAACACACCTACCTGGTGACCTTTCGCGGTCGCACCCAGGCGGCGCGCACCGTGGTGGCGCGCTCGGAGACGGCGGGCGTCGTCGCCGCCACGCCGGTGATGCAGGGCGCCTTCGTTCGCGCCGGCGCGGTGCTGTGCCGCCTGGCGGTGGATGCGCGCGCCGCGGCGCTCGACCAGGCGCGGGCGGCCATGCGGGCCAAGCAGCTGCAGATGCAGGCCTCGGCCAATCTGGCCGCCAAGGGGTTCCGCTCCAAGACCCAGGTGCTCACCGATCAGGCCGATTTTGACGCCGCCTCGGCCACCGTGCGGGCCGCCGAGGTGGCCCTGCGCCAGGTGGACATCGTCGCCCCGTTCGCCGGCGTGTTCGACCATCGCGACGCGGAGGTCGGGGCCTATCTTTCGCCCGGCCAGGCCTGCGGCACGGTGATCGAGCTCGATCCCCTGCTGGTGGTGGGCGACGCGCCCGAGACCGAGGTCGGCAAGCTCAAGGCGGGCGCGCCGGCCCTGGCCATCCTGGTCTCCGGCCAGACGATCGCCGGCCATGTGCGCTTCGTCGCCCGCGACGCCGACCCGGCGACCCGCACCTACCGGGTCGAGGTCACCGCGCCCAATCGCGGCGCGGCCGTCCAGTCGGGCCTGTCGGCCCAGGTCAGGATCGGGGCGGGCGTCGGGCCGGCCCATCTCATCCCGGTCTCCGCCCTGGTGCTGGACGCCGGCGGCCGGCAGGGGGTGCGCTATGTGCTGGCCGGCGGCCAGGTCGCTTTCGCGCCGGTCACGGTGCTGGAGGAGACGCCGGGCGGGACGTGGGTCTCGGGACTCAAGGGCGATGTCCGGTTGATCGTCGTCGGGCAGTCCTATGTGTCGGAAGGCCAGAGGGTGCGGGTGGCGGCGGGCCCGGCGACGGCGGGAAGCTCATGATCGCCGCCTTGATCGAGGGCGCCATCAAACGCCGCAAGGTCCTGCTGGCCGTCACCGCGGTCCTCAGCCTGTTCGGCCTCTACGCCTATCTGACCCTGCCGCGCGAAGCCCAGCCGGACATCACCGTGCCGTTCATCTCGGTGGTCGTCCCCTATCCCGGCGTGAGCCCGGAGGACGCCGAGCGCCTGCTGGTGCGGCCCCTGGAGCGCGAACTGAAAACCATCCAGGGCCTGAAGGAGATGAACGCCCGCGCCTACGGCGGCGAGGCGGTGGTCCTCTTGGAATTCGAGGTCAATTTCGACAAGAACAAGGTGCTGGAGGATGTCCGCGCCAAGGTCGATCTGGCCCGCGGCCGCTTCCCGCCCGACGCCCTGCCGCCGGTCATCGAGGAGGAGAACGTCGCCGACGATCCCTCGCTCGGCATCGTCCTGGCCGGCCAGGCCCCCGAGCGCGCCCTGGACGCCACCGCGCGGGCCCTTAAGGCGCATCTGGAAACCCTGCCCGGCGTCCTGCGCGCCGATGTCTCCGGCGGGCGCGAGGAGGTTCTGGAAGTCACCGTCGATCCGGTGCGCATGGAGGCCCTGAACGTCAGCACCTCGGAACTGGCCGGCGTCATCGGCCGCAACAACCAGCTGGTGCCGGCCGGCGACCTGATCACCCGCCAGGGAACCTTCGCGGTGAAACTGCCCGGGGTGGTGGAAAGCCCAGCCGACATCCTCAGCCTGCCGATCAAGACCGAGGGCGACAAGGTGGTCACGGTGGGCGACATCGGCCAGGCGCACCGCACCTTCAAGGAGCCCACCTACATCACCCGCTTCAACGGCCAGCCGGCCTTCACCGTCGAGGTGGTCAAACGGCCGGGGGCCAATGTGCTGGACACGGTGGCGGCGGCGAAAAAGGCGGTCCGGGCCGACAGCCGGCATTGGCCGGCCACCATCCACGCCGACTACACCTTCGACGACAGCGAATTCATCGCCCAGAGCCTGAGCATACTGGAATCGGGCCTGATCACCGCCACCCTGCTGGTCATGCTGATCATCGTCGCCACCCTGGGCATCCGCCAGGGCCTGATGGTCGGGGCGGCCATTCCAGTGTGTTTCATGCTGGCCTTCCTGATGCTCCAGCGCCTGGGGATCACCCTCAATCAGATGGTGATGTTCGGTCTCATTCTGGCGGTGGGCATACTGGTGGACGGCGGCATCGTGGTGGTGGAGTACGCCGACCGCAAAATGGCCGAGGGGATGGACAAGCGGGGCGCTTTCGCCGCCGCCGGGACGCGGATGTTCTGGCCGGTTGTCAACGGCACTCTGACCACCCTGTGCGCCTTCGTGCCCTTCCTGTTCTGGAACTCGATCGCCGGCAAGTTCATGAGCTACCTGCCGATCACCCTGTTCTTCGTGCTGGGGGCGTCGATCGTCATCGCCCTGATCGTCACCCCGGCCCTGGGCTCCCTGGTCGGCCGCAAGCAGGGGGCCGATCTCGAACACCTGGCCGAGATCGAGAAATCCGAACACGGCGATCCGCGCACCATGGCCGGCTTCATGGGTTGGTACGCCCGCGCCATCCACGCCGGCGGGCGCCATCCGTGGATCGTCACCGGCTCGGCGGCGGCCACGGTGGTGGGGATCGTGGCCCTGTTCGCCGTCCAGCCGCACCCGGTGATGTTCTTCCTCGATCAGGATCCGGACCACGCCACGGTCTATGTCAAGGCGCGCGGCAATCTGTCGGTCCAGGCGCAAGACGATCTGGTCTCGCAAGTCGAGCGCAAGCTCATCGGCATCCCGGGGGTCAAGTCGATCTACACCCGCTCCGGGCGCAGCAACCAGGGCGGCCAGTCGGCGCCGCCCAACGACGCCATCGGCCGCATCCAGCTCGAGTTCGCCGACTTCCGGCTCGAGCGGGCCCTCCATCTGACCGGCCGCGACATCGTGGCGACCATCCGCCGCAGGATCGGGGAGACGCCGGGCGTCCTCACCGAACTGCGCCTGCCGCAAAGCGGGCCCTCGGAGGGCAAGGATATCCAGGTCGAACTGCGCGGGGCCGAGCCGGACGCCCTGAACCGGGCCGCCGATCTCATCCGCGCCAAGCTGGCCGCCGATCCCCAGATCGTCGAACTGGAGGACAGCCGCACCTCGCCGGGCATCGAGTGGAACTTCACCGTCGATCGGGTGGCGGCCGGCCGCTACGGCGTCGATGTGCAGAGCGTGGGCCAGGCCATCGAGTTCGTGACCGACGGGGTGCTGGCCGGCAAGTTCCGCCCGGTCGACGCCCAGGACGAACTGGATATCCGGGTGCGCTTCGCGCCCGAGTCACGCAACCTCGCCGCCTTCGGCGACCTCAAGATCGACACGCCCAGGGGACCAGAGCCGCTCAGCTATTTCGTCAAGATGACGCCGGCCCAGCAGGTCACCTCCATCGTCCGGCGCGACAGCCAGCGGCTGGTGGTGGTCCAGGCCAACGTCAGGGGGGTGGCGGCCAACCAGAAGATCGCCCAACTCAAGCCCTGGCTGGCCAAGGCGCCCCTGGACTCTTCGGTGCGCTGGAAGTTCCGCGGCGCGGACGAGGAAACCCAGAACGCCGGCCTGTTCTTCATCGCCGCCATGGCCGTCACCCTGTTTTTGATGGCGACCATCCTTCTGTGGCAATTCAACAGCTTCTACGGCGTCTTTGTCACCCTCTCGGCGGTGGTGCTCTCGACCGTGGGCGTGCTCCTGGGCGCCGATCTCAATATCGCCCACACCTTCGATTATATTTCGGCGATCATGATGGGGACCGGCATCGTCGCCCTGGCCGGGGTGGTGGTCGGGCACAACATCGTGCTGGTGGACACCTACTATCAACTGCGTCGAAGCGGCCACGAGGCCGACGAGGCCGCCGTGCGCGCCGCCACCCAGCGCTTCCGGCCGGTGATGCTGACCACGGTGGTGACGGTGATCGGCCTGCTTCCCCTGATGTTCCAGCTCCACCCGGACTTTCGCGCCGGCGGGTTCGACTACAAGGCCCCGGGCTCCGAATGGTGGGTGCAGCTTTCGGCCACGGTGGTGTTCGGCCTGACCTTCTCGACCCTGCTCACCCTGTTCCTGACCCCGGTCGCCCTGGCCGCCCCCAAGACCCTGGCCGACGGCCGGCGCCGCCTGCGGGGTCGCTTCGGACGGCGGCGGTCGGGTCAGGCGGCCGCCGGCGGCGAACTCATCCGGCCCAGGCCGGCGCCGATCGCGGCGGAGTAGCCGCGCCTTCCCCGCGGGTCTGGCGCCGCCACAGGGCCGCGTATTCGCCTCCGCCCGCCAGCAGGGCGGCGTGGTCGCCGCGCTCGACGATCCGGCCGCGCCGGATAACCAGGATCTGGTCGGCGTCGGCGATGGTGGACAGGCGATGGGCGACGACCAGGGTGGTGCGGCCGGCCCGCACCTTGCGCAAGGTGGCTTGGATCGCCGCTTCGGTGCGACCATCCAGGGCGCTGGTGGCTTCGTCGAGCACCAGCAGGCGAGGGCCGGCCAGCAAGGCGCGGGCCAGGCCGACCCGCTGGCGCTCGCCGCCGGAGAGCTTGAGGCCCCGCTCGCCCACCCG